>NZ_JBQENS010000001.1:0-454178 GCF_052044465.1 Pseudomonas sp. 22490 | reverse complement strand
GGAAATCGACCAAAAACGCGGTGGGGCGGGTAACGACGGCCGGGACGCCAACGCGCTCCACGGCCTCGGCCCAGCGCGCGGCCGGCGGCTGGAGCAGGCCGTTGTGCACGGAGCCGTGATAGGTGCCTACCGCCAACGCGAGCCAGCGCTCCAGCTCGCGCAGCGTCAGGGTGGCCATCTTCTCGGAATCGTACTCGCCGCGCTGGCCGGGATTGGAGAAGGTCGTCCCCGGTAATTCGTCGTGGATCATCTGCATCGCCGTGCCGATGATCCGTTCCACGATGCCGCCGTAGTGCGGCTGGCCTGGTGGGCGATAGTCCAGCCGGATGCCATGCTGTTCGCAGCCACGGCGCAGCGCTTCGCTTTTGAACTCGGCCGCGTTGTCCAGATAGAGCAGCCTGGGCTTGCCGCTCATCGGCCAGTCCATTTCCACATTCAGCCCTTCCAGCCAGGGCCGCTTGTCGCAGGCGGCATGCGCGAGGCATAGGCCGACCGAGACGGCGGACGGCGCTTCCAGCGTGACCACCATGCCGAGTACGCAGCGCGTGAACACGTCGATGGCGAGGGTCAAATATGGGCGGCCAATCGGTTGCCGGTCGCGCTCGTCGACCACGATCAGGTCGATGACGGTGTGGTCGATCTGCACCTGTTCCAGCGGCATGGTGACTTCTGGCGGAATGCCACCCGCGCCTTGCAAGGGACGGGCAGCGTCCTGCCCGCCCCGGCTGCGGGCTATTTTCGCCGGGTGTAGTCCGGCAATCCGCTGGGCCACGGTGTTGCGCGCCGGCACCGGCAGCTTCTGGGTTTTGCACGCCTGCGCGACTTCGCGGTGGAACGCCGCCAGGCTGCGTTTCTGCTTGGTCAGGAAGCGCTTTTGCAGCAGCTCGCGGATGATGCGCTCGACCGGTTCCGGCAAGCGCCCCTTGCCTTTGCCGCCGCCGGATCGGCCGGGCGTCAGGTCTGTTACCAGGCCAGTACCCTGCCGGGCGCGACGGATCAGGACATATACCTGTCGCCGGGACAGGCCCAGCGCTTGGGCTGCCTCATCGGCGGCTTCATGCCCGACCACCTCAAGCGCTGCCAGTGGCCCGATGATTTCCGTCCGGTGCCGGGCTTGCGCCCATGCCTCGTCGGGCAGGGTGGCCACGCCTTGCGCGGCAATCGGTGGAGTGTCTGATGTCATGCCCAAACCTCGCTTTGGTGCACACGAGTATTGAGCATAGTCGAGATTGGTGCAGACGACTCCTGATATTGGGCTGTCAGGAGCCGTATGCACACCAGGCGTTACATCCAGTCAGATGGTGCGGTCGTCTTCTGAAAACGACACGTTTTCAGAAGACGGCTGCACTGAACGTCAGAAGCCGACTGCACTATAGCAGCGGAGGGGTTGGATCCATCAGGCAACGACGGGCTGCTGCCGGCCATCAGCGGACGCAGGGAGGACTTTCCGCAACCGGCCGTTCGATGCGGCACCGATGGCCTTCGCGCAGGGGTAGTGAATCCGCCAGGATTGACTTGCGCTGCCCTACCTCTCACTAGTGAGGGGCGGCAGCGCATCAAGCGGTGAGCGCACTCCGGCACCGCCAACTTTCAGCACATGCGTGTAAATCATCGTCGTAGAGACGTCGGAATGGCCGAGCAGATCCTGCACGGTTCGAATGTCGTAACCGCTGCGGAGCAAGGCCGTCGCGAACGAGTGGCGGAGGGTGTGCGGTGTGGCGGGCTTCGTGATGCCTGCTTGTTCTACGGCACGTTTGAAGGCGCGCTGAAAGGTCTGGTCATACATGTGATGGCGACGCACGACACCGCTCCGTGGATCGGTCGAATGCGTGTGCTGCGCAAAAACCCAGAACCACGGCCAGGAATGCCCGGCGCGCGGATACTTCCGCTCAAGGGCGTCGGGAAGCGCAACGCCGCTGCGGCCCTCGGCCTGGTCCTTCAGCCACCATGCCCGTGCACGCGACAGCTGCTCGCGCAGGCTGGGTGCCAAGCTCTCGGGTAACATCAAGGCCCGATCCTTGGAGCCCTTGCCCTCCCGCACGATGATCGTGCCGTGATCGAAATCCAGATCCTTGACCCGCAGTTGCAAACCCTCACTGATCCGCATGCCCGTTCCATACAGAAGCTGGGCGAACAAACGATGCTCGCCTTCCAGAAAACCGAGGATGCGAACCACTTCATCCGGGGTCAGCACCACCGGCAAGCGCCGCGACGGCCGAGGTCTTCCGATCTCCTGAAGCCAGGGCAGATCCGTGCACAGCACCTTGCCGTAGAAGAACAGCAAGGCCGCCAATGCCTGACGATGCGTGGAGACCGAAACCTTGCGCTCGTTCGCCAGCCAGGACAGAAATGCCTCGACTTCGCTGCTGCCCAAGGTTGCCGGGTGACGCACACCGTGGAAACGGATGAAGGCACGAACCCAGTGGACATAAGCCTGTTCGGTTCGTAAGCTGTAATGCAAGTAGCGTATGCGCTCACGCAACTGGTCCAGAACCTTGACCGAACGCAGCGGTGGTAACGGCGCAGTGGCGGTTTTCATGGCTTGTTATGACTGTTTTTTTGTACAGTCTATGCCTCGGGCATCCAAGCAGCAAGCGCGTTACGCCGTGGGTCGATGTTTGATGTTATGGAGCAGCAACGATGTTACGCAGCAGGGTGACGGTGTTCGGCATTCTGAATCTCACCGAGGACTCCTTCTTCGATGAGAGCCGGCGGCTAGACCCCGCCGGCGCTGTCACCGCGGCGATCGAAATGCTGCGAGTCGGATCAGACGTCGTGGATGTCGGACCGGCCGCCAGCCATCCGGACGCGAGGCCTGTATCGCCGGCCGATGAGATCAGACGTATTGCGCCGCTCTTAGACGCCCTGTCCGATCAGATGCACCGTGTTTCAATCGACAGCTTCCAACCGGAAACCCAGCGCTATGCGCTCAAGCGCGGCGTGGGCTACCTGAACGATATCCAAGGATTTCCTGACCCTGCGCTCTATCCCGATATTGCTGAGGCGGACTGCAGGCTGGTGGTTATGCACTCAGCGCAGCGGGATGGCATCGCCACCCGCACCGGTCACCTTCGACCCGAAGACGCGCTCGACGAGATTGTGCGGTTCTTCGAGGCGCGGGTTTCCGCCTTGCGACGGAGCGGGGTCGCTGCCGACCGGCTCATCCTCGATCCGGGGATGGGATTTTTCTTGAGCCCCGCACCGGAAACATCGCTGCACGTGCTGTCGAACCTTCAAAAGCTGAAGTCGGCGTTGGGGCTTCCGCTATTGGTCTCGGTGTCGCGGAAATCCTTCTTGGGCGCCACCGTTGGCCTTCCTGTAAAGGATCTGGGTCCAGCGAGCCTTGCGGCGGAACTTCACGCGATCGGCAATGGCGCTGACTACGTCCGCACCCACGCGCCTGGAGATCTGCGAAGCGCAATCACCTTCTCGGAAACCCTCGCGAAATTTCGCAGTCGCGACGCCAGAGACCGAGGGTTAGATCATGCCTAGCATTCACCTTCCGGCCGCCCGCTAGCGGACCTGGTCAGGTTCCGCGAAGGTGGGCGCAGACATGCTGGGCTCGTCAGGATCAAACTGCACTATGAGGCGGCGGTTCATACCGCGCCAGGGGAGCGAATGGACAGCGAGGAGCCTCCGAACGTTCGGGTCGCCTGCTCGGGTGATATCGACGAGGTTGTGCGGCTGATGCACGACGCTGCGGCGTGGATGTCCGCCAAGGGAACGCCCGCCTGGGACGTCGCGCGGATCGACCGGACATTCGGGGGTCGTTTGCGGGAGAGGGCGAAATCCTACGCTAAGGCTTTGGCCAACGATATTCTCCGGTAAGATTGATGTGTTCCCAGGGGATAGGAGAAGTCGCTTGATATCTAGTATGACGTCTGTCGCACCTGCTTGATCGCGGCCGCGATAGCTAGATCGCGTTGCTCCTCTTCTCCATCCGCGTTCCAAGCTGCGGAAAGGCACCCATAAGCGTACGCCTGGTCGAGCAGGCGACGCGGATCGACGTCCAGCGCACGAGAGAATGCGTCCGCCATCTGTGCAATGCGTCTAGGATCGAGACAAAGGTCGTCTCTGTCAGCCGGATCGTAGAACATATTGGCGGCGCCAAAGCCCACTTCACCGACCAGACCGACGGGATCTATCACCAGCCAGCCGCGACTGGAGAACATGATGTTTTCATGATGCAGATCGCCATGTAGCCCACGCAGTTCCGAGGCATTGCTCATCATTTGATCGGCTATAATCGCCGCGTGGACGTAGTCAGCTTGACAACCTGCGTTTTGATCATCGCGCGCCCGCTGAAACAAAGCTGCAAAGCGATCCCGGATCGGGAGAAGGGCAGAAGGCAGGGGTTCCTCAGATGCGGCATACAGCTTCGCCATCAGTTCCGCTGCAATTTCGGTCGCCTGGTAGTCGCCGTGCTCGGCAACGATGTGAGAGAGCATTCGCTCCCCGGCATATTCGAGCAACATCAGATTGTTCTCACGACCGAGCAACCGGACTGCTCCCCTCCCATTGCGCCATACCAGATAGTCGGCCCCGCGCAGTTCATCAGCAACGTCTTCTATAGGTTTCAATCCCTTGACGATTGCAGGAGTCCCGTCTGGCAATGAAACTTTCCAAACGAGGCTGGAAAAGGTGTCCGCAATGAGAACAGGTTGCGAAACGTGCCAATGAGCAGGAAAAACAGGCGGCATGAACATCAACCCCAAGTCAGAGGGTCCAATCGCAGATAGAAGGCAAGGCGTTCGCGGTCGGGGGCTTCGATCCCCAATACATTGAATAGGACAGCGAAGGCGCGCTCTGCTTCATCTGGCGCTGCCCAGTTCTCTTCGGCGTTAGCAATCATGAGTGCCAAATCGGCATAGCGATCTGCTGTTCCGAGCCGCCCAAGGTCGATCAGACCCGTGCATTGAAGAGTTTTAGGGTCCACCATGAAGTTCGGCATGCAGGGATCACCATGGCAAACAACCATATCGGTGCGCTCTTGGTCGAGCCGCACCGGTAGCTCTCGTTCGACACGAGCCAAAAGATCGAGCTGCGGCGTACTCTTGTCCTCGTCCGGTAAGAAGTCGGGATTGACGGCATTGCGGGACACCACATCAACGGCGCGTCCGAACATTCGCGACAGCCTGCGCTCAAACGGACATTGATCAACCGATAGGCTGTGAACAGCGCCAAGTTGCTGCCCCATTGACGGCCACGCTTTGAGCAAATCCGCTCCAGACAGATCAGCCGCCGGTACTCCCGGAATTGCCGTTATCACCAAGCATGCACCCTCCTGTTCCTCCTGCCAGTTGATCACCTCGGGGCAAGCCACACCTCGACCTTTGAGCCAAATGAGGCGGTCACGCTCTCCAGCGAGCTCACCGCGGCGGGAAGCAGGTGCGATTTTCGCGAAGGCATGCCCGTCACCACGTCGAAAAACAAAATCACCGGATTCTCCGCCTCTGACAGGCAACCAGTCAGAATGCGATTCACCAAAAAAAATATTAGTTCGATTCAATGGAGGTTCCTTCAGTTTTCTGATGAAGCGCGGAGGTGGCTCAACCTGCGAAAAGAAACGAGTTGCTACGTAAGTCCGAGAACATGCTTTCCATGGTCTCTGAGCTCGCCTTTGGGACCGACATATCGGTAGAGAGTGACGCGCTCGATGCCGAGTTCCTTGCAGAGATCGGAAACTGAAGTATCGCGCTGGGCCATGGCGGCTTGCGCGAGACGCACCTGAGCTTTGGTGAGCGCGAATTTTCGTCCGCCCTTGCGACCGCGCGCTCTCGCGGAGGCGAGACCCGCCATGGTGCGCTCTCGGATCAGATCCCGCTCGAACTCGGCCAAGGTGGCGAAGATTCCGAACACCATGCGACCGGACGCAGTCGTGGTGTCGATCTGAGCGCCCTTTCCAGTCAGAACCCGCAGGCCGATCTTGCGGTCTGACAGCTCCTTCACCGTGTTGACCAGATGGGCAAGCGATCGTCCGAGGCGATCGAGCTTCCAGACCACCAGCACATCGCCGTCACGCAATGACTTGAGGCAGGCGGTCAAGCCAGGGCGATCATCACGACCGCCGGAAGCAAGATCATCATAGATATTGTCCCGTTCGACACCTGCGGCGCGCAAGGCGTCGTGCTGCAGGTCGAGAGACTGCGAGCCATCGGCTTTGGAGACGCGGGCATATCCGATCAGCATGTATCACAAACGTTCGATTATGTGACAGTGTGCACCGGAAAGTTCTGGTCGTCAAAATTTGTCACTTAACCCGTCATTCTGTCTAAGACATGCAAAGGGTCCATCAGGCACGTAATGTGACAGGAATTCCGGGGGGATGCCTTCCTTTGCGAAGGTGGCGCGCAACTGTTCCAGGGAAGCGGGGTCGCGCCGACCATAGGAAGCCAACGCGAACAGCGAGCGTGCCGTCTCGGGGTCGTGCCGCGCTTCAATGATGGCCTCATCGATGGCCTGGACTGCCCGTTGCCAGTGATCGACGGGTTCGGGCTTCGGCGTTTTCGCCGACAGGCCACTGGTGAAACCGGTTTGGGGTTCGGACCAGAACAGCTTTGCATGCTCGCCCGGCGGGCTTATATCCCTCATCTCAATCAAGCTGATTGCCGTTGCCGCCGCCTCCAGCATCTGCAACCGTACTGCCGGGTTCAGGGTTTCATACGGTCGCCACAGACTTTGCCCAGCACGCAGCGGATGCCCGCAGCCTTCCCAGACTTGGCGGAGATACCCCGCGCAGGTTCCGCACGTCGAAAGCGGGGTGTTCAGCTCATCGAGCAGCGTGCGTAGTAGCCGAAACCACAATCCAGCGTGGATGCGTCGGCGCGGCAGCTCCACATGGCCGGTCGTCAGTGCCTGCCAGGTGCGCCGGTCCATCACCGTAATCGCGTCGCTGGCGGTGCGCGGCGCAGTGTCGGCGTTCTCCCAGCCGAGAAACCGCCCAGGCACGCCCCAATAGGATTCCAGCCAGCAGCCATGCAGCGGGCAGCTCAGCATCAGGGGCAGCTTCCATGCAAGCAGTACGGCTTGGTTTGCCGGGTCGTTCAGACAGAGCGGGCAGGCGCGATGTATCGGCTGGCTGGGCAGCCAGGCACGCCAGCTCGTGATGAATCGCGTCCTACGGCGGAGTTTCGGCAGCAGCACCGAGAGCTGGAACGCATAGGTTTCCAATGCGTCTGGAATCTGATCATCAAGGCTGTCCAGTAGCCAAGGCACCCAGCCGGCGAAACTCATGCAACGCAGCCGGTCCGGCTCGATGCCGCTCCGCTGGGAGAGCATCGCCAGCAGCGCCAGTGGTGGCGCGGTGTCCAGGTCATCAACCTGGCCGTGACCAAGATCGTGCTCCAGCAGCTCGGACACCTCCATGTGATAGCAAAGGGCCACGCGGTTGAGCCACGAAGACAAGGCTTCGCCTTCCCTGGGAGCCGGATGCAGTGGCCAGTGTGGCGCTGGCTTCACATCAGTTCCCGCTCGAATTGCCGCCGCCGCTCGCTGGGACCGGTGTAATCGGCCATGCTGAGCGTGCGATGGTTGATCGCTTCCTCACCGCTCTCCACGGCAGCGACGGCCGCCGCCATCAACAGGTGCGCCAGCTCGCCGATGGTGCCCTCGCTGCGCGTGAGCAGGTAGCGGGCCATATCCAGCGTGGCAATCGACGAGGGTCGCCGCAGCGGGAGCGAAGCCGCGAAGCTGGCCAGCAGTGAGCAGCAATCGTCGTTGGCCTCCCACACCGGCAGCATCATCGGCTCGAAGCGGTTTTCCAACTGGTCGTCCGAGCGGATCGCCAAGTAGGCATCGCGTGTGCCGACCCCGACCAGCGGGATGCGCAGCTCGTTGCCGAGGAAACGCAGCAGGTTGAGGAATTCCCGGCGGTTGACGCTGTTGCCGGCCAGGACGTTGTGCAATTCGTCGATCACCAGCATGCGCACGCCGACCTTGCGTAGCAGTGCCAGCGCCAATTGCTCCATTTCCGGCAGCCGTGGGCGCGGGCGCAATGGCGCGCCCATCGCGGCAAGTAGCGCGACGTAGAAGCGGATTACCGACGGTTCGGATGGCATCTGCACGACCAGTACCGGAATGTGCTCCTGGTCGGCGTCGGAGCTGGCCGGGTGGGTGCGGCGGAATTTCTCGACGATCATCGACTTGCCGTTGTTGGTTGGACCGACCAACAGCAGGTTGGGCATGCGTTGTTTGTTCGGCCACGCATACAGGGCTTCCAGCCGATTCAGCGCCTCGACTGCTCGCGGATAGCCGATCCAGCGGTCAGCGCGAAGGCGATGGATGCGTTCGTCCGCCGGAAGACGGGCCAAGCCCTGGGCCACCGGCATCAGGTGGGACAAGTCGATGATGGGATATTCTTCCACGGCTACCACTCCTCAATCTGGTCGAACGGTTTGGCAGGTGGCTGGTTGTCTGCCTGCGGGTCAGCCATGTCCGCGTCCGGTGGTGGCGTGGTTTTGAAAAGAACTGCCGTTGCCTTGAGATGCTGGCGTCGATCCGCGTCGCGCCGCGCCTTGCGCGTAGCTTTCTGCGCGGTGGACACGATTTCGCGCATCTGGCCGATCATGCGAAACAGCGCCGACTCATCCACCTGTTCGCGCCCTTGCTGCCGCAATTTCGCCAGCGCCTGTCGTTGTTCCCAGAGGGTGACAGCCGGGTGCGACAAGGTGCGGTATGGAATTTCCAGATAGTGCTGCCCCTCCGGCTCCAGCACCCAAATGCGGCTGATGTCGCGCGGGTCGCGCCGGATCAGGAACGCAGGCAAGCGGTCGCGCCGAGCTATCCACGGCTTGAGCGCATCGGCGTAGTAATGGATGTGGTCGATGACGAAGCCGGTGCGGGTCAGCGTGCGGCGGATGATGGGCAGAAAATCGACCAGAAAAGCCGTGGTGCGAGTGATGACGGTTGGCACGCCGGTCCGCGCGATAGCTTCGGCCCAGCGCGCTGCCGGCGGCTGGAGCAGGCCGTTGTGCACGGAGCCGTGGTAGGTGCCGACCGCCAATGTGAGCCAGCGCTCCAGCTCACGCAGCGTCAGGGCGGCCTTGTTTTCGGAATCGTAGTCGCCGCGCTGGTCAGGGTTGGAGAAGGTCGTCCCTGGCAATTCGTCGTGGATCATCTGCATCGCCGTGCCGATGATCCGTTCCACGATGCCGCCGTAGTGCGGCTGCCCGAGCGGGCGATAGTCAAGCCGGATGCCATGCTGCTCGCAGCCTCGGCGTAGCGCTTCGCTCTTGAACTCGGCCGCGTTGTCCAGGTAGAGCAGCCTGGGCTTGCCGCTCATCGGCCACTCCATTTCTATGTTCAGACCCTCCAGCCAGGGACGCTTGTCGCAGGCGACATGCACAAGGCACAGGCCGACCGAAACAGATGACGGCGCTTCCAGCGTGACGACCATGCCGAGCACGCAGCGGGTAAACACGTCGATGGCGATGGTCAGATACGGACGGCCAATCGGTTGCCGGTCGCGCTCGTCCACCACGATCAGGTCGATGACCGTGTGATCAATCTGCACTTGTTCCAGTGGCGCGGTCACGGCGGGAGGCTCACCACCGACACCTTGCAGGCTGCGGGACGCATCCTGACCTTCCCGGCGGCGAGTGGCCTTGAGCGGATCGAGGCCGGCGATCCGCAGAGCCACGGTGTTGCGCGCCGGCGCCCGCAGCTTTTGCGCTTTGCAAGCCTGCGCGACCTCGCGGTGGAACGCTGCCAGGCTACGCTTCTGCTTGGTCAGGAAGCGCTTTTGCAGCAACTCGCGGATGATGCGCTCAACTGATTCCGGCAAGCGTCCCTTGCCTTTTCCGCCGCCGGATCGGCTGCGAGCCAGGTCCGTCACAAGCCCAGCACCTTGCCGGGCACGGCGGATTAGGACATACACCTGCCGCCTGGACAGGCCAAGCGCGTGAGCAGCGGCATCGGCGGCTTCATGCCCGACCACATCAAGCGCTGCCAGCGGCCCGATGATTTCCGCCCGTTGCCGGGCCTGCGCCCAAGCCGCATCGGGCAGGGTGGCCACGCCTTGCTCGGCAATCAATGATGTGTCTGACGCCATGCTCACACCTCGCTTTGGTGCACACGAGTATTGAGCATAGTCGAGATTGGTGCAGATGACTTCTGATATTGCGTTGTCAGGAGTCGCCTGCACATCTGGCGTTACGCCCCGTCAATTGGTGCAGTCGTCTTCTGAAAATGACACCGGGGTGGTTTTGAGGTGATGCCGAGGGCGTAAAGAAAACGGTCGTTTTCTTGCGCAAGACGCATACCTCTTGCCTGGCAAGGCCTGGGCTGCATATGTAGACTCCAGGTCGCTGCACAAAAAAGCATGCATTAAGGGACTATCCATGAGCACAAAGGAACGAATCAGTATGAGCAAGAGCCTGATTGCCGTAGCAGTCATAGCCGCTGGCCTTCTCGCCAGTGCTGGGCAGGCGTCCGCCGCAGCGACCTACTCTGGCAATGCCGCTCCAGCTTTGCTGGTGATTCAGGATGAAGATGTCTTACGGGATCTCACCGGCAAGATCGGGAGCAGCACCGAGCAGCGCGTAAAGGCAGGCCAAATTGGCTACTTCGCCAATCCCTCAGCAGAGTTTGTTGCCAGCGTATGGTTCCAGCAGCCGTTCAAACATGCCGGCACCGACTATCACGTTGCTTTCGTTAAGCTACGCGAAATTGACCCACAAACTGGCAAGCCCTACGAGTCCCATGCAGCTGGAGCATCAGTCAGCGCAATCACCTACAAGAAAATCGGCAACGACTGGGAAATCGTATCGCGTCAAAGCAGCCCATTCACAGAGGCAGGAAACTGGGGTGACGCTACAGTACCTGAGAAGGTCGGCCAACTGGAGTTGAGCAACACCAGCACTGCCCTGTTGGTTCCCACCTTCGAAAGCGGTCAAGGGACGGCTTACGAGGGCGAGCAGCTCATCGCCTTCGACGGCGTGCATTGGACATCCCTAGGGATTATCAATACTAGCGGCAACAATGAGGGAACCTGCGACGATACCATCCCTGACATGCCAGCCTGCTGGTCTTACACCGGAACAATTCATGTAGCCCCGAGCAAAAACGCCAAAATGCCTGACCTTCTGGTTGTACGCACGGGGACCGATTACTCGGGGTATGGCAGTAAGCCCACGCCAACAGAAAACATCGTCTACAGGCTCAAGGACGGTGCTTACACCTCACTCTCAGAATAGCAGCACCGACCGCAGGCTCACGATCCCATCCATAGCTTTGAACTGGCCAGGGCAAGGGATCAGTGAGCCATTTGATTTCGTTACAAATTCAACTGACCAGTTAGCACTGATGATCAACGGGCAGTAAGAGCTGGCACCAGCCGCAGCAGATCAAGCCGGCTCATCAACTTGCCGTAGTCCTCGGCCCAGTGGCAGTAGCTCTGGAGATCGCCATCAACAAGCGCGACCAGAACCTTCTGGTGGTACACGAGGCCAGTCATCATTGGTATGTGCCGGATGACTGGAGTGCCCGGCTTCCCGGTGTAATAGACAGCTTCCTCAAAAGACAGCAGCTCTTTGGCGCTCGGGCTTTTACGATGCTGAGACGCGAGAACAGTGGCATCAATGACACAGCCGTTCTCCAAGGTGATCCAGGCATGGGCATGGATTGGCTTGCCCACGGGCCGTCCATCCTTGAAGTCGAGCTGGTAGCCATCCGCCACATCCTGCAAGAGCTGATCCACGGTCACGCCGACATAAAAGCCATCCACCAGCTCCACATCGCCGACCGTAACGGTATGCCGGACACCCTGCTCAAACAGGACATAGGACAGCTCCCGAGCCACTCGGAAGCACATACCCGGCAGCACGTCAGTGTGCGGAAGGAACTCCGAAAAGTCCTGCGCGATGGCAGAGACCACTGCTGGCAGATCAATGAACAGTGCTGGGTCAATGTCGAGTGGGTAGTTCGACATCCCCCTTGTAAGCGCGCTGGTCCGGTCCATAGCCCGCCGAAATGATTCGATGTATTCCTGCATGTCGATGTCGTCGCTCTGTCAGTGCTAGCAGGAAAGGACGATACAGATAGGGCACCCTCCTTGCGAGCGCTCAGCACCGCCGAGAATTCAAACCCATAAGCCCCCTGGCAGACAGCGGTGCAGCAGAAAGCACCCGCACGGTTTGAGGAGGAGTGGCTAGCATGCAAAAATGATCCTATCCCCTCAGCGCCCCCCGTGCGGGAGCACCTTGATCGTGACCCTGTGCAGCCCTCCCTTACTGCTTGTTGGCTCCCCTACACACCCCTTCAGCAGGGCAATAGTTCATCCTTCCTCAAGCAATAGTTCACCTATCCGGTTTTGCCTGCGATTCGGCCGGAGACGACCGTTCATCGGCTGGCGATGGAATGAATGAGAACCGGCTTGACCTGATAATGAGAATAGTTATTATTACAACAACTGGTCGCGAGGCCAGCAGGTAAGCTGAGAGACCAAGCAGTCGGACTCTTCAGATTATCTCCTCATCAGGCTAATCACGGTTTCGACCCGGCACTTTGCCGGGTCTTTTTTTGCCCGCGAAAACGTAGCGCGATACACGGCTCCAGGCCTCGCGCCCTTCCTTCAACGTGCCTTCTTCATCTCCGCGCAATAGTCCTTGTCCGGCTGTGCCGGCGTGTACCAGGCGTAGTCGGCCTCACGCGTCGTTACCGCCTGCCCGGCCTCGACCAGCATCAGTACCTGCGCACCCTTCTCCGCACCAAGGTCGCGCAGGTGGACCGGTACGCCGAGGTCGCGTCGGGCGTGGAAGCTGCCGGCGACGAGCATCGCCGGCAGTGGCGCATCGCGAAAACGCTCGGCCATACGGCGGTCACGTTGCTGCTGGACGGCGAGCATCGCCGGCAATTGATCGTCGGGAAGCATGCCGCAGTGGGATTCGCGAATCTGCGCAAGCAGCGGCAGGCGCACGCTGTCACGCCTGGAGGCCGTTCCGGGAAGCGGCGGACGCTCCCTGTAGATGCGCATGATCTCGCTCCGCTGGAGGTTCGCCGCCAGCAACGGCGCGGGTTGCGCAACCGCCCAGGACACCAGGGGTCCGTACTGCGTCCAGTCCCAACCTTTCTGCCAGTCCAGGGCCTGCTCCAGGTTCGCCACCGGCTTGCCGGTCCCGAGTTGTGCGCGGACCGCATCCACCCGTGGTTGCTGGCCGGGATCGAGCATTTCCAGCAGCAGGCTGCCCTGCGCCCGATATTCGCCCAGGGCCTGCGCCAGCCACAGTTCCACGGCATGATGATCGGGATTGTCGTGCTTCTCGCCGACGATCACTCGCGGCGCGGCCGCCAGGCGTGCGACCAGTTGCTGCGGGCTCAGCGTCACGCCGCTGCGCAATTCGACGATTCGTCCCGTCTGCGGATCGTCGCGCCCTTCCGGGCTCTGCCAATCAGGCAGCGGCGGCAGTTGGGACTGGCAGCCGCCCAGCAGCAGACAGAAAGCGAACAGGCGAATGCGCATGGCGACTCCTTCAACGGGCGACGATCAGCGGATGACCTCGCTCGGGATGACGCTGGACCAGGACCTCGAGGCCGAACACCGCGCGCAACGGCTCGGGGCGCAGGACTTCCTCGGGCGTACCGAGCAGGTGCGGGCGACCATTCTGCAACAGCAGCAGGCGGTCGCAATAGCGCGCGGCCAGGTTGAGATCGTGGAGGATCACCAGCACCGAGGCACCGCGGCGGGCGAAATCATGCACCGCCTGCAGGGTAGTGTGCTGGTGCAGCGGGTCGAGCGCCGAGGTCGGTTCGTCGAGCAGCAGCACCTGCCCCGGCTCGCCCGGCCACAGCTGCGCCAGCACCCGCGCCAGGTGCACGCGCTGGCGTTCGCCGCCGGACAGCGCCAGGTAGCTGCGCCCGGCCAGATGGCTGGCGTCGGCCGCCGCCAAGGCCTCGGCGACGATCTGCACATCGCGCTCGCGGCCGCTGGAATGGGGCAGCCGACCGAAGCCGACCACCGCCTCCACCGGAAAGGCGAAGCCCAGCGACGAACTCTGCGGCAGCACCGCCAGGCGCTGCGCGCGAGCGACGCCCGGCCAGTCGTCGAGGCCGCGCTCGTCGAGCAGCACCAGCCCTTCGGCCGGCTCCAGTTCGCCACAGAGAGCGCCAAGCAAGGTGCTCTTGCCAGCGCCGTTGGGGCCGAGTACGCCGAGCATCTCGCCAGGCCGCAGCTCCAGTTCGAGGCCTTCCAGTACAGTCTTTCCGCCACGGCGGATGGACAGGTTCTCCACGCGCAGCATCAGGCCCGCCCCCGCAATAGCAGATAAAGGAAGAACGGCGCGCCGATCAGTGCCGTGACGATGCCGATCGGCAACTCCGCCGGAGCCAGCGCCAGGCGCGCCAGCAGGTCGGCAAGCAGCAGGAGAATGGCGCCGGCCATCATCGAGGCCGGCAGCAACGTCCGATGATCCGGACCGGCAACCAGACGGATCAGGTGCGGCACCACCAGGCCGATGAAGCCGATCATCCCCGCCGCCGCCACTGCGGCGCCGACGCCAAGGGCAGTGCAAAGCACCAGTTCGGCCTTCAATCGCTCGACGTCGAAGCCCAGGTGACGGGCCTCGGACTCGCCGAGCAGCAGTGCGTTCAGCGCATCTGCCCGGCGCGGTAGCCAGCAGGCCACCAGCAGCGCCACCAGCAGCAGCGGCCAGAGTCGTGGGTAGCTGGCGCCGTTCAGGCTGCCCAGGTTCCAGAAGGTCAGGGTACGCAAGGTGGCGTCATCGGCGAGATAGGTAAACAGTCCGATCACCGCGCCGGACAGCGCGGTCAAGGCGATCCCTGCCAGCAACATGGTGGCCACGCTGGTCTGGCCATCGCGGCGGCCAAGTCGATAGACCAGCCAGGTCACCCCCAGGCCGCCGCCGAAGGCGCACAGTGACAGCAGGTAAGGCGCGAGGAACGCCGGCAAGCCACCCAGCGAGGCGCCGAACACGATGGCCAGCGCCGCGCCGAGGGCCGCGCCGCTGGACACCCCGACCAGCCCTGGATCGGCCAGCGGGTTGCGGAACAGGCCCTGCATCGCCACCCCGGACAGCGCCAGCACCGCGCCCACGGCCAGGCCGAGCAGGGTCCGCGGCAGGCGGATCTGGCCGAGGATCATTTCCGCCTGGGCCAGGCCCGTTCCATCGAGCGGCAGCCCGGCCAGGCGCAGCGCGGCGCGCAGGGTATCGCCCAGCGGCAGGCTGACGGGACCGAGGGCGAGGGACAACCAGAGGACCAACACGAGCGAAATCCCCAGCGCACCGAACAGTGCGCGGGGGCGAACAACCGATTTCAATGGGCGGCTTCCGTACTCAGCGGTTTCGCGGAAGGATAAAAGGCTGCGGAGAGAGCCGCCAGGCCATCCGGCAGACGCGGACCGAGGCCGCCCACCAGGAGCGTCGGGTCAAGCACCAGCAGACGTCCGTCACGCGCCGCGCGGGTCGCGGCGAGCCCGGGGTTCTGCTTGAGCAGCGCGGCACGCGCCGCATCACCTTCGAGGCTGCGGTCGGCGATCACCACCGCGACCGGATCGAGCGCTGCCAGGGCTTCCACCGAGATCGGCTTGTAACCCTCATGGGTAGCCAGGTTGCGTGCTCCGGCTCGGTTCAGGACCCAATCGCCGCCGGTATTGCGCCCGGCTACCAGCAACTGACCGCCGGCGTTGCCGATCACCAGCAGGACGCCCGGGGCCGGCTGACTCTTCTGCGCGGCCGCGATCCAGTCCGCCTGGCGCCGCAGCCGCTGACGATAGTCAAGTTCGGCGGCCTCGGCGCGCTGGGGCACGCCGAGCCAGTCGCCGAGCTTCTTCAGGTTGCTTTCCAGTGCCTCCAGATCCGGCTTGGCGGAGAGGGTCTCGACCCGCACGCCGGCGCCTTCGAGCTGCTTGAGTACCGGCGGAGGCCCCATTTCCTCGGTGCCGATGAGGATATCCGGACGTAACGCCAGCACGCCCTCGGCAGCCAGTTGGCGCTGGTAGCCGACGCTCGGCAACTGTTTCAGCGCCTGCGGATGCTGGCTGGTGGTGTCCACCCCGACCAGCTTGCTCTCGCCGCCCAGCGCCACCACCCATTCGCTCAGCGAGCCGCCCGCGCTCACCCAGCGTTGCGGCAGCTCGGCGGCCTGGGCCATGCCGGTGCCGAGCAGGATGCCCAGCGCCAACCCGTTGAATAGTCGATCGATACGCATGATCTCTCCTCAGAGCGCCTTGAAGGATTCGGCCAGTTCGCGCCAGTCGTCGCGCTCGGGCTCGCCGGGCTTGCGCGCGCCGAACAGTTGCACGATCAGTTCGCCGTCGGCGTCGAAGGCCTCCCAGCTGGTTACGATGCCATCGGTGCTCGGCTTGCGCACCCGCCAAAGTTCGGCGATGCCGGTGGTCTTCAGGTGCAGGTTGAATTCCGGATCGAGCACGTTGAACCAGTCGTCCAGCCACTTCAGGTTGCACACAGGCCCGGTATGGATCTGGATGCAGTGGGCGTTGCCGACGAACACCATGATCGGCAACCCGCTTTCGGCCGCCGCTTCGAAGAGTTTCGCCAGGTCGCCATTATCCAGGCGCTCGGCCCATTCGCCGCCAGCCAGGCGCAGCGCCTGGGTGCGCTGCGCGCCATGCTTCTTCAGCAGGGCGTGGAAATGATGGGTGTCCTTCAACGCGGCCCAGCCTTCGCGCAAGGCGGCGGCATCGATCTGCGCATCGACGAGCGCCGCAGCCGGTGCGCGGGGTTCGTGCAGCGCCAGCACGGCATCCTGCTCGGCAGCCCGCAGGCGCTCGACCAGCGGTTCCCAGGCGCGGACGTCGCTGGCCTCGGTAAGGAACACCTTGTGCACCGCCACGCCCTGCTGGTCGAACACCTGGATGCTGCGCTGGGTACCCCGCGCTGTCTCCTCGGCAATGGCGAAGACGGCGTTCCAACCCCCCAGGAACAGGCGCAGGTCGATATCCGGCGAGACCACCAGGCCCATCTGCCCATTGGCAGAGACCGTCACTTCGCGATACGGCCCCTTGCGTTCGTGGACGCAATGCTCGTTGCGGGTCAGCGCCATGATCGGCCCCAGTTCGCCGAGCGCCGGCAGCAAGGCGGCCCAGTCCGGCCGCAGGCGCACGGCATCGATGCCGACCCGGCTGGCGACCAGCTCGCCTTCGCTGACCTGCAACAGCGCGGCGGCGTCGCGCGCGCGTAGCTGCGGTCGCTCGGCGCGCAGGTCCTGCCAGGCGCGGTAAAGCTCGGCAGGGGAATGGGAAAGGCTGGGAGTGCTGCTCATCGACGGTTCCTCGGGCATATCCGGTTCGGTCGCGCTACGCGCAAAAACAGGTGAACTTTGCCACAAAACGCATATCTGAATCCATTTGATAATTATTTGCATTAGCGTTTTTCTGGCAGTACCTTGTGCGCCCGACGTCCCCCTGGCTATTCGCCACCGGCCCGACCCAAGGAGTCCTACATGCCGCTCTCCCCGCCCTTCGCCCTGCGCCCCTGCCTGGCCCTGCTGTTGCTCAGCCCTTCCCTGGCCCTGGCGGGGAACGCCGTCCCGCTGACCCCGACCACCATCACCGCCACCCGTACCGAGCAGGCAGTGGATTCGGTGCCAAGCACCGTCAGCGTGCAGACCCGCGAACAACTGGACCGGCAGAACGTCAACAACATCAAGGAACTGGTGCGCTACGAACCGGGAGTCTCGGTCGGCGGCGCCGGCCAGCGTGCCGGGATCACCGGCTACAACATCCGCGGCATCGACGGGAACCGCATCCTTACGCAGATCGACGGGGTCGAACTGCCCAACGACTTCTTCAGCGGCCCCTACGCGCAGACCCACCGCAACTACGTCGATCCGGACATCGTAAAGCGCGTGGAAATCCTTCGCGGCCCGGCCTCGGCGCTGTACGGCAGCAACGCCATCGGCGGCGCGGTGAGCTACTTCACCCTCGACCCGTCGGACATCATCAAGGACAGCAAGGACGTCGGCGCCCGGCTGAAGGCCGGCTACGAGTCGGCCAGCCACTCCTGGTTGACCTCGGCCACCGTCGCCGGCCGCGCCGACGACTTCGACGGCCTGCTGCATTATGGCTACCGCCAGGGCCACGAGACCGAATCCAACGGCGGCCACGGCGGCACCGGGCTCTCGCGCAGCGAAGCCAACCCGGAAGACGCCGACAGCTACAGCCTGCTCGGCAAGCTGGGCTGGAACTACGCCGAGGGCAGCCGCTTCGGGCTGGTCTTCGAGAAGTACAAGAGCGACGTCGATACCGACCAGAAGAGCGCCTATGGCGGCCCGTACGACAAGGGCAAGCCGGCCATCCCGCCGAGCATGCTGCCGGGCGGCATGTACCAGTGGCGCAAGGGCAACGACACCCTGACTCGCGAGCGCTACGGCCTGGAGCACCATTTCCTGCTCGACAGCCCGGTCGCCGATCGCATCCAGTGGAGCCTGAACTACCAGTTGGCGAAGACCGACCAGGCGACCCGCGAGTTCTACTACCCGATCACCCGCAAGGTCCTGCGTACCCGCGACACTACCTACAAGGAACGCCTGTGGGTCTTCGACAGCCAGTTGGACAAGAGCTTCGCCATCGGCGAGACCGAGCACCTGCTGAGCTACGGGATCAATCTCAAGCACCAGAAGGTCACCGGCATGCGCAGCGGCACCGGCACCAACCTGGACACCGGCGCGGACAGCCCGCGCGATGCCCTGGAACGCAGCAGCGACTTTCCCGATCCGACGGTGAAGACCTACGCCCTGTTCGCCCAGGACAGCATCAGCTGGAACGACTGGACCTTCACTCCCGGCCTGCGTTACGACTACACGCGCATGGAGCCGCACATCACCGACGAGTTCCTGCGCACCATGAAGCAGAGCCAGAACACCGCGGTCGACGAGTCGGACAAGAAATGGCACCGGGTTTCGCCCAAGTTCGGCGTGACCTACGACTTCGCCCAGCACTACACCTGGTACGGCCAATACGCCCAGGGCTTCCGCACGCCCACCGCCAAGGCGCTGTACGGTCGATTCGAGAACCTGCAGGCGGGCTACCACATCGAGCCTAACCCCAACCTCAAGCCGGAAAAGAGCCAGAGCTTCGAGACCGGGTTGCGCGGCAAGTTCGACGAAGGCAGCTTCGGCGTAGCGGTGTTCTACAACAAATATCGCGACTTCATCGACGAAGACGCCCTGAATACCGATAGCACCGGCGGCAACGGCCAGACCTTCCAGTCCAACAACATCGAGCGGGCGGTGATCAAGGGCGTCGAGCTCAAGGGCCGCCTGGAGCTGGGCGCCTTCGGCGCGCCGCAGGGACTCTACACCCAGGGCAGCGTGGCCTACGCCTACGGTCGCAACAAGGACAACGGCGAGCCGATCAACAGCGTCAACCCACTCACCGGAGTGTTCGGCCTGGGCTACGACGAAGCAGACGGCAACTACGGCGGGCTGCTCAGCTGGACCCTGGTCAAACGCAAGGATCGCGTCGACGACAGCACCTTCCACACCCCGGATGGCACCGCCAGCCAGTTCAAGACCCCGGGCTTCGGCGTCCTCGACCTCAGCGCCTACTACAGGCTGAGCAAGGACCTGACCCTCAACGCCGGTCTCTACAACCTGACCGACAAGAAATACTGGCTGTGGGATGACGTGCGCGGCTACGACAGCGTCGGCGAGGCTTCGGCGCTGGCCCCGGCCAACATCGACCGACTGTCCCAGCCAGGCCGCAATTTCGCGGTCAACCTGGTCTGGGACATCTGACCCGTTACCCCTTCGCACACGGAAGTGCCCCCATACCCAGCGCCTGGCCATGCCGGGCGCTTTCCATGCCACAGGTGAAAGCCGTCCTCCGGATCAGGGATAATGATCCCGGCAAACGGAGCGCCCATGATCCACCTGTGTCCCTCTTCCCATCTCGCCGAAGGCAACAGCCGCGGCTTCCTCGTCGATGAGCGGCGGCTGTTCGCGGTGCGTCGCGACGGCCGCGCCTACATCTACCTGAACCGCTGCCCGCATCGCGGCATCCCGTTGGAGTGGCAGCCCGATGCCTTCCTCGACGACAGCGCCAGCCTGATCCGTTGCGCCAGCCACGGCGCGCTGTTCCTCATCGAGTCCGGCGAGTGCGTCGCCGGCCCCTGCGCTGGCGAGCGCTTGCGCGCCCTGCCCTGCCGGGAAGACGCCGAAGGCCTCTGGGTGGAGCTGGACGACTGACCCAACGGGGGATGGGCGGCAAGCCGCGAAGCAACGGCTAGGCTTGCGGCACAAAGATAAAAAAGAGGAAGGAACGCGCCATGCGCCGATTCAGCCTGCGCTTCGTCCTGCTGCTCCTGTTCGGCCTGCTGCTCTATGCCTGCCGCAATGAACCGGGCCCCGTACGGCTCGCCCCTGGCGTAACAGCGGCGGATTACCGGACTTTCTTCATCCAGGCGGTACGCGCCGAGGGGCACCGCATCGACTTCGAGGAGCGTTTCGATACGGCCGTGCGCCGCGCCCTGGAGGCCAAGGGCTATCGCTACCACGCGGAACACGGCGACCTGCGGGTGATCTACGCCCTCGGCCTGCAACGCCAGCCGGGCCTGGAAATGCGCCCGGTGATCACTCAGGATGGCGTCTTCACCCAGACCCAACTGACCGAAGACACCGAGGCCAGGCTGGCGCTGCGCATCCTTGACGAAAGCAACGGCAGGGTCCTTCTGGAAAGCGTGCTGAGCCGCCAACTGCACGATCCGGCGCTGACCCAGGAAGCGTTCGACCGCGGCGTCGCGCAGTTGCTGAAGGACTTCCCGAGCCGCAGTCAACCTTGAATGTCACAGGCCGTCGAAGTCGTCCTCGCGACGCTCGGCGCTCTCGCCGGGTGCCGACAGCCGGGGCGGCCGCCGTTGCAGCCACCACAGGGCGGCGATCCCCAGGGCAGCCATTGCGCCGCGGAACAGCAGGCCGAACAGGTTGCCGTCGGCCTCCATCCCGCCCTCGATCCAGGCAATCAATAGCCGCGACAGGGTCAGGATCGATTGCAGCAGCACTACCAGGATCAACGCCGGCTGCACCAGCGAAGCCCGGCGCAGGGCGAACAGCAGGAACAACGCCAGGGCGAACTGATGGCCGCCATAGAACACCCGCGCATCGCTGACCGCCGAAGGCTCCATCAGCAGCATGCCACTGAGATTGGCCATCTCGTAGGGACGCACCCAGTACAGCACTCCCAGCGCGCCCCATACCAGCGCCTGAACCAGCAAAACCAAACGGGCGAAGAGCATCCCCTTTCTCCTCGGGCCTGTTGCCCCAGCGGTCAGTTCGACACCGGCGGCGAACGCCCCGGCAACCCTAAGGACAGCAGACCCAAACCGCGCCGACGAGTTCGCTGCGACAATCCGTCCCTGCCCAACGGCAACCCGGCGCGGCGGGCAGCGCATCGCTTCGTCATAAGTGGATACAGCTCACCGGCTGGGTGGCGGCGGGTGCCAGCGGTATGCTCCCGGCATTCGCTCGCAGCAAGGAGAATCCCATGCGCCGCTTCGCACCCCTGGCCGTCCTGGCCGCCACCCTGCTCCACGGTTCCCTGGTCCAGGCCGCCGAACCGCTGGCCATCGACGTCCACCGCGACGCCAACTGCGGCTGCTGCAAGGACTGGATCAAGCACCTCGAAGCCAACGGTTTCAAGGTCACCGACCATGTGGAAGCAGACATGAGCGCAGTCAAGAGCCGTCTCGGCGTGCCCTACAGCATGGGCTCCTGTCATACCGGAGTGATCGACGGCAAGTTCGTCGAAGGCCACGTGCCGGCAGCCGACATCCTCAAGCTGCGCGAACGCGCCGACCTGGTCGGCGCCGCCGTACCGGGCATGCCGGTCGGCTCGCCGGGCATGGAAATGGGCGACCGCCAGGACGCCTACCAGGTCGTCGGCCTGACCAGGAGCGGCCAGGCCTCGGTACTGGCGGAGTACCCGGGACGCTAACGAAAACGCCGTTTTCCCCAGGGAAAACGGCGTTTTTCCTTGTAGCAGGACGTGAGGATCACTCCGCCAGGCTATCGACCTTCCTCTGCGGCGACAGCAGCCCGTCGGCGCGGAACATCGCCTTGATCCCGCGCACCGCCTGGCGCAGGCGGTCGCGGTTCTCGATCAGGGCGAAACGCACATGATCGTCGCCGTAGTCGCCGAAGCCGATCCCCGGCGACACCGAGACCTTGGCGTCCTGCAACAGCTTCTTGGCGAACTCCAGCGAGCCCAGATGCGCGTAGGGCTCGGGGATCTTCGCCCAGACGTACATCGAGGCCTTCGGGTTCTCCACCATCCAGCCGGCCTCGCGCAGCCCCTTCACCAGGACGTCGCGGCGCTGCTGGTACTGCCGGGCGATATCGCGGACGCACTGCTGGTCGCCTTCCAGAGCGGCAATGGCCGCCACCTGCAGGGGCGTGAAGGTGCCGTAGTCGTGGTAGCTCTTGATCCGCGCCAGGGCCGAGACCAGCTCGGGATTGCCGACCATGAAGCCGATCCGCCAGCCGGCCATGTTGTAGCTCTTCGACAGGGTGAAGAACTCCACGGCGATATCCTTGGCACCCGGTACCTGCATGATTGACGGCGCTTTCCAGCCGTCGTAGACGATGTCTGCATAGGCCAGGTCGTGCACGACCATCACGTCGTACTGCTTGGCCAGCGCCACCACGCGCTCGAAGAAGTCCAGCTCGACGCACTGCGCGGTAGGGTTGGAGGGGAAACCGAGAATCATCATGCGCGGCTTGGGAATCGATTCGCGGATCGCCCGTTCCAGCTCGTTGAAGAAATCGATGCCCGGCACCAGCGGCACCGAGCGCACCTGGGCGCCGGCGATCACCGCACCGTAGATGTGGATCGGATAGCTCGGGTTGGGCACGAGGATGGTGTCGCCATGGTCGAGGGTCGCCAGCATCAGGTGCGCCAGGCCTTCCTTGGAGCCGATGGTGACGATGGCTTCGCTTTCCGGGTCGATCTGCACGTCGTAGCGGTCACGGTACCAGTGCGAGATGGCCCGGCGCAGGCGCGGGATGCCACGCGAGGTGGAGTAGCCATGGGTGTCTTCGCGCTGGGCGACGGTGCAGAGCTTCTCGACGATATGCGGCGGGGTCGGCCCGTCGGGATTGCCCATGCTCAGGTCGATGATGTCCTCGCCACGGCGACGAGCGGCCATCTTCAGTTCGGCGGTGATATTGAAAACGTAGGGGGGAAGGCGGTCGATGCGCGCGAAACGGCGCGCAGGGCGTGATTCAGCCATGCTGTCCTCGGAGTAACGTAAGCGCCCGGAACCGTCCGAGCGACGCCGACCGCTGCGGCGGCCTGGAAAGCGCCAGCCAGGCGCTTTCTTGTCGGCGAACATAAAGGCCGATAGGCTGCTTGTCGAGTCCCCCCTCGCGTTTTTCATTCCATTTCACAGGAAAAGGCCCATGTCCCGACGCTACTGGCAACTCGATGTGTTCGCCGAGCGTCCGCTCACCGGCAACGGTCTGGCCGTATTCGACGACGCCAGCGCCCTCGATGACGCCGCCATGCAGGCCTGGACCCGCGAACTGCGCCAGTTCGAGTCGATCTTCCTGCTGCCGGGCGACGACCCACGGGCCTTCCGCGCACGGATCTTCACCCTGGAGGAAGAACTGCCGTTCGCGGGCCACCCGCTGCTCGGCGCCGCCGCCCTGCTCCATCACCTGCGCGGCGGCGACAACGAACAGCACTGGACGCTGCACCTGGCCAGCAAGTCGGTGGCCCTGCGCAGCGTGCGGGCGGGCAGCGGTTTCTACGCCGAGATGGACCAGGGCCGCGCCGAATTCGGCGCCACCCCGGACGCCGGGACCTGCCGCTGGTTCGCCGAAGCCTTCTCGCTATCGGCCAACGACCTGTCCGGGCATCCGCCGCGGGTGGTGAGCACCGGCCTGCCCTACCTGCTCCTGCCGGTGACCGCCGAGGCACTGGGTCGAGCCCGTCAGGTCAACGATTTGCAAGAAGCCCTGGATAAACTCGGCGCGGCGTTTGTCTATCTGCTCGACGTCGACGGGCGCGAGGGCCGCACCTGGGACAACCTGGGGCTGGTGGAAGACGTGGCTACCGGCAGCGCTNAATACGGGCTTGCCGCGCGCGGCGAACCCTTCGTCCTGCACCAGGGACGCTTCCTCGACCGGCCGAGCCGACTCGACGTCCAGGTCGCGACAGACGGTAGCGTAAGGGTCGGCGGCCACGTCCAACTGCTCGCCCGCGCCGAGCTGCTGACCTCGGCCTGACGGTCGGGGTGGCGCTGGCGGCGGACGACGACAACACTGAAGAAGCGAAACGTACAGGAGAACCGCCATGCTCTGGCGCAAAGGACGACGCAGTGACAACGTGATTGATGCCCGGGGCGAAGGAGGCGCAGGCGGCGGTGGCGGCATGCGCATCGGCGGCAAGGGCCTCAGCCTGGGTGGGGTGGCCATCGTGGTGGTGGTCGGCCTGCTGATGGGCCAGGACCCGATGCAGATCCTCGGGTCGCTGCTCGGCCAGATGGACAGCCCGGCGCCGGCCACCCAGCAGCAGGCCGGCGGTCGGGCCCCGGCGGCCAATGACGAGCAGAGCGAGTTCGTCCGCTCGATCCTCGGCGACACCGAGGACACCTGGGAACAGATCTTCGCCAGCGGCCAGGCACAATACCAACAGCCCAAGCTGGTGCTGTTCAGCAATGGGGTGAATTCCGCCTGCGGCTTCGCCTCGTCGGCCACCGGGCCGTTCTACTGTCCGGCCGACCGCCGGGTCTACCTCGACCTGGAGTTCTTCCGCGAGATGGAACAGCGCTTCTCCGCCGCCGGCGACTTCGCCCAGGCCTATGTGATCGCCCACGAGGTCGGCCACCACGTGCAGAACCTGATGGGCATCTCGGCCAAGATCAACGCAGCCCGCCAGCGCGGCGCGCGCATGGAGGGCGCCAACGGCCTGTCGGTACGCCAGGAACTGCAGGCGGACTGCTTCGCCGGGGTCTGGGCCAACCGTGCACAGCAGCGGCTGAACTGGCTGGAGCCGGGCGACATCGAGGAAGCCCTGAACGCCGCCAACGCCATCGGCGACGATCGCCTGCAACGCCAGGGCCGCGGCATGGTGGTGCCGGATTCCTTCACCCATGGCTCCTCGGCGCAACGCATGCGCTGGTTCAAGACCGGCTTCGAGAGCGGCTCGCCGGCCAGTTGCGATACCTTCAAGGCCCAGACGCTCTGAGCCTCGCCGCCAGCCGGGCGCTTAGCGCCCCGGCTGGCTTCCCAGCGCATTCAACTGATCGGCCAGTTCCCTGGCCTCGTAGACCGAAGCCAACCCGTCGAGATAGACCTTGCCGTTGCGGATCGGCTCGCGCACCCGCGGCGCCAGGCGCAGGCGCCCGTCCACCAGTACCGCGAGAGTGCGCCCCCGGGCCTCGCCGGTCAGCGCGGCCAGGCGGCGGGCGGCCGGTTCGGTGAAGGTGACTTCGACGCCGGGTCGACCGTTCTGGTCGTACAGGACCTCGGCGCGGAGTACGTCAGCCTGGGTCAGGCTGGGCTTCAGCGCCACCAGCATGGCCTTGCCCTGCGGGTCGGCCAGGGTGCGGAACGCCGCGGAAGGCGTGCTGGCGGTGGCATAGACCCCGAAGCTGTGCTGCGGGATCGGCAGCGGATCGCTGGCGCAGGCGGCCAGCAGCAGCGCCAGGCCCAGCGGAAGGAGTGCGAGTTTCGAGCGTTTCATGATGAGGTACTGCAGAAAACTGGGCGGAGCGTCCGTCCGGACGCCAACGCCTATGTTAACGCCGCCCGCGCCGGGCGGGCGAGCAGGCCCTTCCGCGAGGCGACGATCGACTAGACTGGCGGAAATTCACCCCTCTCCCGCGAACTGGTATGATGCGCGCCTTTTCGAGCCGTATGAACCCCACGCAGGCCGCCGCGAGGCCCCTGGCGTGCGTGGGTCGTTTCATGCGGCTCGCGCATTTTCGGGACTCAGCCGTCTGCCGGGATCGTTCGCGATACCGCGCCGACGAGACAGCGATGCAACGCCCGCCACGCGGAAATTCGGTTTTCCCTGGTCGGCGGCCGGCTCCGCGGCCGGCCACTTCTGCTGGCGCCATGGGGATCGTTGCAGAGCACATTCAGGGGAATCCAACATGCTGGAAAAGCTGTTTCAATTAAAGGCGCACAACACCACGGTGCGCACCGAGATCCTGGCGGGGATCACCACCTTCCTGACCATGGCCTACATCCTCTTCGTCAACCCGAGCATCCTCGGCGAGACCGGCATGGACAAGGGCGCGGTGTTCGTCGCCACCTGCCTGGCAGCGGCCATCGGCTCGACCATCATGGGCCTGATCGCCAACTACCCGATCGCCCTGGCCCCCGGCATGGGCCTCAACGCCTTCTTCACCTACACCGTGGTGCTGCACATGGGCCACAGCTGGCAGGTCGCGCTGGGCGCAGTGTTCATTTCCGCCACCATGTTCTTCCTGCTGTCGATCTTTCGCATCCGCGAATGGATCATCAACAGCATCCCCCTGCCGCTGCGCTCGGCGATCGCCGCCGGCATCGGCCTGTTCCTCGCACTGATTGCCCTGCAGAACGCGGGCATCGTGGTGGACAACCCGGCAACCCTGATCGGCATGGGCGACCTGACCAAGCCGGCACCGATCCTCGCCACCCTCGGCTTCATCCTGATCGTCGCCCTGGAGGCGCGTAGCGTCACCGGCGCGGTGCTGATCGGTATCCTGGTGGTCACCGCCATCGCCATCCTGCTCGGCGTGACACAGTTCGGCGGCGTGGTCTCGATGCCGCCGTCGCTGGCGCCGACCTTCCTCCAACTGGACATCAAGGGCGCGCTGGACATCGGTCTGGTCAGCGTGATCTTCGCCTTCCTCTTCGTCGACCTGTTCGACAACTCCGGCACCCTGATCGGCGTCGCCAAGCGCGCCGGACTGATGGGCAAGGACGGCCACATGCCGAAGATGGGCCGCGCGCTGATCGCCGACAGTACCGCCGCCATGGGCGGCTCGCTGCTGGGCACCTCGACCACCACCAGCTACATCGAGTCCGCCGCGGGCGTCAGCGCCGGCGGCCGCACCGGCCTGACCGCCATCGTCGTCGCCATCCTGTTCCTCCTCGCGCTGTTCTTCGCCCCGCTGGCCGGCAGCGTACCGGCCTTCGCCACCGCCCCGGCGCTGCTCTTCGTCGCCGTACTGATGGCCTCGGGCCTGGCAGAGATCGACTGGGAAGACATCACCGTCGCCGCGCCGGTGGTCGTCACCGCGCTGGCCATGCCGTTCACCTATTCGATCGCTACCGGCATCGCCTTCGGCTTCATTTCCTGGACCGCGATCAAGGTGCTGTCCGGGCGCTGGCGCGAACTGAACCCGGCGCTGGTGATCCTCTCCGTGCTGTTCGTGATCAAGCTGGGCTTCTTCAACGCATGAGCCGTCCACAGTTCGACCCCAGCGCCTACGCCGCGCAACTGGAAGACAAGAAGTCCCGCCTCGCCGGATTGCTGGCCCCGTTCGCGGCACCCGCGCCGGAGGTCTTCGAGTCGCCGCGCGAACATTACCGGCTGCGCGCCGAATTCCGCCTGTGGCGGGAAACCGGCAACGAGAAGCGTCACTACGCGATGTTCGAGCAGGGCGACAAGCACACGCCGATCCTGATCGAGGATTTCCCCATCGCCAGCCGCCGCATCAACGAACTGATGCCGCGCCTGAAGGCGGCCTGGGCCGACCCGGCGCTGGGCTTCAAGCTGTTCCAGGTGGAGTTTCTCACCACCCTGGCCGGCGACGCGCTGATCACCCTCTGCTACCACCGGCCAATCGACGACGCTTGGCGACAGGCAGCGGAAAAGCTCGCGGCGGAACTGGGCGTGAACCTGGTGGGGCGTTCGCGCGGCAAGCGCATCGTCGTCGGACGCGACTATGTGGAGGAGGAACTGTCGGTCGCCGGCCGGCGCTTCCGCTACCGCCAGCCCGAGGGGGCTTTCACCCAGCCCAACGGCGAGGTCAACCAGAAGATGCTCGGCTGGGCCTACGAGGCGCTCGGCCAGCGCGACGACGACCTGCTCGAACTGTACTGCGGCAACGGCAACTTCACCCTGCCCCTGGCCACCCGGGTACGCAAGGTGCTGGCCACCGAGATCAGCAAGTCCTCGGTCAATGCGGCGCTGGCCAACCTGGCCGACAACGCGGTGGACAACGTCAGCCTGGTGCGCCTGTCGGCCGAAGAGCTGACCCAGGCGCTGAACGAGGTTCGCCCGTTCCGCCGCCTGGCCGACATCGACCTGAAGAGCTACGCCTTCGGCAGTGTCTTCGTCGATCCGCCACGAGCCGGCATGGATCCGGACACCTGCGAGCTGGCCCGACGCTTCGAGCGCATCCTGTACATTTCGTGCAACCCGGAAACCCTGGCGCAGAACATCGCCCAACTGCACGACACGCACCGGATCAGCCGCTGCGCGCTGTTCGACCAGTTCCCCTACACCCACCACATGGAAAGCGGCGTCCTGCTCGAACGCCGCTGAGAGTGGCCGCGCCCCACGGCGCGGCCGTGCCTCAGAGTCGCACCGGGAGGCGCCGCGCCAGGTGCAATCCTTCCGTCGTCACCTCGGCGCCATAGGCCAGCACCTCGACGCCCGCTTGCGCCGCCTCGCGCAACGCCTTGCCATAGGCTGGATCGATCTCGTCGGCGGGGCGCACCGCCTCGACCCCGGAAAGGTTCACGCAGTACAGCTGCACCGCGCGGATCCCCTCCCGCGCCAGCGCCGCCAGTTCGCGCAGGTGCTTGGCGCCGCGCAGCGTCACCGCGTCGGGAAAGGCCGCCACGGCGGTTTCGTCGAAGCCCAGGGTGACGCTCTTCACCTCGATGAACAGTGCGCCCGTGGGGTATTCCAGGCGAAAGTCGGCGCGACTGTTCTCCACGCCGTAGGCCACTTCCCGGCGCAGAGCGGTGAAACCGGCAAGCTCCGCGATGTCCCCGGCCAGCAGCGCCTCCTCTACCAGGCGGTTGGCCCGCGCCGTGTTGACGCAGGCCAGGCGGCCCTGCGGAGTCTCGCTCAGCTCCCAGGTCCCCGGCAGCTTGCGCTTGGGGTCGTTGGAGCGGCTGAACCAGACCCGGCAACCTTCGCTCATGCAATTGAGCATCGAACCGGTATTCGGACAGTGGATGGTCAGGCGCTCGCCGCCGGCGCTCTCGATATCGGCGAGGAAACGCTTGTAGCGACGCAGCAGGCGGCCTTCTTCCAGTGGCTGCTCGAAACGCATCAGGGCCGCCAGTTCTTCAGGCCGCGGGCGATCCGCTCCACCGCTTCCTGCAGGCGCGGCAGGTTCTGGGTATAGGCGAAACGCACGTGGTGGCCGGCCTGGTGGCGGCCGAAATCCAGCCCCGGAGTGAAGGCCACGTGCTCGGTCTCGATGAAGTGCTTGCAGAAGGCGTAGGCATCGCCGCCGAACGCGCTGATATCGGCGTAGAGATAGAAGGCGCCTTCCGGCTCCACGGCGATTCCGAAACCCAGCTCGCGCAGGGCCGGCAGGAGGAAGTCGCGACGGCGGGCGAACTCTTCGCGACGCTCTTCGAGAATGGCGATGGTGGTCGGCTCGAAACAGGCCAGCGCGGCCTGCTGGGCCATGCTCGGCGCGCTGATGTAGAGGTTCTGCGCCAGCTTCTCCAGTTCAGGCACCGCCGCTGTCGGCGCCACCAGCCAGCCCAGGCGCCAGCCGGTCATGCCGAAATACTTGGAAAAACTATTCAGGACGAAAGCGTCGTCGTCGACTTCCAGCACCGACGCGGCGTCCACGCCATAGGTCAGCCCGTGATAGATCTCGTCCACCACCAGGTGCCCGCCGCGGGCCTTCAAGGCGCCCGACAGGCCGGCCAGTTCGTCGCGATCGAGCAGGGTCCCGGTCGGATTCGCCGGCGTCGCCACCAGAGCGCCTACACTGTCTGAATCCCAGTGCCGCTCGATGAGATCCGGTGTCAGTTGGTAACGGCTGTCCGGCCCCACCGGCACCAGTTGCGCGGCGCCTTCCACCAGGCGCAGGAAATGCCTGTTGCACGGGTAGCCCGGGTCGGCGAGCAACCAGTGGCGGCCGGGGTCAACCAGCAAGCTGCTGGCCAGCAGCAGGGCTCCGGAACCGCCCGGAGTGACCAGCACGCGCTGTGGGTCGAGGTCGACCCCGTAGCGTTCGCCGTAGAATTTCGCGATCGCCTCGCGCAGCGCCGGCAGGCCGCGGGCGGCGGTGTAGCGGGTATGCCCGGCGGCCAGGGCGGCGCGCCCGGCCTCGACGATCGGCTCGGCCGTGGTGAAGTCCGGCTCGCCGATCTCCAGGTGGATCACATCGTGGCCGGCGGCCTGCAACTCGTTGGCCCGCGCCAGCAGGGCCATGACATGGAAAGGCTCGATGGCCCGACTGCGCGCGCTATAGGAGGTAGCCATGGATATTCCGAACTTTGCGAGGAAAAACCGATTCTAACCAAGCCATTACGCGGGCGACACCAGCCTCGACAACCGGGAGTAGCGCCAAGGTTATCGTTCTGGTAAGTTCGCCCGCTTGCGACCGCGGGGCCGGAGAGCCGGCGAGGGAACCCTGCCGCGGACAGGATTAGCGAAAGTGAGAGGCGGCCATTCATGTCCACCAAAGCAAAACAACAGAGCAGCCAGCAGATGACCCGCGGCTTCGAACCCTATCAGGAAACCAAGGGCGAGGAGTACATGAGCGAGCGCATGCGCGCGCACTTCACCGCGATCCTGAACAAATGGAAACAGGAGCTGATGGAAGAAGTCGACCGTACCGTGCATCACATGCAGGACGAAGCGGCCAACTTCCCCGATCCGGCCGACCGCGCCAGCCAGGAAGAAGAATTCAGCCTGGAACTGCGCGCCCGCGACCGCGAGCGCAAGCTGATCAAGAAGATCGACGAGACCCTGCAACTGATCGAAGACGAAGAGTACGGCTGGTGCGACTCCTGCGGCGTCGAGATCGGCATCCGTCGCCTGGAGGCGCGCCCCACCGCGACCCTCTGCATCGACTGCAAGACCCTCGCGGAAATCCGCGAGAAGCAACTCGGCTCCTGAGCCGGACCGACGGGGCGCCAAGGCGCCCCGTTTCGTTTCCGCCGTTCCCCGCCGCACCGCCCGCGCCATGACCTCTTCCTATGTAGGCCGCTTCGCCCCGACGCCCAGCGGCTACCTGCACTTCGGTTCCCTGGTGGCGGCCGTCGCCTCCTACCTGGACGCGCGTGCCGTCGGCGGCCGCTGGCTGGTGCGCATGGAGGACCTCGACCCGCCCCGCGAAGTCCCGGGCGCCCAGCAGGCGATCCTGGAAACCCTGGAGCGCTACGGCTTCGAATGGGACGGCGCGGTGGAGCGGCAGAGCGAACGCTTCCCGGCCTACGCCGCAGTGGTCGAGCAACTGCTGCGCAGCGGCCTGGCCTACGCCTGCAGTTGCTCGCGCAAGCAGCTTGAGGGATTCGCCGGGATCTACCCGGGCTTCTGCCGCGATGCCGGGCACGCCCGCGAGGATGCGGCGATCCGCCTGCGCGTGCCGGAGCTGGAATATCGCTTCGTCGACCGCGTGCAGGGCGAAGTCCGCCAGCATCTCGGCCGCGAGGTCGGCGATTTCGTCATCCAGCGCCGCGATGGCTTCTACGCCTACCAACTGGCGGTGGTGCTGGACGACGCCTGGCAGGGCATCACCGACATCGTCCGCGGCGCCGACCTGCTCGACTCGACCCCGCGCCAGCTTTACCTCCAGGAATTGCTGGGGTTGAGCCAGCCGCGCTACCTGCACGTGCCGCTGATCGTCCAGCCGGACGGGCACAAGCTCGGCAAGTCCTACCGCTCCCCGCCACTGCCCGCCGAGCAGGCCGCCGCGCCGCTGACCCGCGCCCTGCGCGCGCTCGGCCAGCGGCCGCCGGCCGAACTGGCCCAGGCCAGCGCCAGCGAGGCGCTGGCCTGGGGCGTCACGCACTGGGACGCCACGCGCATCCCGCGCTGCGCTACCCTTCCCGAGGAACGCCTGTAGCCCGCCCGGCGGCTTGCCGGCACCCACCCGCAGCCTGTAGCCTGCCGGCCCAAGCATGAGGGAAGCGGCATGTACATCTACCGACTGGTCCTGCTCCTGGTCGTGGGCATCTATCTCTTTTCCCCCGCCATCATGGACTGGTGGATCGACCCCAACGGCGCCTGGTACCGCCCGTACCTGCTGTGGCTGATCCTCATCGTGGTCACTTTCATCCTGCAGAGCCAGCGCGATGCTGACGAGCTTTAGCCTGACCCAGCTGATCCTGATCAGCGTCGCCTACCTCTCCACCCTCTTCGGCATCGCCTGGATCACCGAGCGCGGCTACGTGCCGCGCCGGCTGGTACGCCACCCGCTGGTCTACACCCTGTCGCTGGGCGTCTACGCCAGTGCCTGGGCGTTCTACGGCACGGTAGGCCTGGCCTACCAGTACGGCTACGGGTTCCTCGCCATCTACCTGGGGATTTCCGGGGCCTTCCTGCTCGCCCCGGTGCTGCTCTATCCGATCCTCCGGGTGACACGCGCCTACCAGCTGTCCTCGCTGGCCGACCTCTTCGCCTTCCGTTTCCGCAGTACCTGGGCCGGCGCCCTGACCACGCTGTTCATGCTGATCGGCGTGCTGCCGATGCTGGCCCTGCAGATCCAGGCGGTCACCGATTCGATCAGCATTCTCACCCGCGACCCGGCCCAGGAGCGGGTCGCGTTCGTCTTCTGCACCCTGATCACCCTGTTCGCGATCCTCTTCGGCGCTCGCCACATCGCCACCCGCGAACGCCACGAGGGACTGGTGTTCGCCATCGCCTTCGAGTCGCTGGTCAAGCTGGTGATGCTCGGCAGTATCGGCCTCTACGCCCTGTACGGCGTCTTCGGCGGGCCGGAAGGCCTGGAAGTCTGGCTGCTGCAGAACCAGACCGCGCTGACCACCCTGCACACGCCGCTGGCCGAAGGTCCATGGCGAACGCTGCTGCTGGTGTTCTTCGCCGCGGCCATCGTGATGCCGCACATGTTCCACATGATCTTCACCGAGAACCTCAACCCGCGCGCGCTGATTTCCGCCAGTTGGGGCCTGCCGCTGTTCCTGCTGCTGATGAGCCTGGCGGTACCGCCGATCCTCTGGGCCGGGCTGCGCCTCGGCGCCTCGACCACACCGGAGTACTACACCATCGGCCTCGGCCTGGCGGTGGACAGCCCGGCCCTGGCCCTGGCCGCCTTCATCGGCGGCATCTCCGCCGCCAGCGGGCTGACTATCGTGATGACCCTGGCGCTCTCGGGAATGGTCCTCAACCACCTGGTGCTGCCGCTCTACCAGCCGCCGGCGCAGGGCAACATCTACCGCTGGCTGAAATGGACCCGGCGCCTGCTGATCGTCGCCATCATCATGGCCAGCTACGCCTTCTACCTGCTGCTGGGCGCCGAACAGGACCTCTCCAACCTGGGCATAGTGTCCTTCGTCGCCACCCTGCAATTCCTTCCCGGCGCCCTCTCGGTGCTGTACTGGCCGACCGCCAACCGCCGTGGCTTCATCTCCGGGCTGATCGCCGGCATGCTGGTCTGGGCGATCACCATGCTGCTGCCCCTGATGGGGAACGTACAGGGCCTGTACCTGCCGCTGTTCGACGTGATCTACGTGCTGGACGATTCGAACTGGCACCTGGCGGCGCTGTCCTCGCTGGCGGCCAACGTGCTGGTATTCACCCTGGTGTCGCTGTTCACCGAGGCCAGCGACGAGGAAAAAGGCGCCGCCGAGGCCTGCGCGGTGGACAACGTACGCCGTCCGCAACGCCGCGAACTGTTCGCCGGTTCGCCGCAGGAGTTCGCCAGCCAGTTGGCCAAGCCGCTGGGCGCCAAGACCGCGCAGAAGGAGGTCGAGCAGGCCCTGCGCGATCTCCACCTGCCCTTCGACGAACGTCGCCCCTATGCCCTGCGTCGCTTGCGCGACCGCATCGAGGCGAACCTTTCCGGGCTGATGGGACCCAGTGTCGCCCAGGACATCGTGGAGACCTTCCTTCCCTACAAGACCAGCGAAGAAAGCTACGTCACCGAGGACATCCACTTCATCGAGAGCCGCCTGGAGGACTATCACTCCCGGCTGACTGGCCTGGCTGCCGAACTCGACACCTTGCGCCGCTACCACCGGCAGACCCTGCAAGACCTGCCGATGGGCGTCTGCTCCCTGGCCAAGGACCAGGAAGTGCTGATGTGGAACCGCGCCATCGAGGAACTCACCGGGGTCGGCGCGCAGAAGGTCGTCGGTTCGCGCCTGTCGGCCTTGCCCGAACCCTGGAAGGGCCTGCTGGAACGTTTCATCGACGCCCCCGACGAGCACCTGCACAAGCAGCGCCTGGTCTACGACGGCCACACCCGCTGGCTGAACCTGCACAAGGCGGCCATCGAGGAACCCCTGGCGCCGGGCAACAGCGGCCTGGTGCTACTGGTGGAAGACCTCACCGAAACCCAACTGTTGGAAGACAAGCTGGTCCACTCCGAGCGCCTGGCTTCCATCGGCCGCCTTGCCGCCGGGGTGGCCCACGAGATCGGCAATCCGATCACCGGCATCGCCTGCCTGGCGCAGAACCTGCGCGAGGAACGCGAAGGCGATGGCGAGCTGACCGAAATCAGCGAGCAGATCCTCGACCAGACCAAGCGCGTATCGCGCATCGTCCAGTCGTTGATGAGCTTCGCCCACTCCGGCAGCCACCTGCAGGCCCTGGAACCGGTGTGCCTGAGCGAAGTCGCCCAGGAGGCCATCGGACTGCTGTCGCTGAACCGGCGTAGCGTCGAAGTAGAGTTCTTCAACCTCTGCGATCCGGCGCACTGGGTCGAGGGAGACTCGCAGCGCCTGGCCCAGGTGCTGATCAACCTGCTCTCCAATGCTCGCGACGCCAGCCCGCCGGGCGGCGCGATCCGGGTCCGCAGCGAAGCCTCGGAACATACCGTGGACCTGGTCGTCGAGGACGAGGGCAGCGGCATTCCGAAGGCGATCATGGACCAGTTGTTCGAACCGTTCTTCACCACCAAGGACCCCGGCAAGGGGACCGGGCTCGGCCTCGCACTGGTCTATTCGATCGTGGAAGAGCATTATGGACAGATAACCATCGAGAGCCCGACGGATCACCAGCGAGAAGGCGGCACCCGCTTCCGCGTGACCCTGCCGCGGCACCCTGGCCCGACGGCCGAGCTGTAGACGAGCACGTCGAGAGAGCTGAATACATGGCACATATTCTGATCGTCGAAGACGAAACCATTATCCGATCTGCATTGCGACGCCTGCTGGAGCGCAACCAGTACCAGGTCAGCGAAGCCGGCTCGGTGCAGGAAGCCCAGGAGCGCTACACCATCCCCTCCTTCGACATGGTGGTCAGCGACCTGCGCCTGCCGGGCGCCCCCGGCACCGAACTGATCAAGCTCGCCGAAGGCATTCCGGTTCTGATCATGACCAGCTACGCCAGCCTGCGTTCGGCGGTGGATTCGATGAAGATGGGCGCGGTGGACTACATCGCCAAGCCTTTCGACCACGACGAAATGCTCCAGGCCGTGGCGCGCATCCTCAAGGACCGCCAGGAGAACCGCAGCGCGGCCCCGGTCTCCGCCAACGGCGGCAAGGCCGGCGGCGAGCGCGGCGCCAGCCCGGCGGCAGCCGACGGCGAGATAGGCATCATCGGCTCCTGTGCGCCGATGCAAGAGCTGTACAGCAAGATTCGCAAGGTCGCGCCGACCGACTCCACGGTACTGATCCAGGGCGAGTCCGGCACCGGCAAGGAACTGGTCGCCCGCGCCCTGCACAACCTGTCGAAGCGCGCCAAGGCGCCGCTGATCTCGGTGAACTGTGCGGCGATTCCGGAAACCCTGATCGAATCCGAGCTGTTCGGCCATGAAAAAGGCGCCTTCACCGGTGCCAGCGCCGGGCGCGCCGGGCTGGTCGAAGCGGCCGACGGCGGCACCCTGTTCCTCGACGAGATCGGCGAACTGCCGCTGGAGGCCCAGGCCCGCCTGCTGCGCGTATTGCAGGAAGGCGAGATCCGCCGGGTCGGCTCGGTGCAATCGCAGAAGGTCGACGTGCGCCTGATCGCTGCCACCCACCGCGACCTGAAAACCCTGGCCAAGACCGGGCAATTCCGCGAAGACCTCTATTACCGCCTGCATGTGATCTCGCTGAAGCTGCCCGCCCTGCGCGAGCGTGGCAACGACGTGATGGAGATCGCCCGCGCCTTTCTGGCTCGCCAGTGCACCCGGATGGGGCGCGCGCCGCTCAGCTTCGCCCACGACGCCGAACAGGCGATCCGCCATTACCCATGGCCGGGCAACGTGCGCGAACTGGAAAACGCCATCGAGCGGGCGGTGATCCTCAGCGAGAGCCAGGAAATCCACGCCGACCTGCTGGGTATCGACATCGAGCTGGACGACCTCGAGGACGACTTCGCCGCCGACCTCGGCCTCGGCCCGGCGGGCGCCGCGGCCAGCAACCACGAGCCCACCGAGGACCTTTCGCTGGAAGACTACTTCCAGCACTTCGTCCTCGAGCACCAGGACCACATGACCGAGACCGAGCTGGCCCGCAAGCTGGGCATCAGCCGCAAATGCCTGTGGGAACGCCGCCAGCGCCTGGGCATTCCGCGGCGTAAATCAGGGGCCTCGGCCGACTCGTAACACCCTGCAACCTGTTACCGCGGACGTACCGCGTAACAGAAACCGGGTTCATCGGTAACGGGAACCCGGTTTTTTTGTGCCCTCCGCCGCCCCACCGAAAACCTCAACCCATTGATTTTACTGGGTTTCGAAAAACTGGCACGGCATCTGCTTATGTATTGGCACAACAACAATAACAAGCAACGACGAAGACAATAAAAACAACACGTAACGACTCCAGCACAACAAAAACAAAATCGCGGAGGCGCAGCTAACTGATTCTTTTGGAGAGGAGTTGCTGTCGGGACCCGTCCCGCAGCCAGTCGGAAGAAGAATAAAACTGCCTTGAGGCAGCGCACAGACTGGTTGGATCGCTCGACGATCATGGCAGCATCAGCGACCAAAGCAATCCGTTTGCTATTGAACTCCCAGCCTGGGAGATATCCCTGAAGCGACTGGCTCAAGGGACGGGTCGACAAACAAAAACAACAAGCCCGAAATCATAATAAAAACAAAGCACGCACCTACTTGGGGGGGAGCTTCGGCTCCCCCAGTAGCTTCACCCCCTCCCTCCGTTTTCCCCGTTTTTCCTTCGCCTTACACCATTTCCCCATCCAATGCTAGAATCCGCGCAGACTATGCGGCCATCCGCATGCCTTGCCAGATTCACCGCAGCCTTCCCGGCCCTCTCCCGCTTCGCGGGAACAGGATGTACGGCCCCTGTTCGTTTCTGTCAGGATGCATGGCGCAGTCGGTTCCGGCGCCCGGGACGCCCTGTGCGTCGCGGGGCCAAACATTCAACGGGTACAGAACACGCCTCGCCCGAGAGGTCCTGATAATGCCGCAGCATTACCCGACGTCCGTCCTGTTTGAGCAACGCAGGCGTGCAATCACCCACATCGTGCTCCCGATAACACATCCATGCTGAAAAAGCTGATCCAGACCATTCGTTCCCCCCTGCGCCGTCCGCGCGCCGTCCGTACAACCCCGGAAGTCATCGGTAACAACCAGCACTCCCTGCGCCGGGACCAGTTCAGCCGGAACGCCGTCAAGGTCGTCGAGATCCTCCAGCGGGCCGGCTACCAGGCCTACGTGGTCGGGGGCTGCGTACGCGACCAGATGCTCGGCATCGCTCCCAAGGACTTCGATGTCGCCACCAGCGCCACGCCGGAGCAGGTCCGCGCCGAATTCCGCAACGCGCGGATCATCGGCCGCCGCTTCAAACTGGTACACGTGCACTTCGGCCGCGAGATCATCGAGGTCGCCACCTTCCGCGCCCATCATCCGGAAGGCCAGGACGATGGCGATAGCCGCGCGTCCAGCAACGAAAGCGGCCGCATCCTGCGCGACAACGTCTATGGCAGCCTGGAAGACGACGCCCAGCGCCGTGACTTCACCATCAATGCCCTGTACTTCGACGTCACCAGCGAGCGGCTGCTGGACTACGCCAATGGCGTTCACGACATCCGCAATCGCCTGATCCGCCTGATCGGCGATCCGGAGCAGCGTTATCTGGAAGACCCGGTGCGGATGCTGCGGGCGGTACGTTTCGCCGCCAAGCTCGACTTCGAGATCGAGAAGCACAGCGCCGCGCCGATTCGCCGGCTGGCCCCGCTGCTGCGGGAAATCCCTTCGGCGCGCCTGTTCGACGAGGTGCTCAAGCTGTTCCTCGCCGGCCGGGCCGAGCGCACTTTCGAACTGCTGGTCGAGTACGAACTGTTCGCGCCGCTGTTCCCGGCCAGCGCCAAGGCACTGCAGGCCAACCCCGACTACACCGGCAAGCTGATCCGCCAGGCCCTGGCCAATACCGATGCGCGTATTCGCCAGGGCAAGCCGGTAACCCCGGCCTTCCTCTTCGCCGCGCTGCTCTGGCCGGCCCTGCCGGCGCGCGTCGCGCAGTTGCAGGAGAAAGGCATGCCGGCCATCCCGGCGATGCAGGAAGCCGCCCACGAACTGATCAGCGAACAGTGCCAGCGGATTGCCATTCCCAAGCGTTTCACCCTGCCGATCCGCGAGATCTGGGATATGCAGGAACGTCTGCCGCGACGCCAGGGCAAGCGCGCCGACCTGCTCCTGGAAAACCCGCGCTTCCGCGCCGGCTACGACTTCCTCCTGCTGCGCGAAAGCGCCGGCGAGGAAACCGAAGGGCTTGGCCAATGGTGGACCGATTACCAGGAAGTCAGCGACAGCGAGCGGCGCAACATGATCCGCGACCTGGTCAGCCAGGAAGACGGCAGCGCCCCGCGCAAGCGTCGCCGCGGCGGCAACAGCTGCCGTCGGCGCCGCGGGCCGCGCAAGGAAGGCAGCGGCGGAAGCGGCGAATGATCCAGCGCGTCTACGTGGCGCTGGGCAGCAACCTGGCCGAACCGCGCGAGCAGATCCAGGCTGCCCTCGATGCCTTCGAGCGGCTTCCCGAGACCCGCCTGGTCGCCGTCTCGCCGCTCTATATCAGCGACCCGCTCGGCCCCGCCGACCAGCCGCGCTTCGTCAACGGCGTGGCGGCCCTCGACACCAACCTGGCGCCGCTCGACCTGCTCGACGCCCTGCAGGCCATCGAACTGGAACAGGGGCGCGTCCGCGACCTGCGCTGGGGTCCGCGCACGCTCGACCTGGACATCCTGCTGTTCGGCGAACAATTGCTCGACCTGCCGCGCCTGAAGGTGCCGCACTACCACATGCAGGCGCGCGCTTTCGTGCTCTATCCCCTCGCCGATCTCGCCCCCGACCTGCGCCTGCCCGATGGCCGCCACCTGCCGGAGCTGCTCGCGGCCTGTCCGTTCGAGGGCATCGAACGCCTTCCGGGCGCCTGACCCTGCCTGCCCGCCGCTGCGCGGATACCTCGCGGCGGGCTCTTCACACTGTTACCGAAAAGCTGACGAAGGACGCCGCGGATGGGCGTACACTGCGCGCGCAACCGCAGGCGGCGCGGCGTTCGGCAGTGGCAGTAACGCCGTAACAATGCGGTAACACCTGCAATTGACTTCGAGCCACCCCATCCGGACTATAAGTGGCCGTTTGCCCCGCGCCGGCTCATCACCGGCCCAACGAGGAGCCTTTCCATGCCTGATGTAACCCTGACCACCCTGCAAGGGTTGAAGCAGAGCGGCGAGAAGATCGCCATGCTGACCTGCTACGACGCCACCTTCGCCCACACCGCCAGCCAGGCCGGCGTGGACGTGCTTCTGGTCGGAGATTCGCTCGGAATGGTATTGCAGGGTCACGACAGCACCCTGCCGGTCAGCAACGAGGAAATGGCCTATCACACGGCCTGCGTGAAACGCGGTAACAAAGGTTCCCTGATCGTCACCGACCTGGCCTTCGAATCCAGCCATTCCGTGGCCCAGACCCTTGCCGACGCGGTCCGCCTGATGCAGGCCGGCGCACACATGGTCAAGCTGGAGGGTGGGGCCTGGCTGGCGGAGCCGATCGCCCGCCTGGCACAGATGGGCGTGCCGGTCTGCGCGCATCTCGGCCTGACCCCGCAGGCGGTCAACCTGTTCGGCGGCTTCAAGGTCCAGGGCCGCCAGGAAACCCAGGCGCGCCAGTTGCGCGCCGATGCCATCGCCCTGGAGCAGGCCGGCGCCGCCATGCTGCTGCTGGAGTGCGTGCCCAGCGTGCTGGCCGAAGAGATCACCCAGGCGGTGAAGATCCCGGTGATCGGGATTGGCGCCGGTGCGGCGACCGATGGCCAGGTGCTGGTCATGCACGACATGCTCGGTCTCTCGCTGACCGGCCGCTCGCCCAAGTTCGTCAAGGATTTCATGCAAGGCCAGGAGAGCATCCCGGCCGCCATCGCGGCCTATGTCCGCGCCGTCAAGGACGTGTCCTTCCCCGCCGCCGAACACGGATTCAACGCATGAACACCGTCAAGACCGTCCGTGAACTGCGCGCCGCGGTGGCGCGCGCCCGCAGCGAAGGCAAGCGCATCGGCTTCGTGCCGACCATGGGCAACCTCCACGCCGGCCATGCCGCGCTGGTAAAGAAAGCCGGCGAACGCGCCGACTTCGTGGTCGTCAGCATCTTCGTCAACCCGCTGCAATTCGGCCCCAGCGAAGACCTCGACACATACCCGCGGACCCTCGCAGCCGACCAGGAACGCCTGCTCGAAGCCGGCTGCCACCTGCTGTTCACCCCGACCGTCGAGGAAATGTACCCCGACGGCATGGACGGGCAGACCCGCATCCATGTTCCCGGCGTCTCCGAAGGCCTTTGCGGCGCCAGTCGTCCCGGCCATTTCGAAGGCGTGGCGACCGTGGTCAGCAAGCTGCTGAACATGGTCCAGCCGGACCTCGCGCTGTTCGGCGAAAAGGATTTCCAGCAGTTGGCGGTGATCCGCAAGCTGGTCCGCGACCTCAACCTGCCGGTGCAGATCTTCGGCGAGCCGACGGTGCGTGCCGCCGATGGCCTGGCGTTGTCCTCGCGCAACGGTTACCTCGACGAGCAGCAGCGCGCCGCCGCCCCGGCGATCTACCGCACCCTGCGGCAGCTCGGCGAACGCATCCGCGCCGGCGCCGAGGACTTCCCGGCATTGCTCGCCGACGCCCGCCAGGCCCTGGAACAGGCCGGGCTGCGCCCCGACTACCTGGAAATCCGCGAGCCGATCAGCCTGCGCCCCGGGGTACCCGGCGACCGCCAACTGGTGATCCTGGTCGCCGCCTACCTGGGCAGTACCCGGCTGATCGACAACCTCTCAGTCCACCTCGATTGACGCATGCCGAGCCCCCGGTTCCCGGGGGCTTGAGCGCTCACCACGGACTCGCCATACTCTGCCGTCCCCCGCGGACCCGATAGGAGTCGCCCCATGCACGCCATAATGCTCAAAGCCAAGTTGCATCGCGCCGAAGTCACCCATGCCGTCCTCGACTACGAAGGCTCCTGCGCCATCGACGGCGATTGGCTGGACCTCTCCGGAATCCGCGAGTACGAACAGATCCAGATCTACAACGTCGACAACGGCGAGCGCTTCACCACCTATGCGATCCGCGCCGAGAACGGCTCGAAGATGATCTCGGTGAACGGCGCCGCGGCACACAAGGCCAAGGTCGGCGACCGCGTGATCATCTGCGCCTACGCACACTACAGCGAAGCCGAACTGGCCAGCCACAAGCCGCGCATGCTGTACATGGCGCCGGGCAACCAGCTCAGCCATACCAGCGAGGCGATTCCGATACAGGTCGCCTGACCTCGCCCCCTCTGGATAAAGCCCGGTTTCATCCGGGCTTTTTCATGTTCAAATAAGTGCGCCATCGAATTCCAACCAGAAGGTCAGCCATGAAGCACCACCTCACTCCGCTGGATGCCACGCAACTCGACAGTTGGCGCGCCCTGGCCGCCCATCGCCAGGAACTGCAGGACTTCAGGATGCGCCAGGCGTTCATCGACGATCCGGAGCGCTTCAAGCGGTTTTCCTTCAGCGCCTGTGGGCTGTTCCTCGACTTCTCGAAGAACCTGATTCGCCAGGACACCATCGACCTGCTGGTGAAGCTGGCCGAGGAAGCACGGCTGAGCGACGCGATCCGGGCGATGTTCGACGGCGAGGCGATCAATGCCTCCGAGCGCCGGCCGGTACTGCATACCGCGCTGCGTCGACCGATCGGCGACAAGGTGCTGGTCGATGGCGTCGACGTGATGCCGGAAGTCCACCGCGTCCTGCACCAGATGACCGAGCTGGTGGGCTACGTGCACAACGGCCTGTGGCGCGGCTATACCGAAAAGCCGATCACCGACGTGGTGAACATCGGCATCGGCGGCTCCTTCCTCGGCCCGCAACTGGTATCCGAAGCCTTGCTGCCGTTCGCCCAGAAAGGCGTGCGCTGCCACTACCTGGCGAACATCGACGGTAGCGAGTTCCATGAACTGGCCAGCCGCCTGAACGCCGAGACCACCCTGTTCATCGTTTCCTCCAAGTCCTTCGGGACCCTGGAAACCCTGAAGAACGCCCAGGCCGCACGCGCCTGGTACCTGGCCCAGGGCGGCACCGAGGAAGAGCTTTACCGCCATTTCATCGCCGTCTCCAGCAACAAGGAAGCCGCGATCGCCTTCGGCATCCGCGAGGAAAACATCTTCCCCATGTGGGACTGGGTCGGCGGCCGCTACTCGCTGTGGTCGGCCATCGGCCTGCCGATCGCCATGTCCATCGGCATCTCCAACTTCAAGGAACTGCTGTCCGGCGCCTACAACATGGACCAGCATTTCCAGACCGCGCCGTTCGAACGCAACATCCCGGTGCTGCTCGGCCTGCTCGGCGTCTGGTACGGCGACTTCTGGGGCGCGAACAGCCACGCGATCCTGCCCTACGACTACTATCTGCGGAATATCACCGACCACCTGCAACAACTGGACATGGAATCCAACGGCAAGAGCGTGCGCCAGGACGGCACGCCGGTCACCAGCGGCACCGGGCCGGTGATCTGGGGTGGTGTCGGCTGCAACGGCCAGCACGCCTACCATCAGTTGCTGCACCAAGGCACCCAGTTGATCCCGGCGGACTTCATCGTCCCGGTGAGCAGCTACAACCCGGTGGCCGACCATCACCAGTGGCTGTACGCCAACTGCCTGTCGCAGAGCCAGGCGCTGATGCTCGGCAAGAGCCGCGAGGAGGCCGAGGCCGAACTGCGCGCCAAGGGCCTGCCGGAAGCCGAAGTGCAGCGCCTGGCGCCGCACAAGGTGATTCCGGGCAACCGACCGAGCAACACCCTGGTGGTCGAGCGCATCAGCGCCCGCCGCCTCGGCGCGCTGATCGCCATGTACGAGCACAAGGTCTACGTACAGAGCATCCTCTGGGGCATCAACGCCTTCGACCAATGGGGCGTGGAGCTTGGCAAGGAACTCGGCAAGGGTGTCTATTCGCGCCTGGTCGGCAGCGAGGAAACCCCGGCCGAGGACGCCTCGACCCAAGGCCTGATCGACTTCTTCCGCGGCCGCCATCGCGGCTGATCCGCCTCTCCCCAAAGCCCGGCCCTAGGCCGGGCTTTTTCATTCCGTCCGGCGATTGACCCCGGCGCCTTCCCCGCTCGCGCCTTTGGCACTTGAACATGGCTCTCGCCTGGCCCACCCTTGGTCGAACCTGGAGAGGGGCCGCGTGCGGTCTCTCGACACCTTGCGGAGCAGAAAAACAAAGGAAACCGCCATGTTCGAGATCAGCGTCCACCCGGTGCCGGACGCCGTCCGCCAGCGTGCCTACCTGAACGACGACGACTACCAGCGCCTGTACCGCCAATCCGTCGAGAACCCCGACGAGTTCTGGGGCGAGCAGGCCAAGGCCTTCCTCGATTGGTTCAAGCCCTGGCACAGCGTCCACCACGGCGACCTGAGGAAAGGCCAGGCCACCTGGTTCAAGGGCGGCCAGTTGAACGTCGCCTACAACTGCATCGATCGCCACCTGGAACGCCGCGGCGAACAGATCGCGATCGTCTGGGAAGGCGACAACCCCAGCGAATCCGCGCACATCACCTACCGCAAGCTGCACCACAACGTCTGCCGCCTGGCTAACGTGCTGAAGAGCCGCGGCGTGGAAAAGGGCGACCGGGTCTGCATCTACATGCCGATGATTCCCGAGGCCGCCTACGCCATGCTCGCCTGCGCCCGTATCGGGGCGGTGCACTCGGTGGTGTTCGGCGGCTTCTCGCCGGACTCGCTGCGCGACCGCATCCTCGATGCCGACTGCCGCACCGTGATCACCGCCGACGAGGGCGTGCGCGGCGGCAAGTACATCCCGCTGAAGCAGAATGTGGAAAAGGCACTGAAGGACTGCCCGGACGTCTCTACCGTGGTGGTGGTCGAGCGCACCCAGGGCGACATACCCTGGGTCGAAGGCCGCGACATCTGGTACCACGAGGCGCTCCACGCGGCCTCAGCCGACTGCCCGGCGGAAGCGATGGACGCCGAGGACCCGCTGTTCATCCTCTATACCTCCGGCAGCACCGGCAAGCCGAAGGGCGTGTTGCACACCACCGGGGGCTACCTGCTCGGCGCGGCGATGACCCACAAGTACGTGTTCGACTACCACGATGGCGACGTCTACTGGTGCACCGCCGACGTCGGCTGGGTCACCGGACACAGCTATATCGTCTACGGCCCGCTGGCCAACGGCGCCACCACCCTCATGTTCGAGGGCGTGCCCAACTACCCGGACGCCTCGCGCTTCTGGCAGGTGATCGACAAGCACCAGGTGAATATCTTCTACACCGCGCCGACCGCGATCCGCGCGCTGATGCGCGAAGGCGACGCCCCGGTCCGCCAGACCTCGCGCAGCAGCCTGCGCCTGCTCGGCTCGGTGGGCGAGCCGATCAACCCGGAGGCCTGGGAGTGGTACTACCAGGTGGTCGGCGAGAAGCGCTGCCCCATCGTCGATACCTGGTGGCAGACCGAGACCGGCAGCATCCTGATCACCCCGTTGCCCGGCGCCACTGCGCTAAAGCCAGGCTCGGCTACCCGCCCGTTCTTCGGCGTGCAACCCGTGCTGCTCGACGAGAAAGGCAAGGAAATCGACGGCGCGGGCAGCGGCGTACTGGCGATCAAGGCCAGTTGGCCGAGTCAGATCCGCAGCGTCTACGGCGACCACCAGCGGATGATCGACACCTACTTCAAGCCCTACCCCGGGTATTACTTCAGCGGCGACGGCGCGCGCCGCGACGAGGACGGCTACTACTGGATCACCGGCCGGGTCGACGACGTGATCAATGTCTCCGGACACCGGATCGGCACCGCCGAGGTCGAGAGCGCGCTGGTCCTGCACGATGCGGTGGCCGAGGCGGCAGTGGTCGGCTGCCCGCATGATGTGAAGGGCCAGGCCATCTACGCATTCGTCACCCTGATGGCCGGCAGTCAGCCCAGCGAGGCGCTACAACAGGAATTGCTGGCCCTGGTCGGCAAGGAGATCGGCAGCTTCGCCAAGCCGGATCACCTGCAATGGGCGCCCAGCCTGCCGAAGACCCGCTCCGGCAAGATCATGCGGCGTATCCTGCGCAAGATCGCCTGCAACGAGCTGGACAGTCTCGGCGATACCTCGACCCTGGCCGATCCGGGAGTGGTGCAGGGGTTGATCGACAACCGCGTCAACCGCTGACCCACGCAACCGTCCCGCCGCCCTGCGGCGCGGGACGGTTCCAGTCTCTCCGGCGCCTGGGTTAAGCTCGTGCCTGCCCTGTCGTAGCGAGCCCCCCATGGAAAGCGTCCGTCGCCATATCGAAAGCCAGGTGCTGAGCCTTACCGGGCTCGCCGTCGGCGGTGTCGACTTCGAGTCGCCGAAAGGCGATCCGGGCCTGTTCGGCCCCGATGCCGCCTGCTGGAAGGTCCACGGCGACTTCAGCAGCATGATGATCGGCGGCATCGGCGCGCTGCTCCTGCAGATGCTCCATCCGCTGGCCCTGGCGGGGGTGTGGGACCACTCCAATTTCCGCGACGACCTGCTCGGGCGCCTGCGTCGCACCGGTCAGTTCATCTCGGCCACCACCTACGGCCCGCTGGCCGATGCCGAGCGACTGATCGAGCGGGTCCGGCGCATCCACGAAAGCGTCATCGGCCAGTTGCCCGACGGCACGCCCTACTCCGCCAGCGACCCGGACCTGCTGACCTGGGTGCATGTCGCCGAGGTCAGCAGCTTTCTCAAGTCCTACCTGCGCTATCTCAATCCCGACCTGCCGGGCAGCGAGCAGGACCGTTACTACTCGGAAATCGCCCTGGTCGCCGAACGCCTCGGCGCCCGCGCGGTACCGCGCGACCGCCAGCAGATCGCCGCCTACCTGGAGGCGATGCGTCCACGCCTGCGTTGCGACGAACGCACCCGCGAAGTGGTGCGGATTCTCTTCAACGCACCAGCGCCCAGCACCCTGGCCAGGCCGTTCGGCGCGCTGATGCTGCGCGCAGGCGCCGAGCTGTTGCCGGAATGGGCCGGATCGATGCTCGACCTCCCGTTCAGTCCGCTACAACGCCGCCTGATCCGCGGCAGCGTCAGGCGCAGCGTACCCTTGCTGCGCTGGGCGGTGCGCAACGCTTCGATGCATCGAGCCTGCCGGCGCATGGGTCTGCCGCCGGTGAGCCACTGAACTTTCGTGCCGTGACAGCGAGAATACCCGTCCAAAGGCTCTGAAACGGCGCGAATCACGGTCGGAACCTTGAGGCCGTGCCATACTCCAACGCACCGCTTAGAACGGAAAACGAAAGAGAGCCATGCCCAAAGGACTGAAACGCGCTGTCAGCGCCCTGCTGATCACCTTCCTCGTCTATTGCCTGCTGGGCTTTCTGCTCATACCCGGCATCGGGCTGCGCGTCGCCAACCAGCAACTGGCGCAATACGCCACCGTCCCCGCACGTCTCGAACGTATCGAATTCAACCCCTTCAGCCTGGAATTGACCCTCTGGGGTCTGCGCCTGGGCGAGGAGAAGAACCCCCAGCTCGCCTTCCGCCGGCTGTACGCCAACCTGCAGCTGGACAGCCTGTGGAAACGCCAGCTGCACCTGGCCGACGTCGAGCTGGAAGGTCCGCATACCGAACTGCTGTTCGACGAGAAGGGCCAGCTCAACCTGGCCAGACTGTTCAGGATCCCGCCGAGCGAATCGCCCGAGCCTGAACAGCCGAGCGACCCGTTCCCGCTGCGCATCGACCGCATCCAACTGGCCGAGGGCAGCCTGCACTTCCAGGACCTGCGACCGAGCGAGCCGGTGGACTTCAGCTTCGATCCGCTGGGCTTCGAGCTGCACAACCTCAGCACCCTGCCCGACGACGGCGCGAAGATGACCCTGGTCGCCACCGGCCCGAACGGCGGCCGCCTCGACTGGGAAGGCGACCTGACCCTGGTGCCGATCACGTCCAGGGGCCACCTGAGCGTCAAGGATATCCAGCTCAAGGCCTGGTGGCCCTATGTCCGCGACAATGCCCCGCTGGTGCTGGAGAACGGCGTGGTCAGCCTCTCCAGCGACTATCGCCTGGACCTGTCCAAGGACACCCAGCTGCTGCTCGACAAGGCCGCGCTGAAACTCGCCGACTTCAGCATCAATTCGCCCCAGGGCAAGCCGCTGGCCAAGCTCGCCAGCCTCGACGTGGCCGCTACCACCCTGGACCTGGCCAAGCAGGAAGTGGTGCTCGGCGAAGTCCGCAGCCAGGGCCTGGAGGCCTGGGCCGCGCGCGAGAAGGACGGCCAGCTCGACTGGCAGAAACTGTTCGCCGACTTCACTCCGCCGCCACGCAAGGCGCCTGCACCCAAGCCGGCGGAAAACACCGATCCCGCCGCTGCCCCGACCGACGCGGCGAAGACCACCAGCGAACCGGCAACCGACGGTGCCGCCAAGGCAGCCGTGATAGCCTCGGGCGAAGCGGGCAAGGACAGGCCGGCGGAGAAGGACGCCAGCGTCGCCGAGACGGAAAGGGCAACGGACGACAAAGAGTCCGCCAAGGTCGCGGAAGGCGCTGCCGACAAGGTAGCCAAGCAAGAGACGAGCAAGGCTCCGAAGACCGGCAAGGCAACCGGGCAGGAAACGGCCAAGACTGCGGAAATCGACAAGGCAGCCAGCGACTCTCCGCAACAGCTCGCCGACACTGCAAAGACGCCTCCGCCGGAAAGTACGAAAGCCGCCGCGGAGACGCCCGCCAAGCCCTGGCACATCGTCCTGCGCGACGCCCAGCTGCGCGGCTACAAGGCGCACCTGGTGGATCGCCAGCCGGCCACCGAGGTCCCGCTGGAAGTCGGCCCGCTGGACCTCGACCTGCAGAACGTCGACAGCCTCGGCAAGCCCCCCTTCGACCTCAAGCTCAAGACCGGCCTCGGCAACCGCGGCCAGGTCCAGGCCAGCGGCCAGGTGGTGCTCGACCCGGTCAGCGCCAGGCTCAAGGTCAGTACCCGCGACATCGACCTGCGCGTGGCCCAGGCCTACATCTCGCCGTTCATCCGCCTGGAACTGCGCAGCGGCTTCCTTGGCAGCGAGCTGGCGGTCGACCTGAAGAGCGTCGAGCCGCTGGCTTTCAGCGTCGACGGCAGCGCCGAAGTCAGCCAGTTGCATACCCTGGATACCATCAAGGACCGCGACTTCGTCAAATGGACCAAACTGACCCTCAACGGCCTCGCCTACCGGCACGAGGACAGCCTGTCGATCCAGAGCGTGTCCTTCGAGGAGCCCTACGCCCGCTTCATCATCAACGAAGATCGCAGCACCAACGTCAGCGAGCTGATCATCCCGCAACCGGCTAGTTCGTCCGGCAAGACCGCCGCCGAAAGCAAGAATGCGCCGGCGAGCAAGCCGCTGGGCATCCACATCGGCGGCGTACGGATCAACAACGGCTCGGCGAACTTCGCCGACCTGACCCTGATGCCGCCGTTCGGTACCGCCATCCAGCAGCTCAGCGGCGAAGTCGGCACCCTCGACACGCGCAACTCGCAGCCGGCCAAGGTGGACATCAAGGGCAAGGTCGACAAGTACGCACCGGTGACCATCGCCGGCGAACTGGACCCATTCGACCCGCTGAAGAAGCTCGACATCACCACCAGCTTCAAGCGCGTCGAGCTGACCACCCTGACGCCCTATTCCGGCAAGTTCGCCGGCTACCGCATCCGTAAGGGGCGACTCAACCTGGACCTGCACTACCAGATCGAACGTAGCCAACTGAAGGCGGAAAACAAGGTCCTGCTGGAAGGCCTGCAACTCGGCGAGAAGGTCGACAGCCCGGATGCTGTGGACCTGCCGGTGAAGCTGGCGGTAGCCCTGCTCAAGGACACCAAGGGCAACATCGATATCCAGTTGCCGGTGGCCGGTGATCTGAACAACCCGGAGTTCAGCGTCATGCCGATCGTCTGGCAGACCCTGCGCAACCTGGTCCTGCGCGCCGTGCAGGCGCCGTTCAAGTTCATCGCCGGCCTCGCCGCCGGCGGTAACGAGGATCTCGGCACGGTACCCTTCGCCGCGGGCAGCGACGAGCTGACGCCAGAAGCCCAGGCCAACCTCGACAAGCTCGCCGATGCGCTCAAGGAGCGGCCGGCGCTGCGCCTGGAAGTGGAAGGCGTGGCCTCCGCCGCGGCTGACGGTCCCTCGATCGGCGCCAAGCGTCTCGAACTGGAATACCAGAACACCTACTACCGCATGCTCCAGCGTCGCGGCGACAAGGTACCGAGCGACGCCAAGCAGCTCGAGGTGCCGGAGAACATGCAGGCACCGCTGCTCGAAGGCATCTACCGGACCCGCCTGAAGCAGCAGCCACCGGCCGAGTGGAAGGAACTGGACAGCGACGAACGCACCGCGAAGATGCGCGAAGCGGTGATCGCTTCCTGGGCCAAGAGCCAGGTGCTGCTGCGCCAGATTGGCCAGGCCCGGGCCACCCGGATCAAGGATTACCTGGTGGAGAAAGGCCAGTTGCCGGACGATCGCATCTACTTGATCGACGTCAGTTTCGCCGAAGGCGAAGACAAGGGTAATGTCGACACCCAACTGCACCTAGATAGCGAGTGATACCTTGCACAAGCGATTCGCCGCCCTCGCGGCCCCCCTGCTCTACCTTGCCTGCGCGAGCGCGCAGGCCGACACCATGCGTTGCGGCAGTGCGCTGGTCAGCGTCGGCGACCGGGCCTTCGAAGTACAGCAAAAGTGCGGCGATCCGGATCACCGCGACGACGTCGGCTATACCCTGGGCAGCTACGATCGGCGGGAATTCAAGGTCGAGGAGTGGGTGTACGGCCCGCGCAACGGCGTGACCTACATCCTGACCTTCGAAGCCAACAAGCTGAAACGCATCGAGTTCAAGCGTTGAATCGCTCGCTTCCGCGCACCGGGCTGGTGGCGTTGCTGTCCCTGCTGCCGTTGGCACATGCTCAGGCCGATTCGCTGCGTTGCGGCAGCCGCCTGGTGAGTACCGGCGACAGCAGCGCCGACGTCCTTGCGCGCTGCGGCGAGCCACGCAGCCGCGACAGCCTGGGTTATCGCGAGGTCGTCGGGGAATGGGGCAAGCGCTACGAGGTCGAGGTCCAGGAATGGGTCTATGGCCCATGGAACGGCATGCTGTATTTCGTCCGTTTCGAGGGCAACCGCCTCAGCGCCATCCAGAGCCGGCGCGGCGACTGAATCCAGCGCCCATGAAAAAGCCCCGCCGGGCAATCCCGGCGGGGCTTCTTTCTACCTGTTCACAGGCGGTCGCTGAAGTCGCGAACTTCCTGTTCGGCCCTTTCCTTGGACCAGCCATAGCGTTCCTGCAGCTTGCCGACCAGGTATTCGGCATGTCCGTCGGCAGCCTGGAGATCGTCGTCGGTCAGATCGCCCCAACGCTCCTTGATCTTGCCGGTGAGTTGCTTCCACTTACCTTTGATCACATCGGAATTCATCGGTCTTCCTCCTGGTGACGAGGGAAAAGGGATCGTTCGGCCCGGGCGCTTACTCGACCGATTTCAGGCCATCGGCGGAAACGGCTTTCACGCCCTTGATGCCCTTGGCGGTCTCGATCGCCAGGTCACGCTCGGCATCGCTCTTCACGTTGCCGGAAAGGGAAACCACACCTTTGTTGGTCTCGACCTTGATATCGACGCCACTGACATTCTTGTTGGCGATCAGGCTGGATTTCACCTTGCTGGTGATCCAGGTATCGGAAACCGCTTCTTCGGTTTTCTGCATAGTGTCGTTGGCCGCCAGGCTGATGGGTTGGGCAGCGAACGCATTGGCCATCGAGAAGCTCAGAGCAGTGGCAGTAGCAGCGGCAATAGCGAGTTTGCTGAATTTCATTGCGGTTTCTCCTATGGATTTCGAAAAACTGCAGCCATTCCTGGCGTCAGTTGCATAGTAGATATCGCAAGCGCTGTGCCAGTTTTCCTCTAAAATAAAATCCTTTAAAAACAATAGGTTAAAAAACAGGTCGGAAGCGAGACGGTTGCAGAATGCCGAATTGGCGATGACAGGGCTTGCAAAATGCAAGGATTCGCCCCCTTCGCCGAGAAGCGTGTCGCGGAAACGAAAACAGGGCCCGAGGGCCCTGTTTTCATCGATCACGACTCGACTTACACGCCGGAAGCTTCGGCGGCAGCCACGTCCTTGATCGACAGCTTGATGCGGCCACGGTTGTCCACGTCGAGCACCAGAACCTTCACTTCCTGGCCTTCCTGCAGCACGTCGGTGACCTTGTCGATGCGCTTGTCGCTGATCTGCGAGATGTGCACCAGGCCGTCCTTGCCCGGCAGGATGTTGACGAAGGCACCGAAGTCGACGATGCGCTCCACCTTGCCGACGTAGATCTTGCCGATCTCGGCTTCCGCGGTGATCGCCAGGACGCGCAGCTTGGCGGCCTCGGCGGCTTCCTTGGTTTCGCCGTAGATCTTCACGCTGCCATCGTCCTCGATGTCGATCGAGGCCTTGGTCTCTTCGCAGATACCACGGATGGTCGCGCCGCCCTTGCCGATGACGTCGCGGATCTTGTCCGAGTCGATCTTCATCTGCAGCATGGTCGGGGCGTTCTCAGACAGCTCGGCGCGAGGCTTGGCGATGACCTGGTTCATCTGGCCGAGGATGTTCAGGCGAGCTTCCAGGGCCTGGCCCAGGGCGATCTCCATGATCTCTTCGGTGATACCGTTGATCTTGATGTCCATCTGCAGGGCGGTGACGCCCTTGTCGGTACCGGCAACCTTGAAGTCCATGTCGCCCAGGTGGTCTTCGTCACCGAGGATGTCGGTCAGGACGGCGAACTTCTCGCCTTCCTTGACCAGGCCCATGGCGATACCGGCGACCGGCGCCTTGACCGGCACACCGGCATCCATCAGCGCCAGGGAGGCGCCGCACACGGAGGCCATCGAGCTGGAACCGTTGGACTCGGTGATCTCGGAAACCACGCGAATGGTGTAGGGGAACTCGTCCTGGGTCGGCAGCATGGCGGCGACGCCACGACGGGCCAGACGGCCATGGCCGATTTCACGACGACCCGGGCTGCCCATGCGGCCGCACTCGCCTACCGAGAACGGCGGGAAGTTGTAGTGCAGCATGAAGGCGTCCTTGCGCTCGCCTTCCAGGGTATCCAGCAGCTGGGCATCACGCGCGGTGCCGAGGGTCGCGACGACCAGGGCCTGGGTTTCGCCACGGGTGAACAGCGCGGAACCGTGGGTCTTGCCGAGCACGCCGACTTCGATGCGCAGCGGACGCACGGTACGGGTGTCACGACCGTCGATACGCGGCTTGCCGTTGACGATGTTCTCGCGAACGGTGCGGTATTCCAGCAGGCCGAATACGTCCTTGACCTCGGAAGCCGGGAACTTGCCCTCTTCCTCGCCGGCGAACAGGGCCACGGCCTGGTCGCGCAGCTCGCCCAGACGGTTGTAGCGGTCCTGCTTGATGGTGATGGTATAGGCCTGGGAGATCGCTTCGCCCAGCTCTGCCTTGATGGCGTTGACCAGCACGGTGTTTTCCGCCGGGGCTTTCCAGTCCCAGGCCGGCTTGCCAGCTTCGGCGGCCAGCTCCTTGACGGCACGGATCACCGCCTGGAACTCGTCGTGGGCGAACAGCACGGCACCGAGCATCTGGTCTTCGGTCAGTTCGTCGGCCTCGGACTCCACCATCAGCACGGCGTCTTCGGTACCGGCCACGACCATGTCGAGGCTGGAACTCTGCAGTTGCTCGTAGGTGGGGTTGAGGATGTAGCCGATTTCCGGGTGGAAACCAACGCGGGCGGCGCCGATCGGGCCGGCGAACGGAATGCCGGAGATCGCCAGGGCGGCGGAGGTGCCGATCATCGCGGCGATGTCCGGATCGGACTTCTTGTTGGTGGAAACGACGGTGCAGACGACCTGCACTTCATTCATGAAACCTTCGGGGAACAGCGGACGGATCGGACGGTCGATCAGGCGCGAGGTCAGGGTTTCCTTCTCGGAAGGACGTCCTTCACGCTTGAAGAAACCACCGGGGATACGGCCTGCGGCGTAGGTCTTTTCCTGGTAGTGCACGGACAGCGGGAAGAAGTCGCGGCCTTCGGCCGGCGACTTGGCGCCGACCACGGTGACCAGCACGCTGACGTCGTCCATGGTGACCAGTACGGCGCCGGTGGCCTGGCGAGCGATACGGCCGGTCTCGAGAGTGACGGTCGACTGACCGAACTGGAATTGCTTGGTTACCGGGTTCACGGTGTCTTTACCTTCTATGTTGCCTTGGGGGAAATCGGTGGAATGCCGGGAGTCGGACCCGAATCGATTCCTAGAAAGCGCGAAGCTGGAAGCCCGACGCCGATACCCGCCTCGTGTGCGGGTATCGACGCCAGACTTCCAGCTCCTTGCTTCAAGCTGCCGACCGGCGTCGCTTAGCGACGCAGACCCAGACGGCCGATCAGGGCAGTGTAGCGAGACACGTCTTTGCCCTTCAGGTAGTCCAGCAGCTTACGGCGCTGGTTAACCATACGGATCAGACCACGGCGGGAATGGTGATCCTTGCCGTTGGCCTTGAAGTGATCCTGCAGCTTGTTGATGTTGGCGGACAGCAGGGCTACCTGCACTTCCGGGGAACCGGTGTCGCCTTCAGCTTGCTTGTATTCGTTAACGATCTGCGCTTTTTCTTCAACGCTCAGTGCCATGATGGGCTTCCTCTGAGTGAACAGGCCGGGAATCGCTTCCCGTGTTTTAAAAGGAGGAATGACCGTGCCTGCTGACAGCCACCCTCGTATCGGTCTTATGACCGAATCAGTCGACGCGGGGCGATACGCCCGTCGTCGGTCACTTCACCGATACCGATGAAACGACCTGTGTGATCCTGCACCCGCAACCAGCCGAACTTCGGCGCTTCCGGGGCCCGCACCGGCTGCCCGTGCAGCCAGTAGTACGCACTGTGCTCGGACAACTGCAACACCGGCCAATGCAACAGGCCGCTGTCTTCCGGCATCAGGAATTGGTCCAGCGCTTCCGGACCACCTTCGGCATGCACGCGTTCGAGCGTCTCGAGGGTGATCGCCTGGGCCAGGGCGAACGGCCCGGCCTGGGTCCGCCGCAGTGCCGCGACGTGCGCGCCGCAGCCCAGGACCTGGCCGAGATCTTCCACCAGCGTACGCACGTAGGTGCCTTTGCTGCAGGAAACGGCCAGGGTCGCACAGGGCGGCTCGAAGGAGAGCAAATCCAGGCGCGTAATAGTAACAGAACGCGCCTCGCGCTCCACTACCTCTCCTGCACGGGCGAGCTTGTACAGCGGCTGTCCGTCTTTCTTCAGCGCCGAGTACATCGGCGGCACCTGCTCTATGTCGCCACGGAAGCGCGGCAGGGCCTGTTCGAGATCGTCCCGACCGACGGTCACGTCCCGCTCGGCGAGCAGTTCGCCCTCGGCGTCGCCGGTGGTGGTGGTGATGCCCATGCGCATCACCGTCTCGTAACCCTTGTCGGCATCGAGAAGATACTGGGAGAACTTGGTCGCCTCGCCGAAGCACAGCGGCAGCACCCCGGTGGCCAGCGGGTCGAGGCTGCCGGTGTGGCCGGCCTTCTCGGCATTGAGCAGCCAGCGGACTTTCTGCAGTGCCTGGTTGGAACTCATGCCGCGCGGCTTGTCGAGCACCAGGATGCCGCTGATGGAGCGGCGGATACGCTTCACCTGGGCCACGCTCAGTCCTCGGTCTCGTCGCCGTGGCGGCGGCCGTCTTCGGCCACCGCACGCTCGATCAGCGCCGACAGCTCGGCGCCGCGGCGGATGCTTTCGTCGTAGTGGAAATGCAGTTGCGGCACGCTGCGCAGCTTCATCGACTTGCCCAGCAGCATGCGCAGGTAGCCGGCGGCGTCGTTGAGGATTTCCATGTTCAGGGCGATCTTGCCGGCATCGTCCTGGCCCATGACGGTGATGAACACCTTGGCGTGCGCCACGTCGCGGCTGACCTCGACACCGGTGATGGTGACCAGGCCCAGGCGCGGGTCCTTGATCTCGCGCTGGATCAGTTGAGCCAGTTCGCGTTGCATCTGATCGCCGATACGCTGGGTACGGCTGTAGTCTTTTGCCATTTTTCAACCTGCCTCCAGCGACACCCGGTCACTGGAAAAAAAAGCGACAAACGCCCGGGACAGCTGGAAGCCGGCCCGGGCGCTGTGGTTACGCACTCGCCATCAAAGGCTGCGTGCGACTTCGACCTTCTCGAACACTTCGATCTTGTCGCCGACCTTGACGTCGTTGTAGCTCTTCACGCCGATGCCGCACTCCATGCCGGCACGCACTTCGGCGACGTCGTCTTTGAAGCGACGGAGAGACTCCAGCTCGCCTTCGAAGATGACCACGTCGTCGCGCAGCACGCGGATCGGACGGTTGCGGTGCACCATGCCCTCGGTGACCATGCAGCCGGCGATCGCGCCGAACTTCGGCGAGCGGAACACGTCGCGCACCTCGGCGATGCCCAGGATGTTCTCCCGCAGATCGCTGCCGAGCATGCCGGTCAGGGCCTTCTTGACGTCCTCGATGATGTCGTAGATCACGTTGTAGTAACGCATATCCAGACCTTCGGCTTCGACGATCTTGCGCGCGCCGGCGTCGGCGCGCACGTTGAAGCCGAACAGCACCGCGTTGGAAGCCAGCGCCAGGTTGGCGTCGGACTCGGTGATGCCACCGACGCCGCCACCGACCACGCGGACCTGCACTTCGTCGTTGCCCAGGCCGCTGAGCGAGCCTTGCAGAGCCTCGAGCGAACCGCGCACATCGGCCTTGAGGACGATGTTCAGGGTCTTCTTCTCTTCCTGGCCCATGTTCTCGAAGATGTTTTCCAGCTTGCCGGCATGGGCACGCGCCAGTTTCACCTCACGGAACTTGCCTTGACGGAACAGGGCGACTTCGCGGGCCTTCTTCTCGTCGGCGACCACGGTCATCTCGTCACCGGCATCCGGCGTACCGTCCAGGCCGAGGATCTCGACCGGGATCGACGGGCCGGCTTCCTTGATCGGCTTGCCGTTCTCGTCGAGCATGGCGCGGACACGACCGTAGTTGATGCCGACCAGCACCATGTCGCCCTGGCGCAGGGTACCGTCCTGGACCAGCACGGTGGCCACCGGGCCGCGTCCCTTGTCCAGGCGCGACTCGACCACCACGCCACGGCCCGGGGCCGACGGAGTGGCTTTCAGTTCGAGCACTTCTGCCTGCAGCAGGACCGCTTCGAGCAGTTCATCGACGCCAGTACCGAGCTTCGCCGAAACCGGGACGAAGGGAGCGTCGCCGCCCCACTCTTCCGGGATCACGTCGAGAGCGGCCAGGCCGTTCTTGATGTTGTCCGGGTTGGCCTCGGGCTTGTCGATCTTGTTCACCGCGACCACGATCGGCACGCCCGCCGCTTTCGCGTGCTGCACGGCTTCCTGGGTCTGCGGCATGACGCCGTCGTCGGCCGCGACCACCAGGATCACGATGTCGGTCGCCTGGGCGCCACGGGCACGCATCGCGGTGAACGCGGCGTGGCCGGGGGTATCCAGGAAGGTCACCATGCCACGCTCGGTTTCGACGTGGTAGGCACCGATATGCTGGGTGATGCCGCCGGCCTCGCCCGCGGCGACCTTGGCGCGACGGATGTAGTCGAGCAGCGAGGTCTTGCCGTGGTCGACGTGGCCCATGACGGTGACGACCGGCGCGCGGGTGACTGCCTCGCCTTCGAACTTCAGGGACTCGGCCAGTTGTTCTTCCAGCGCGTTCTCGCTGACCAGCTTGACCTTGTGGCCCAGCTCTTCGGCGACCAGTTGGGCGGTCTCCTGGTCCAGGACCTGGTTGATGGTCACCGGGGAGCCCATCTTGAACATGAACTTGACGACTTCGGCACCCTTGACCGACATCTGGGCGGCCAACTCGGCTACGGTGATGGTCTCACCGATGTTCACTTCACGCACGATCGGTCCTGTCGGGTTCTGGAACCCGTGCTGGTTGCGCTTCTTCAGCTTCGACTTGCCACCACGACCGCCGCGACGGTAACCATCGCTTTCCTCGTCGGTGCTGCGTGGAGCCACGCGCGGAGCAGGAACCTTTTCCTTCTCCTTGACCGAGGGACGGTGCTGGGTGTGCTTGCGGTCGCGGCGGTCATCGTCCTCGTCACGCTTGGGCACGCGGCGCGGCTCTTCCTTCTTGCGCTCTTCCACGGCGGCAGGCTTGGCCACTGGTTCGGCAACCGCGACATCCGCCACCACGGCAGGCTCGGCACCGGCAGTAGCCGCTGCTTCCTGGGCAGCCTTGGCACGCGCAGCTTCCTCGGCCTTGCGCGCTTCCTCTTCGGCACGCTGGCGGGCAGCGGCCTCTTCGGCCTTCAGACGCTCCGCCTCTTCCGCCGCGCGCTGCTCCTCGAGTTCGCGCTGGCGCTCGGCCTCGATCTCGTCGGGGCTGCGCTTGACATAGGTTTTCTTCTTGCGAACTTCGACGCTCACCGTCTTGCTGCCACCCACTTTCAGCGTGGTAGTGGTCTTGCGTTGCAGGGTGATCTTGCGCGGCTCGCTGGCGCGATCGCCATGGCTGCCTTTCAGGTGGGTCAGCAGGGCTTGCTTCTCGCTATCCGTTACAACTTGTTCGGCACTGGTGTGCGGCAGACCTGCGTCACGCATCTGCAGCAGCAGGCGCTCCACCGGTGTGTCGACCACCTGGGCCAGTTCTTTCACCGTGACTTGCGTCATGCACTTCTCTCCTCAGGCCGCGACTGCTTACTCGAACCAATGGGCCCGGGCGGCCATGATCAACTTGCCGGCACGCTCTTCGTCCATGCCGTCGATGTCGAGCAGATCGTCGATCGATTGCTCGGCCAGATCTTCACGGGTGGTTACGCCACGCAGCGCCAGGTCCAGGGCCAGCTCCTTGCTCATGCCATCGAGGCTGAGCAGGTCTTCTGCCGGTTGTGCGTCGGCGAGCTTCTCTTCGGTCGCAATGGCCTTGGTCAGCAGGCGATCCTTGGCACGGGAGCGCAGCTCGTTGACGATGTCTTCGTCGAAGCCATCGATGCTGAGCATCTCTTCCATCGGTACGTAGGCGATTTCCTCAAGAGTCGTGAAGCCCTCTTCCACCAGTACCTGGGCCAGTTCCTCGTCGACATCCAGCTCGTCGACGAAGCGCTGCAGGATATCCCCGGTCTCGGCCTGTTGCTTGGCCTGGATATCCGCCTCGGTCATCACATTCAGGGTCCAGCCGGTCAACTGGCTGGCCAGACGGACGTTCTGGCCACTGCGGCCGATAGCCTGCGCCAGATTGTCCTCGGCGACGGCGATATCCATGGTATGGGTATCCTCGTCGACGATGATCGCCGCCACCTCGGCCGGAGCCATGGCGTTGATCACGAATTGCGCCGGGTTGTCGTCCCACAGGACGATGTCCACCCGCTCTCCACCGATCTCGCCGGATACCGCCTGGACGCGCGAACCGCGCATGCCGATGCAGGCGCCCTGCGGGTCGATGCGCTTGTCCTTGGAACGAACGGCGATCTTGGCGCGCGAGCCCGGGTCACGGGCGGCGGCCATCACGTCGATCAACTGCTCGGCAATTTCCGGTACTTCGATGCGGAACAGCTCGATCAGCATTTCCGGCGCGGTACGCGACAGGACCAGCTGAGGACCGCGGTTCTCGGTACGGATCTCCTTCAGCAGGGCACGCACGCGGGTGCCAACGCGGAAGGTCTCGCGCGGAATGATCTGGTCGCGGGCCAGCAGCGCCTCGGCGTTGTTGCCGAGATCGACGATGACGTTGTCGCGGGTGACCTTCTTCACGGTACCGGAAATGATCTCGCCGACCTTCTCGCGGTAGGCATCGACCACCTGGGCGCGCTCGGCCTCGCGGACCTTCTGCACGATGACCTGCTTGGCAGTCTGCGCAGCGATGCGGCCGAACTCGATGGATTCGATCTTTTCTTCGATGACCTCGCCGACCTTCGCGCCCGGCTTCTGCTCCTGGACGTCCTCGACGGTGATCTCGGTGGCGGGGTCCTGGTAGTCCTCGTCGGCGACGACGTGCCAACGACGGAAAGTCTCGTAGCTGCCGTTATGACGATTGATCTCGACGCGCAGGTCGACCTCGTCCTCGAAACGTTTCTTGGTGGCGGTCGCCAGAGCCAGCTCCAGCGCCTCGAAAATCACGCCGGCCGGTACGCCCTTTTCGTTGGATACCGACTCAACAACCAGCAGTACTTCTTTGCTCATTGTACGCCTCGCCTTTCAATCCATTGGATCCGCGGATTCGCGTCTCAATCAAAACGGGGAATGATGTTGGCCTTGTCGATCGAATCGATCGGCAGCAGGTACTCGTGATCGTCCACCAGGACCACCACATCCTGCTCCTCCACACCACGGAGAATGCCTTGGTAGTTACGCCGCCCCTCATAGGGCGAACGCAGCCTGATCTTCACTTGCTCGCCGGCATGCTTGGCGAACTGTTCGAGGGTGAACAGCGGCCGATCCATGCCCGGAGAGGACACCTCCAGGGTGTACTCGCCGCTGATCGGGTCTTCGACGTCGAGAATACCGCTGACCTGCCGACTGACGGCTTCACAGTCATCGATGAGGATGCCTTCGGGGCGGTCGATATAGACGCGCAACACCGAATGACGACCCTGGGAAATGAACTCGACGCCCCAGCACTCATAGCCGAGCGCCTCGACCACAGGGGCCAGCAAGGCCTGCAACTGTTCTAGCTTGCTCGACACCTGATCGCCTCGCGTATGTCGTAGAAACAAAAAATGGGCGAAACGCCCATCCCTAAATTGCCACTCGGAACCGTGGCATGGACTGTCCAGCTAACAAAAAGCCCCTAAAAAGGGGCCCTGAAAAACTGGTTGCGGGGGCTGGATTTGAACCAACGACCTTCGGGTTATGAGCCCGACGAGCTACCAGACTGCTCCACCCCGCGTCAAAGCTGGTGCAAGATTATACGACCGACACCCTGATGGGTCAACCGAACCTTGCGGAGACAAACCCCGCAGGACGGGGCTTGCTTATATGGTACCGAGGAGGGGACTCGAACCCCTACAGCCTATGGCCACTACCACCTCAAGGTAGCGTGTCTACCAATTCCACCACCTCGGCAGAAACCTTTCTCTTACTTCTGTTCAGGAGCCGCCGGTACATCGCCTGCACTTTCCGCAGGCTTGGACTGCTCCTGAAGAACCGGCACATCGTCAGCGGCCGGTGCTTTCTCTTGCTTCTGCTCCAGAACTGCCGGATCCGGCAGTCCGATGTGTTGCAGAGCATCAGACTTTTCTTTAGCGAAGTACGCTAAGCCAAGGCTGGTCAAGAAAAAAACCGCTGCCAGTATACCAGTAATCCGACTCAAAAAGGTAGCGGAACCTTGGCTTCCGAAAACAGTTGCCGAAGCACCTGCACCGAAAGAAGCCCCTGCATCCGCACCCTTGCCATGCTGAACGAGGATCAGGCCAACAAGACCCAATGCCATCAGCAGATGCACGACAATTACGACCTTTTCCAGCATCTTCAGCTTCCCGCGGCACGACAGATCGCGCCGAACTCATCCGCATTGAGGGAGGCTCCACCTACCAGCCCCCCATCGATATCTGGCATGCCGAACAACTCGGCTGCACTTGCCGCCTTTACACTGCCGCCGTAAAGGAGTCGCACACCTTTTGCGACCTCGGCATTTTCCGCTGCCAGTTGCGCGCGGATCGCCGCGTGCACTTCCTGGGCTTGCGCGGGGGACGCGGTCAACCCGGTCCCGATCGCCCAGACCGGCTCGTAAGCCACGACTGCGCGAGCAAAAGCTCCAACACCCAACTCGTCGATCACGCTTCCCAGCTGCCTTGCGACAACCTCCAGCGTCTTGCCCGCCTCGCGCTCCGCCCGGGTCTCCCCGACACACAGCACCGGCACCAGGCCGCACGACTGAGCCGCGGCAAACTTGCGACTCACAACCTCGTCACTCTCGCCGAGAATCAGGCGACGCTCCGAGTGGCCTACAAGGACCATGCTACAACCGACATCCGCCAACTGACTGGGAGCAGTCTCACCGGTCAGCGCGCCTTGCATCGGCTCGACGGCGCTGTTCTGCGCACCTACATCGATCGCCTTGCCGGCCAGGCCCTGGATGACCTGGCTGATGAACAAGCAAGGCGGCATCACAGCTACATCGACTCCGCTCGGCAACGCCAGCTGACGCAAGCCTTTGATCAACTCGGCCACACTGGAATGAGTACCGTGCATTTTCCAGTTACCGGCCACCAAGGGTCGACGCATGCTGTACCTCGCGGGGCAAAGTGGGCGCAGATGTTACTCAACAGTTTCCAGACTGGCAAGCAAAATCAAGCACATACCTCAGAAACAATTTTTGCCAGCTGTTCGGCGTGGGCACGAACGCTAGCTTCCTCGTCGCCCTCGACCATCACCCGGACCAACGGCTCCGTGCCGGATTTGCGCAGCAGGACACGACCGCGCCCGCCCATTTGCTCGGTGACGCGGACGCTGGCCTCCTTCACCGAGGGGTGCTCGAGCGGATCGCTTTCGCCCTTGAAGCGCACATTGATCAGCACCTGGGGGCACTTGCGAATCCCCTGGCGCGCCTCGGCCAGGGTCTGGCCGCGATGCTTGAGCGCCATCAGCACCTGTAGCGCCGCGATGATGGCATCGCCCGTCGTGGTGTTCTGGCAGCAGACGATATGTCCCGAATTCTCCCCTCCCAGCATCCAGTTCCGAGCCAGCAGTTCGGCCATCACATAGCGATCGCCGACCTTCGCCCGCACGAACGGGATATGCAGTTCCTGCAAAGCCAGCTCCAGGCCGAGGTTGCTCATCAGGGTGCCGACCACACCGCCTTGCAGGCGCCCGCTTTCCTGCAGGTCGCGCGCGATGAGGAAAAGCAGTTCGTCGCCATCCACGACCGCACCGGTATGGTCGACCATCATCACCCGGTCGCCGTCGCCGTCGAAGGCGATGCCGAGGTCGGCATGGTGCTCGACCACCGCAGCCTGCAGGCCATCCAGGTGAGTGGAACCGCACTTGTCGTTGATGTTCAGGCCATTCGGGCTGGCCGCCAGCACCGTCACTTCCGCGCCCAGTTCCCGGAAGACGCTGGGAGCGATCTTGTAGGTAGCGCCGTTGGCGCAGTCGAGCACGACCTTGAGACCGTTGAAGTCGGTGCTGGTCGGCACGCTGCTCTTACAGAATTCGATGTAGCGCCCCGCCGCGTCATTGATCCGCGAAACCTTGCCGAGACGGGCGGACTCCACCACGGTCATCGGCGCATCGAGCAGTTCCTCGATCATCAGCTCGACGTCGTCCGGCAGCTTGGTCCCCTGCCCGGAGAAGAACTTGATGCCGTTGTCGTCGTGGGGATTGTGCGAAGCGCTGATCACCACCCCGGCCTCGGCGTGGAAAGTCCGCGTCAGGTAGGCGATGCCGGGGGTAGGCATCGGTCCCAGCAACAGGGTATCGGCGCCGGAAGCGGAGAGCCCCGCCTCGAAGGCCGACTCGAACATGTAACCCGAGCTGCGCGTGTCCTTGCCGATCAGGACCCGGCAGTTGCCCTGCCGGCGGAAGGCCATGCCCACCGCCCAGCCCAGCTTGAGAACGAAGTCCGGAGTAATCGGAAACTCGCCAACACGACCACGGATACCGTCAGTCCCGAAGTATTTTCTGCTCATCTTTTGTCTTCCGTGCTCAATCCGCCATTTCAACGGCGGAGATCATTCGCATCACGTCGACGGTCGCCGCCACGTCATGCACTCGAATTATCCGTGCGCCCTTGGCCAGCGCCAGGGCCGCCAGAGCTAGGCTGCCGTAGAGGCGTTCGTCCACCTCCCGCCCCAGTACCTTGCCGATCATGCTCTTGCGCGAAACGCCGACCAACAACGGCAAGCCCAGGCCATGGAGTGCCTGCAGATGCCTGAACAGCACCAAGTTGTGCTCCAGTGTCTTGGCAAAACCGAAACCCGGATCCAGCAACAGCCGCTCGCGGTCGATTCCGGCCGCCACGCAGGCATTCACACGCTCCTGCAGGAACGCGCCGACTTCCGCCACCACATCCTGGTAGGCAGGCGCATCCTGCATGGTCTGCGGTTCTCCACGCATGTGCATGAGGCAGACCGCCAGGCCGCTATCCACCGCAGCATCCAGCGCACCGTCGCGCTGCAGCGAACGGACGTCGTTGATCAGACCCGCTCCGAGACGCGCAGTTTCGCGCATGACCGCGGGCGTGGAGGTATCCACCGAAATCACGACGTCCAGCTCGCGAGCGATGCGTTCGACTACCGGAGCGACCCGCTCCAGCTCCTCCGTCGGAGAAACGCTGCGCGCACCGGGACGGGTCGACTCGCCGCCGACGTCGATGAGCGTTGCGCCTTCCCGCACCATGCGCTCGGCATGCCGCAGGGCATCGTCCAGCCGGTCGTAACGGCCGCCATCGGAAAAGGAATCGGGGGTGACATTGAGGATGCCCATGACATGTGGGCGGGCCAAATCAAGAACCCGACTGCCGCAAGGCAGTCGGGTCGGGTATTGCGGATTGCTCATTCAGGGCTCTCAGTGCTCGCCGGCCGGCCCACCGATGGGAGGGGTGTTCTCGCGGCGGCCCGACTCTTCCAGGTTGGCCGGCGGGGTGCCGGTACCCGAACCACCCTGCCAGTCACGCGGCTCGCGCGGCACGCGACCGGCCATGATGTCGTCGATCTGGTCGGAGTCGATGGTTTCGTACTTCATCAGTGCGTCGGCCATCATCTCCAGCTTGTCGCGGTTCTCGTCGAGCAGTCGCTTGGCGGTACCGTAGCAGTCGTCGATGATGCGCCGGACTTCCTGGTCGATCATCTTGGCGGTCTCGCCCGACACATTGGCGTGCTGGCTGCCGGCGCTACGGCCGAGGAACACCTCGCCCTCCTCCTCCGCGTACATCAGCGGGCCGAGCTTCTCGGACAGACCCCACTTGGTCACCATGTTCCGCGCCAACTGGGTAGCACGCATGATGTCGTTGGAAGCGCCAGTGGTGACGCCTTCGAAGCCGAGGGTCATCTCTTCCGCGATACGGCCGCCGAACAGCGAGCAGATCTGGCTTTCCAGCGCGCGCTTGGACAGGCTGTAGCGATCTTCCTCGGGGAGGAACATGGTCACGCCCAGGGCGCGTCCGCGCGGAATGATGGACACCTTGTAGACCGGGTCATGCTCCGGCACCAGGCGACCGACGATGGCGTGGCCGGCTTCGTGGTAGGCGGTGTTGCGCTTCTCCTTCTCGGACATGACCATGGTCTTGCGCTCGGCGCCCATCATGATCTTGTCCTTGGCCAGCTCGAACTCGCGCATGTCGACGATGCGCTTGTTGGAGCGCGCGGCGAACAGCGAAGCCTCGTTGACCAGGTTGGCCAGGTCGGCGCCGGAGAAACCGGGCGTACCGCGGGCGATGACGGCAGGATCGACATGGTCGCCCAGCGGCACCTTGCGCATGTGCACCTTGAGGATCTGTTCGCGCCCGCGGATATCCGGCAAGCCGACCACCACCTGGCGGTCGAAGCGGCCCGGGCGCAGCAGCGCCGGGTCCAGAACGTCCGGACGGTTGGTGGCAGCGATGACGATGATGCCATCGTTCATCTCGAAGCCATCCATCTCCACCAGCAACTGGTTGAGGGTCTGCTCGCGCTCGTCGTGACCACCGCCCAGGCCGGCGCCGCGGTGGCGGCCGACGGCGTCGATCTCGTCGATGAAGATGATGCACGGCGCATGCTTCTTGGCCTGGTCGAACATGTCGCGGACACGGGAAGCGCCCACGCCGACGAACATCTCGACGAAGTCGGAACCGGAAATGGTGAAGAACGGCACCTTGGCTTCGCCGGCGATGGCCTTGGCCAGCAGGGTCTTGCCGGTGCCGGGCGGGCCGACCATCAGCACGCCGCGCGGGATACGGCCGCCCAGGCGCTGGAACTTGCCCGGATCGCGAAGGAACTCGACCAGCTCGCTGACCTCCTCCTTGGCCTCGTCGCAGCCGGCGACGTCAGCGAAGGTGGTCTTGACCTGGTCCTCGGACAGCAGGCGCGCCTTGCTCTTGCCGAAGCTCATCGGGCCGCCGCGACCGCCGCCGCCACCCTGCATCTGGCGCATGAAGAACATGAAGACGGCGATGATCACCAGGATCGGGAAGCTGGCGACCAGCAACTGGGTCCAGATGCTCTGCTGTTCGGGCTGCTTGCCCTCGACCACGACGTTGTTGTTGACCAGGTCGCCGATCAGGCCGTTGTCCTGGATCGCCGGGCGGATGGTCTTGAAGGTATCGCCGTCGCTACGCTTGCCGGTGATGACATAGCCATCCACGGTCACTCGCTCGACCTTGCCATCCTTGACCTGCTGGATGAAGTCCGAGTAGTTCAGCGTCTGTGGCTCGCTCGGGCTCGAGAAATTGTTCATCACGGTCACCAGTACCGCCGCGATGATCAGCCACAGAATCAGATTCTTTGCCATGTCGTTCAATTGACTACCCTCTGAAGCCGGCTCCGTCCTGGAAACCGCTTCACACGACGGCCAGACTCCTTCCGGCCAAAAGTACTACACAAGCGCCCGCGCACGCAGGCGTTGTCTGTAACCCTTTATGAACCCTCGCCCGTCCCGGCACAACAGGTCATCGACCAATAGACAGGCTATAGGGTCAATCATTCCAGTCTATTCCCCGCGAAAGCCGCGTGCGAGCAGATACTGTTCCCGCGAACGATCACGCGACGACAGGGGCTTGCGCATCTGTACCTTGTCGAACATTTCCCGGGCCTGCTTGTGGTACTGGTCGAAACCTTCGCCCTGGAAGATCTTGATCAGGAAATCGCCGCCCGGCCGCAGCACACGGCCGGCCAGGTCCAGCGCCAGTTCGCAGAGATACATGGCGCGCGGCTGGTCGGCGGCCCGCACTCCACTCATATTGGGGGCCATATCGGAAATCACAAGGTCTACCGGATGGTCGCCGATCGCCTCGAGGATCCGCGCGAACACCGCGTCCTCGGTGAAGTCGCCCTGGATGAAGGTGACGTCGGGGATGCTGTCCATCTCGAGGATGTCCGAAGCGATCAGCCGGCCGCGGTCGCCGATCACCCGGCTGGTGACCTGCGACCACCCGCCCGGCGCGGCGCCCAGGTCGACCACGGTCATGCCCGGACGCAGGATGCGGTCCTTCTCCTGGATCTCCAGCAGCTTGTAGCTGGCGCGCGAGCGATAGCCATCGCGCTGGGCCATCTTCACGTAGGGATCGTCGAAATGTTCTTTCAGCCAACGCTGGCTGGTTTTGGAGCGGGCCACGGAATACCTCTTCGGGCACCCCCGGTCGGCGGGGGCAGCATCACTTGGACTAAAACTGGGGTAAAATAGACGACTTTTTCCCAGGGGTCTGATTATGGCGCTCACTCAAGAGCAGAAGAAACAGTTCAAATCTATCGGTCACCACCTGAAACCGGTATTGATCGTAGCCGAGAACGGCTTGACCGAAGGCGTTCTCGCCGAACTCGAGCGCGCACTCAACGATCACGAACTGATCAAGGTGAAACTGGCGCTGGCCGAGCGCGACGATCGCCGCGCCCTGCTCGACGAACTCTGCGCGCAGTCGCGCAGCGACCTGGTGCAAAGCATCGGCAAGATGGCGCTGGTCTATCGGAAGAACCCGAAGCCGAACAAGAATCTCTCGAACATCAGCCGTTTCGCCGGCATCTGATGTCCCATCCAACCAAGGTCGGGAAACTTCCCGACCTGGTTCAGACGTATTCCTCGTCCCGCCCCGGTACCGGCTGCAACACCAGCAGCAGGCCACACATCGCCACCGCCAGGTAGTTGAACAGCAGCCAGCGCACCGCCTCGGGCGCCAGCCCACGCACCAGGAAGTACACCAGGCAGAGCAGCGCGACGGCGAGCAACAGCTGACCGCGAAGGTCTCGCCAAAGGCTCCTCGGCCCGTGGCTCGACACCAACACCAGCGCCTGCAGCACCGCACAGAATCCGGCGAAGCCGATCAGCAGCGGCGTCAACGCCGCGGCTACGGTTTCCACCAGCAGCGGCGCCAGTCCGGTCTTGGCCAACGCAGGCAGGACCACGAACTGCAGCAACCAGAGGCCGCCGACCCAGAACGTCTGGGCCAGCAGCCAACTGATCGCGCCTGCGCGCAACGGGGCGCGCTTAGATATGGCGAACCTCGACGATCTCGTACTCGACGTCGCCGCCCGGGGTTCTCACCAGCACGGCATCGCCTTCGGTCTTGCCGATCAGCGCACGGGCGATCGGCGAATTCACCGAGATCTTGCCACCCTTGATATCCGCCTCGTCGTCGCCGACGATCTGGTAGGTCACGGTCTCGTCGGTCTCGACATTGGCGATGTCGACGGTGGTGCCGAAGATCACCTTGCCGCTGTGCGGGATGGCGGTGACATCGATGACCTGGGCGTTGGACAGCTTGGCCTCGATGTCGCGGATACGCGCCTCGACCATGCCCTGCTGTTCGCGCGCCGCATGGTACTCGGCGTTTTCCTTGAGGTCGCCCAGTTCACGCGCTTCGGCGATGGCCTGGCTGATCTGCGGGCGCAGCACGCCCTTCAGGTGTTTCACTTCTTCTTCCAGGGCGCGGGCGCCCTGGACGGTCATGGGGAACTTGCTCATGCCTTGATTCCTGCGTGGAGATCCTGCAGACGCCGAACGGTCTTCTCGGGACCGAACTTGAGCGCCTCACAGATCGCCTGCCCACCCGCAATGGTGGTGGTGCAGCAGATCTTGTGCTGCAGGGCGTTTCGACGAATGGAGTAGGAGTCAGCGATGGACTGCCGGCCCTCGGTGGTGTTGATGATCAGGGTGACCTCGTCGTTCTTGATCATGTCCACCACGTGCGGGCGACCTTCGGTCACCTTGTTCACGCGACGCACCGGCAGGCCCGCGGCCTCGATGACACGCGCGGTACCGGCGGTGGCTACCACTTCGAAGCCCAGCGCGACCAGGTCGCCAGCCACCTGGGCGGCGAACGGCTTGTCGTCTTCGCGGACGCTGATGAAGGCGCAACCGGCGGTCGGGAGGATCTCGCTGGCCCCCAACTGAGCCTTGGCAAAGGCTTCGGCAAAGCTATCACCGACGCCCATCACTTCACCAGTGGACTTCATTTCCGGGCCGAGGATCGGATCGACGCCGGGGAACTTGGCGAACGGGAACACCGCTTCCTTGACGCTGAAGAACGGCGGGATGATTTCCTGGGTGAAGCCGACCTCGGCCAGGGTCTTGCCGGCCATGACGCGGGCGGCGACCTTGGCCAGCGACTCGCCGACGCACTTGGAGACGAACGGCACGGTACGCGAGGCGCGCGGATTGACCTCGATGACGAAGATATCCTCGCCCTGCACCGCCATCTGCACGTTCATCAGGCCGACCACGCCAAGCTCCAGGGCCATTTTCTTGACCTGCTCGCGGATCTCGTCCTGGATGTGCTGCGGCAGCGAGTACGGCGGCAGCGAACAGGCGGAGTCGCCGGAGTGAACGCCAGCCTGCTCGATGTGCTGCATGATCGCGCCGATCACCACGATCTCGCCGTCGCATACCGCGTCGATGTCGACTTCGATGGCGCAGTTGAGGAAGTGGTCGAGCAGCACCGGGCTGTCGTTGGAAACCTGCACCGCCTCGCGCATGTAGCGCTTGAGTTCTTCTTCCTGGTAGACGATTTCCATCGCCCGCCCGCCCAGCACGTAGGACGGGCGTACCACCAGCGGATATCCGATGGCCTTGGACGCGGCCAGGGCCTCGTCTTCGCTGCGCGCGGTGGCGTTGGCCGGCTGGCGCAGGTTCAGGCGCTGGACCATCTGCTGGAAGCGCTCGCGGTCTTCGGCACGGTCGATGGCGTCCGGACTGGTGCCGATGATCGGCACGCCGGCCTCTTCGAGGGCGCGGCAGAGCTTCAGCGGGGTCTGGCCGCCGTACTGGACGATCACGCCCTTGGGCTGCTCGACGCGGACGATCTCAAGGACGTCCTCGAGGGTCACCGGCTCGAAGTACAGGCGGTCGGAGGTGTCATAGTCGGTGGAGACGGTTTCCGGGTTGCAGTTGACCATGATGGTCTCGTAGCCGTCTTCGCGCATCGCCAACGCCGCGTGCACGCAGCAGTAGTCGAACTCGATGCCCTGGCCGATGCGGTTCGGACCGCCGCCGAGGATCATGATCTTCTCGCGGCTCGACGGGTTGGCCTCGCACTCTTCCTCGTAGGTCGAATACATGTAGGCGGTGTCGGTGGCGAACTCGGCGGCGCAGGTATCGACGCGCTTGTAGACCGGCAGTACCTTCAGCTTGTGGCGATGGCTGCGCAGGTTCTTCTCGGTGACGCCGAGCAGCTTGGCCAGGCGCGCGTCGGAGAAGCCCTTGCGCTTGAGCTTGTACATCAGCTCGCGATCGATGGAGGACAGGCCGAGGGTCTTGACCTTCTCCTCGTCCTTGACCAGGTCCTCGATCTGCACCAGGAACCATTCGTCGATGCGGGTCAGCTCGAACACTTCCTCGACGCTCTTGCCGGCGCGGAAGGCGTCGGCGACGTACCAGACACGCTCGGCGCTGGGCACGGTCAGCTCGCGCTTGAGGATGCTGTCGGCCTCCGGGTCGTTCAGGTCGAGCTTCGGATCGAAGCCGGTGGCGCCGACTTCCAGGCCGCGCAAGGCTTTCTGCACCGACTCCTGGAAGGTCCGGCCGATGGCCATGACTTCGCCGACCGACTTCATCTGGGTGGTCAGGCGGGCATCGGCTTTCGGGAATTTCTCGAAGGCGAAGCGCGGGATCTTGGTCACCACGTAGTCGATGGCCGGCTCGAACGACGCCGGGGTGCGACCGCCGGTGATGTCGTTCTGCAGTTCGTCGAGGGTGTAGCCGACCGCCAGCTTGGCGGCGATCTTGGCGATCGGGAAACCGGTGGCCTTGGAGGCCAGGGCCGAGGAGCGGGAAACCCGCGGGTTCATCTCGATCACCACCATGCGCCCGGTGTTCGGGCAGATGCCGAACTGCACGTTGGAACCGCCGGTTTCCACGCCGATCTCGCGCAATACCGCCAGCGAGGCGTTGCGCATGATCTGGTATTCCTTGTCGGTCAGGGTCTGCGCCGGTGCCACGGTGATCGAGTCACCGGTGTGCACGCCCATCGGGTCGAAGTTCTCGATGGAGCAGACGATGATGCAGTTGTCCTTCTTGTCGCGGACCACCTCCATCTCGTATTCCTTCCAGCCGATCAGCGACTCGTCGATCAGCAGCTCGTTGGTCGGCGACAGGTCGAGGCCACGGGCGCAGATCTCTTCGAACTCTTCACGGTTGTAGGCGATACCGCCGCCGGTGCCGCCCATGGTGAAGGACGGACGGATGATGCAGGGGAAGCCGACCTGCTCGAGCACGCCGTAGGCCTCCTCCATGCTGTGGGCGATGCCCGAGCGCGGACAGGCCAGGCCGATATCCTTCATCGCCTTGTCGAAGCGCGAGCGGTCCTCGGCCTTGTCGATGGTATCGGCATTGGCGCCGATCATCTCCACGCCGAACTTCTCCAGCACGCCGTGGCGCTCCAGGTCCAGGGCGCAGTTCAGCGCAGTCTGGCCGCCCATGGTCGGCAGCAGCGCGTCGGGGCGTTCCTTCTCGATGATCTTGGCCACGGTGGCCCACTTGATCGGCTCGATGTAGGTCGCGTCGGCCATCGCCGGGTCGGTCATGATGGTCGCGGGGTTGGAGTTCACCAGGATGACGCGGTAGCCCTCCTCGCGCAGGGCCTTGCAGGCCTGGGCGCCGGAGTAGTCGAATTCGCAGGCCTGGCCAATCACGATGGGGCCGGCACCGAGGATCAGGATGCTCTTTATGTCTGTACGTTTTGGCATGGGACTCTCGTTGCAATAATCAGGACAGGGTTGCGGTGGCCAGCTTCACACCAAAGCCGACGAACAGGGCGCCGACGCCCGAAGTGGCGCCGGCAGCCAACCGTTGCCGCCGGCGGAACCAGGCCGCCAGCCGCACACCGGTGAAAATCAGGAAGCTCAGGTAAAGGGCGCTGACCAGTTCCAGGATCACCGCCAGCACCAGGAACGACAGGCCCGGATAGGCATAGCCGGGATCGACGAACTGGATGAAGAAGGAGATGAAGAACAGGATCGCCTTGGGATTCGACAGGCTGAGCAGCAGCGCCTTGCGGAACGGCTGGTGGACATCCACCTGTTCGGCCTGCGCCGCCGTCGCTTCGGGATTGCGCAGCTTGCGCCAGGCGCCCCGCAGCATGCCGACGCCGAGATAGAACAGGTAGGCCGCACCGAGGTACTTCAGGCCGATGAACAGCATCGGCTCGGCCTTCAGCAGGGACGCCACGCCAAGGGCCGACAGCAGCATCAGCACCGCGTCGCCGAGGAACACGCCGCAGGCGGCCCGGTAGCCGGTCGCCACGCCACGCTGGGCCGAAGTCGCGAGGACGAACAACGAGTTCGGTCCGGGCAACAGGATCACGAAAACCACACCCAGCACGTAGGTCCAGAAATCGGTTATCCCCAGGGTCGGCATGGCTCTGCTCCTCAGCGACGCTCGGCCATCGCCGAGATGAAGCGGTCGAACAGCGGGGCGACGTCATGCGGACCGGGGCTCGCCTCGGGGTGGCCCTGGAAGCTGAAAGCGACCTTGTCGGTGCGCTCGATACCCTGCAGGGTACCGTCGAACAGCGACTTGTGAGTGGCTCGCAGGTTGTCCGGCAGGGTGCTCTCGTCGACCGCGAAACCGTGGTTCTGGCTGGTGATCATCACCACGCCGCTGTCCAGGTCCTGCACCGGGTGGTTGGCGCCGTGGTGGCCGTGGCCCATCTTCAGGGTCTTGGCGCCAGAGGCCAGGGCCAGCAACTGATGGCCGAGGCAGATGCCGAACACCGGGATCTCGGTATCGAGGAATTCGCGGATCGCCTGGATCGCGTAGTCGCACGGTTCGGGGTCGCCGGGGCCGTTGGAAAGGAAGATGCCGTCCGGGTTCAGCGCCAGCACTTCGCTGGCCGGCGTCTGCGCCGGCACCACGGTCAGGCGGCAGCCGCGCGCCACCAGCATGCGCAGGATGTTCAGCTTGACGCCGTAGTCGTAGGCCACCACGTGATACGGCAGTTCACCGGCCGGGATCTCCGGGTGACTGTCGCTTTCCAGGTTCCAGACGCTGGAGCGCCACTCGTAGCGCTCGGCGGTGGTGACCTCCTTGGCCAGGTCCATGCCCTTCAGGCCGGGGAAGGCGCGAGCCAGCTCCAGCGCGCGTTCCTCGGTAGCGTCGGCACCAGCCAGGATGCAGCCGTTCTGCGAACCCTTCTCGCGGAGGATACGGGTCAGGCGACGGGTATCGATGCCGGCGATGGCGACGGTGCCGTTGGCTTTCAGGTAGTCAGGCAGCGACTGCTTGCTGCGCCAGTTGCTGGCGATCAGCGGCAGGTCGCGGATGATCAGGCCGGCGGCCCAGACACGGTTGGCCTCGGCGTCTTCCGGGGTGGTACCGGTATTGCCGATGTGCGGGTAGGTCAGGGTGACGATCTGCTGGGCGTAGGAAGGATCGGTAAGGATTTCCTGGTAGCCGGTCATGGCGGTGTTGAACACCACCTCGCCAACGGTCTGACCGTCGGCACCGATGGCTTCACCGCGAAAAATGCTGCCGTCGGCAAGTGCAAGTATGGCTGGCTTAGTCAAGAAGACCTCCCGTAAATCAAGCCTGACTGGTCGCGCAGGTGTAAAAAAGCGGGATGACACCGTGAAGAGTCATCCCGCTTTTTTTCGATTCATGCTGCGCTGCTTTTAGTGGACACACTAAAGCTGTAGTTTACAGAATCGCGACATTCCGGTCCACCAATAAGACGACGTGCGGCAGCGCCTCAGCGTAGGCCGAGCACATCCTGCATGTCGTACAGGCCGTTCTCCTTGCCCTCCAGCCACAGCGCCGCACGCACCGCGCCACGGGCGAAGGTCATGCGGCTGGAAGCCTTGTGGGTGATCTCCACGCGCTCGCCCTCGGCGGCGAACAGCACGGTGTGGTCGCCCACTACGTCGCCGGCGCGCACGGTGGCGAAGCCGATGGTTTCCCGCGCCCGCGCGCCGGTCTGCCCCTCGCGTCCGTAGACCGCCACTTCCTGGAGGTCCCGGCCGAGCGCCTGGGCTACCACCTCGCCCATGCGCAAGGCGGTGCCGGACGGTGCATCGACCTTGTGCCGGTGATGGGCCTCGATGATCTCGATATCCACTTCGTCGCCCAGCACCCGTGCCGCGGTATCCAGAAGCTTCAGGCAAAGGTTCACGCCGACGCTGAAGTTGGCAGCGAAGACGATCGGGATATCCTTCGCCGCCTCGGCCAGCAGCAGCTTCTCGTCGGCGCTGAAGCCGGTGGTGCCGATGACCATCGCCCGGCGCGCCTTGCGGCACTGCTCGATGTTCTTCAGGGTTACGGAGGGATGGGTGAAATCGATCAGGACGTCGAACTCCTCGCAGACCTTGCCCAGGTCCCCGGACAGCGGCACGCCGATCCGGCCGAGACCGGCCAGCTCGCCGGCGTCCGCCCCCACCAGGGTGCTATCCGGACGATCCACCGCCGCCGTCAGCCCGGCGGCACCGCCGGTCTGCTGAACGGCCTCGATCAGGTTCTTGCCCATGCGCCCGGCGGCGCCCACTACGGCTATACGTCGCATAAAACCACTCCACGCGGAACCCGGACGCGGCTGTCAGGCCGCGCCCATGGCTTTGTTTATAGGTCGTCGAAGAAACGCTTCATGCCTTCGAACCAGCCACTGGCCTTGGGCGAATGCGAGGTGTCGCTCTGCAACGACTTGCGGAACTCCTCGAGCAGCTCGCGCTGGCGCTTGTCCAGGTTCACCGGGGTTTCCACCACCACCTTGCACATCAGGTCGCCGGCGCCGCCGCCGCGCACCGGGGCCACGCCCTTGCCGCGCAGGCGGAACAGCTTGCCGGTCTGGGTGCTTTCCGGAATCTTCAGCTTGACCCGGCCATCCAGGGTCGGCACTTCCAGCTCGCCACCCAACGCAGCGTCGGCGAAACTGATCGGCACTTCGCAGTACAGATGCTTGCCGTCGCGCTGGAAGATCGGGTGCTCGCGCACATTGACCACCACGTACAGGTCGCCCGCCGGACCACCCATGCTGCCGGCCTCGCCTTCGCCGGTGAGGCGGATGCGGTCGCCGGTGTCGACGCCGGCCGGCACCTTCACCGACAGGGTCTTCTGCTCTTCCACGCGCCCCTGGCCATGGCAGGAGCCACAGGGATCGGAAATCATCTTGCCGGTGCCGTGGCAGCGCGGGCAGGTCTGCTGGACCGAGAAGAAGCCCTGCTGCATGCGCACCTGGCCGATACCGCCGCAAGTGGTGCAGGTGACCGGTGTGGTGCCGGGCTTGGCGCCGCTGCCGTTGCAGGTCTTGCAACCGACCAGGGTCGGCACGCGGATGGTGACGGTGGTGCCACGTACCGCCTCCTCCAGGTCGAGGTCCAGGGTGTAGCGCAGGTCCGCGCCGCGCTGCGCGCCGCCGCGCGAGCCACCGCGGGCACCGCCGCCACCGAAGAAATCGCTGAACACATCGCCGAAGATGTCGGAGAAGCTCGCCCCGCCGAAACCGGCGCCAGCGCCCCCACCCATATTCGGATCGACGCCGGCATGGCCGTACTGGTCGTAGGCCGCCCGCTTGCTGGCATCGGAGAGGACCTCGTAGGCCTCGTTGGCCTCCTTGAACTTGTCCTCGGCTTCCTTGTCGCCAGGATTGCGGTCCGGGTGGTATTTCATCGCCAGGCGGCGGTAGGCCTTCTTCAGGTCCGCCTCGCTGGCGCCACGCTCAACCCCCAGAACCTCGTAAAAGTCTCGTTTCGCCATAACCTTTCCGTCTCAATTAAGGACCCTCCAGACACGCCAACGCGGGAGCAGGCTCCCGCGTGGCGGATCATGCGTACCGGCCTGGCCGGCACGCGGGGCAGAAGCAAGCCGGGGCTTACTTGTTGTCCTTGACCTCTTCGAACTCGGCGTCCACCACGTCGTCAGCGGCTTTCGCCTGCTCGCCCTGGGGAGCGTCTTCGCCCTGCTGGGCCTGTTCGGCGTACATCTTCTGCGCCAGCGGGGTGGAAGCCTGGGACAGAGCGTTCATCTTGGCCTCGATCTCGGCCTTGTCGTCGCCCTTCACCGCCGCTTCCAGCTCGCCCAGCGCCTTCTCGATGGTCGCCTTGTCCTCGGCGGTGGCCTTGTCGCCCGCCTCGGTGATCATCTTGCGGGTCGCGTGGACCAGCGCGTCGCCCTGGTTGCGAGCGGCAGCCAGTTCCTCGAACTTGCGGTCCTCCTCGGCGTTCGCCTCGGCATCGCGGACCATCTGCTGGATCTCATCCTCGGACAGGCCGGAGGATGCCTTGATCACGATGGACTGCTGCTTGCCGGTGGCCTTGTCCTTCGCCGAGACGTGCAGGATGCCGTTGGCATCGATATCGAAGGTCACCTCGATCTGCGGCACGCCGCGCGGAGCCGGCGGAATGTCGGCCAGGTCGAACTTGCCCAGCGACTTGTTCTGCGCGGCCTGCTTGCGCTCGCCCTGCAGCACGTGGATGGTCACCGCGCCCTGGTTGTCGTCGGCGGTGGAGAACACCTGCGACTTCTTGGTCGGGATGGTGGTGTTCTTCTCGATCAGACCGGTCATCACACCGCCCAGGGTCTCGATGCCGAGGGTCAGCGGGGTCACGTCGAGCAGCAGCACGTCCTTCACGTCGCCGGCCAGGACCGCGCCCTGGATGGCGGCACCGACAGCCACGGCTTCGTCCGGGTTGACGTCCTTGCGCGCTTCCTTGCCGAAGAACTCGGCAACGGTCTTCTGTACCAGCGGCATGCGGGTCTGGCCGCCGACCAGGATCACTTCATGGATATCGGAAACATCCAGGCCGGCATCCTTCAGCGCGGTGCGGCACGGCTCGATGGTGCGCTGCACCAGGTCTTCGACCAGGGACTCCAGCTTGGCGCGGGAAACCTTGACGTTCAGGTGCTTCGGACCGCTCGCGTCGGCAGTCACATACGGCAGGTTGACGTCGGTCTGCTGGGTCGAGGACAGCTCGATCTTGGCTTTCTCGGCCGCTTCCTTCAGACGCTGCATGGCCAGCGGGTCGCCCTTCAGGTTGATGCCGCTTTCCTTCTTGAACTCGTCGACGAGGTAGTCGATCAGGCGGATGTCGAAGTCTTCGCCGCCGAGGAAGGTGTCGCCGTTGGTGGCCAGCACTTCGAACTGGTGCTCGCCGTCGACTTCGGCGATCTCGATCACCGACACGTCGAAGGTACCGCCGCCCAGGTCATAGACGATCACGGTGTGGTCGCCCTTGGCCTTGTCCAGGCCATAGGCCAGCGCCGCCGCGGTCGGCTCGTTGATGATCCGCTTGACGTCGAGGCCGGCGATGCGGCCGGCGTCCTTGGTGGCCTGGCGCTGGCTGTCGTTGAAGTAGGCCGGAACGGTGATCACCGCTTCGGTGACCGGCTCGCCGAGGTAGTCTTCGGCGGTCTTCTTCATTTTCTTCAGCACTTCGGCGGAAATCTGCGGAGGCGCCATCTTCTGGCCCTTCACTTCCACCCAGGCGTCGCCGTTGTCGGCCTTGACGATGCTGTACGGCACCATCTGGATGTCTTTCTGAACCACGTTCTCTTCGAAGCGACGGCCGATCAGGCGCTTCACCGCATACAGGGTGTTCTGCGGGTTGGTGACCGCCTGGCGCTTGGCCGGCTGGCCCACCAGGGTTTCGCCATCGTTGGTGTAGGCGATGATCGAGGGGGTGGTACGCGCGCCCTCGGCGTTCTCGATGACCTTGACGTTACCGTTCTCCAGGATAGCCACGCAGGAGTTGGTGGTACCCAGGTCGATGCCAATGATTTTGCCCATATTCACTCTCCAGAAACTTTGATTCCGTGCGACCCGCCCGTGGGTCTCGTGCTCGGTTGACTACCCAGATGGGGTCGTCGCGTCGAATTTCAAGCCTGCTCGTCGATGGAAGGCGGGGTTTCCGCCGGCGCCTTGCTGACCACCACCATCGCCGGACGCAGCAGGCGGCCGTTGAGCAGGTAGCCTTTCTGGAACACCTTGAGGACACTGCCCGGCTCGGCCGAAGCGCTTTCCTGCATGGCCATCGCCTGGTGCTGCTCGGGGTTGAAAGGCTCGCCTTCCGGGTTCAGCGCCTCCACCTGGTAGCGGCGCAGGGTGTCGTCGAACATCTTCAGGGTCAGTTCCATCCCTTCGCGCATCGGCTTGATCGCCTCGTCGTTGGGATCGGACATCTCCAGGCCGCGCTCGAGGGTGTCGACCACCGCCAGCAGGTCGCCGGCGAATTTCTCCAGCGCGAACTTGTGCGCCTTCTCGACATCCTGCTCCGCACGCCGGCGTACGTTCTGCAGATCCGCGACCATGCGCAGCGCCTGGTCCTGGGCGGCAGCCAGCTGCTCCTCCAGCTCCTGCACGCGGGCGGTCAGGTCCTCGGCGGCGCCGGTGGGCTGCTCGGGGGTCTGTTGATCCAGGGTCTGCTGTTCGTCAGCCATGCCACTCTCCTTCAAAAATAAGCTGGCAAATACAAGGCGAACGCATAAGTTCGCAACGTTGCCGGCTATATGGGGACGGCTTTCCACGGTTCAAGGGGCGAGCGGCAATTGCCAGCCGGAAAAAATACTGTATAAATAACCAGACAAAACCCACGGAGCCGCCCGCCATGCTGGTTCACCTGTCCGTTCACAACTACGCCATCGTCGAGCACCTGGATCTCGAACTCGCTACCGGCATGAGCGTGATCACCGGCGAAACCGGTGCGGGCAAGTCGATCATGCTCGACGCCCTCGGCCTTACCCTCGGCGACCGCGCCGACAGCGGCGCGGTCCGTCCCGGAGCGGACAAGGCCGACATTCTCGCCAGCTTCGACGTCAGCGCCATCGCCGAGGCCCGCGACTGGCTCGCCGAGCGCGACCTGGAACAGGACGGTCCGTGCATCCTGCGCCGGGTGATCACTGCCGAAGGTCGCTCGCGTGCCTACATCAACGGCACGCCTTGCCCGCTGGGCGACCTGAAGAGCCTGGGCGAACTGCTGATCGACATCCATAGCCAGCACGAGCACCAGTCGCTGCTGAAGAGCGAGACCCACCGGCGCCTGCTCGACGAGTACGCCGGCTGCCAGGAGCTGGCGCGCCAGGTGCAGCTCGCCGCGCAACGCTGGAAGCAGACCAGCCAGGAACTCGAACGCCTGTCGCGTAGCGGCGACGAACAGCGCGCCCGCCACCAGTTGCTCAGCTACCAGCTGGAAGAACTGGAAAACCTGTCCCTCGGCGAAAACGAACTGGAAAGCCTGGAGCAGGAGCAGAAGACCCTGAGCAACGCCGAAAGCCTGCTCGCCGCCTGCCGCCAAGTCGTGGAAATGTGCAGCGAGAGCGATGCCGGCAACGTCCTTTCCGCGCTCAATGCCAGCCTCAACCGCCTGACCTCGTTCAGCGGCCAGCCCGCCGCTCTCGGCGAAGCGGTCAATCTGTTGTCCAGCGCGCAGATCCAGGTCGAGGAGGCGATCGGCGAACTGAACCGCTTCGTCGACCACTTCGATGCCGATCCCAATCGCCAGCAGCAGGTCGAGGAGCGCCTGGACGTCATTTACTCCCTGGCGCGCAAGCACCGGGTCCAGCCCGCCGAACTGGCCGACCTGCAGCAGCGCCTGTTCGACGAACTGGAGGCGCTGAACGCCGACGACGAAGCGGTCGGACGCCTGGGCGACGAGCTGGCCGCCTACGCCCGGCATTACCAGGAAAAAGCCGAAGAACTGAGCCGCCTGCGCCAGGCCGCGGCCGCACCTCTTGCCGCCAGCGTGGAGCAGGAGATGCAGCGCCTGGGCATGCCCGGGGGGCGCTTCGCCATCGTCCTGCATCCCGGCGACAGCGCCGAGCCGCAGGCCAACGGACTGGAAAGCGTGGAGTTCCTGGTCAGCGCCAACCCCGGGCAGCCGCTGAAAGGGCTGGCCAAGGTCGCCTCGGGCGGCGAACTGTCGCGGATCAGCCTGGCGATCCAGGTGATCACGGCACAGACCTCGCGCATCCCCACCCTGGTCTTCGACGAAGTCGACGTCGGCATCGGCGGCCCCACCGCCGAAGTGGTCGGACAGTTGCTGCGCCGCCTCGGCGAACGCGGCCAGGTCCTCACCGTGACCCACTTGCCGCAGGTCGCCGCCCAGGGCCACCAGCACCTGTTCGTGCACAAGGAACGCGGCAGCAGCGAAACCCGTACGGCGGTCGCCACCCTGAACAAGGCCCAGCGGATCGAGGAGATCGCCCGCATGCTCGGCGGCGTCGACCTGACCAAGGAATCCCTGGCCCACGCGAAGAAACTGGTCAACCTGGCCGCCCAGAACTGAACGTTCCTTCAATGGAAAATGAAAACGGCGACCCCAGGGTCGCCGTTTTCGCATGGAACCGTTGCGCGACTACTTCTTCTTGCGCACGTAGAGCACCAGATTGTGATCGACCAGCTCGAAGCCGCGCTCGCGGACGATTTCCTTCTGGCGCTTCTCGATTTCCGCATCCATGAACTCGATCACCTCGCCGGTATCGACGCAGACCATGTGGTCGTGGTGGCCGCTATCGGCGAGCTCGAACACGGCATGGCCGCCATCGAAGTTGTGACGCACCACCAGGCCGGCGGCCTCGAACTGGGTCAGCACCCGATAGACGGTTGCCAGGCCCACGTCCTCGCCTGCTTCCATCAGCGCCTTGTACACGTCTTCGGCGCTCATGTGGCGTTGCTCGGCCGAGTCGAGCATCTGCAGGATCTTGACCCGCGGCAGGGTCACTTTAAGGCCGGCTTTTCGAAGTTCGCTATTTTCAACCATGTCTGCTTTCTCAGCGCGGGATGTTTCGCAGTATCCCGGAATACGGGTATGATCGGGCTTTTATTTGCCCAGCCAAGATAGTGGAAGTCGCTCACCGATGCAAAACGCCAAGCTCATGCTGACCTGTCTCGCTTTCGCGGGGCTTGCCGCACTCGCCGGTTGCTCGTTTCCTGGCGTCTATAAAATCGACATCCAGCAAGGCAACGTCGTAACGCAGGACATGATAGACCAGTTGCGTCCCGGAATGACCCGACGCCAAGTGCGGTTTATCATGGGCAACCCGCTCATCGTCGATACCTTCCACGCCAATCGTTGGGACTACCTCTACAGCATCCAGCCGGGCGGCGGTCGTCGCCAGCAGGAGCGCGTCAGCCTGTTCTTCAACGACAGCGACCAGCTGGCCGGCCTGAACGGCGACTTCATGCCCGGCGTCAGCCGCGACGAAGCGATCCTCGGCAAGGAAGGCAGCACCACCGTCACCCAGCCGGCCGACCAGCAGAAACCGGAAGCGCAGAAAGAAGAGCCGCCGAAACCGGGCTCCACCCTGGAACAGCTCCAGCGCGAAGTGGACGAAGCCCAGCCGGTACCGGTCCCGACCCCCGAACCTCTGGACCCCAGCCCGCAATGACGGCTGGCGTTCCACGAAAAAGCCCGGCATTCGCCGGGCTTTTTCATTTCCGCAGGAAACCCCGCGGCTAACCGCCTTCGCGCTCGCTCCGGGCACGTGCGGCACGCTGCTTGCGCACCTCCTTGGGATCGGCGATCAGCGGACGGTAGATCTCCACCCGCTCGCCAGCCTCCAGCATCCGCTCCTCCGGGCGTGCCAGGAGCTTGCCGAAGATACCCAGCGGACAACCTTGCACATCCAGCCCTGGAAACGCCTCGGCGATGCCGGAGAGCAGCACGGCCTCGCGTGCGCTGGTACCTGCCGGCACGCTCAGGCGCAGTAACGCCTGTCGCTCCGGCAGCGCGTAGACCACCTCGACGGCGATCTCAGCCATAGAGTTGCTTGGCGCGCTGGCAGAACGCGTCGACCATGGTGTTGGCGGCCTGGGTGAACAGCGGCCCGAGGGTCGCCTTGACCAGCGGCCCGGCGTAATCGAAGGTCAGGTCGAGGGTGATCTTGCAGGCCTTCTCGCCCAGCGCCTTGAACTGCCAGACGCCATGCAGTTCGGTGAACGGTCCGTTTTCCAGGTTCATCTCGATGGAAGCTCCCGGCACCAACACGTTGCGGGTGGTGAAGCGCTGGCTGAGGCTACCCTTGGCCACGGTCAGCTCGGCGCGCATCAGGCTTTCGCTCTCCTCCAGGACCTGGCTGGCCGAACACCAGGGCAGGAACTCCGGATAGCGCTTCACGTCGTTCACCAGATCGAACAGCGCGCGGGCGGGATAAGGCAACAGCGCCGAACGCTGGATATGGGTGCTCATAGAACTCTCACTTCTGCTGTCGAGCGGGCGACTCCCCAAGCATAGCCGGCGGGACGGCGGCATCCGCCACGGCGGCGCGCTGCGCCCGTCGACCGGGGCCAGGGTTCGGCAGAAAAAACGCTCAGCGCAGCCTGACGCCACTTGAAGACTTTTCTTACAAAACCTTGGCCAGCGGCCAGGAAAAGAGTGGGCATTGTCCGAAATTCGCCTCTATCCCTCAAGCGCGACGCCGCCCCATAGCGGTGAAGCCGGCGACTCCCTATAATGCGCCGCCTATGGCTAAGCAGAAGAAACACCCTTCGGGGACCATCGCGCAGAACAAGAAGGCTCTGCACGACTATTTCATCGAACAACGCTTCGAGGCGGGCGTCGCCCTGGCGGGCTGGGAAGTGAAAAGCCTGCGCGCCGGCAAGGCCCAGCTGGTCGACAGCTACGTGCTGCTCAAGGATGGCGAGGCCTGGCTGCTCGGCAGCCACATCACGCCCCTGACCACCGCCAGCACGCACGTGATCGCCGACCCGGTGCGCACGCGCAAGCTGCTGCTGCACAAGCGCGAACTGGGCAAGCTGTTCGGCGCCGTGCAACAGAAGGGCTACGCCTGCGTCGCCCTGTCGATGTACTGGAAGAAGCACCTGGTCAAGTGCGAGATCGCCCTGGCCAAGGGCAAGAAGGACTTCGACAAGCGCCACACCGAGAAGGAGCGCGACTCCGATCGGGAGATCCAGCGCGCCATGCGCCACGGCAAGGACGACTGAGCGCGTCCCTGCCCGCGCCTCGCTAGTCTTCCTGCACGCTGCGCCGGCGCTGCGAGCGCTTCATCCTGCGCGCCTCTTCCTGGACCTCCGCCAGGACCTCCTGCACATAGTGGATGTGCTGGTTGGACACCTCCCGGGCCAGCTCCGCCTGACCGCTGATGATCGCGTCGTATAGGCGCTGGTGCTGCTCCATCAGTTGCGCGCGGGTTTCCGTGCGCTGCGCGTACATCCCGCCGATATTGGTCACCACGTTGCGCCGCAGCAAGTCGAACAGGCCCTTGATGGTGTGCAGCAGCACGGTGTTGTGGCTGGCCTCGGCGATCGCCAGGTGGAAGCGCGCGTCGGCGGCGCCCTCTTCCGCGCTGACCTGGTCGTTGCGCGCATAGCAGGCCTGGAGCGCCTCGAAGGCCTCGGTCAGGCGCTGGTGATCGAGGGAGGTCGCACGCAGCGCCGCGTAGTAGGCACAGGACCCTTCCAGCGTGTGGCGAAACTCCAGCAGGTCGCGCTGGGCCTCCGGGTTACCCTCCAGCAGGTGCAGCAGCGGATCGCTGAAAGTCGCGCCCAGCGATTCGGTCACATAGTTGCCGCCACCCTGGCGGCTGACCAGCAGCCCCTTCGCCACCAGTTTCTGGATCGCCTCGCGCAGCGACGGCCGGGAAACCCCGAACTGCTCGGCAAGCACGCGCTCGGCGGGCAGCCGCTCGCCGGACTTCAGCGTGCCCTCCAGGATCATCGCCTCCAGTTGCGCAACGATGTCATCCGACAGACGGCGCTGCCTGACCTGACCAAATTCCATATCCCGACACCCTTACCCGAAGTTTCGTCGCAAAGCCTCTGCCATGCGCCCAGCGCGAAAAAGAGAGGAAGCGTACCGAGCCGCTCCCCGCACCACAAGCGAGGCGCCACGAGCCCCGCACGAGCATCCTTAGACAAAAGTCGTAGACGGGCAAATTGACACGCCGAACGCTCGACTCTTAACCTGAGCGCTCGCTTTTGTAAATTGGTCTTACCAATTATGCGAGCTTTGCCAGGTTCGGCTGCCCAGCGCCCTTGCACACACAGGTCTTGGCGCGTGTCCGATCTGGTCACAGGCAAACCCAACAACAATTAGGGAGCCAACCCCCATGCAAGCCTGGCAACAACTCTATACCCCCCTGGGCAGTCTCGGCCTGTCGGCCGCCGCGGCCGTCATCCCGATCGTGTTCTTCTTCCTCGCCCTGGCGGTATTCCGCCTCAAGGGCCACATCGCCGGCAGCATCACCCTGGCGCTGGCCATCGCGGTGGCCATCTTCGCCTTCCACATGCCCGCCGACATGGCCTTCGCCGCCGCCGGCTACGGCTTCCTCTACGGTCTCTGGCCGATCGCCTGGATCATCGTCGCCGCGGTCTTCCTCTACAAACTGACGGTGAAGAGCGGCCAGTTCGAGGTGATCCGCAGCTCGGTGCTGTCGATTACCGGCGACCAGCGCCTGCAGGTACTGCTGATCGGCTTCTCCTTCGGGGCCTTCCTCGAAGGCGCCGCCGGTTTCGGCGCGCCGGTGGCGATCACCGCCGCCCTGCTCGTCGGCCTCGGCTTCAATCCGCTCTACGCCGCCGGCCTGTGCCTGATCGCCAACACTGCGCCGGTGGCCTTCGGCGCACTGGGCATCCCGATCATCGTCGCCGGCCAGGTGACCGGCATCGACGCCTTCAAGATCGGCGCCATGACCGGCCGCCAACTGCCGTTCCTGTCGATCCTGGTACCGTTCTGGCTGGTGTTCATGATGGACGGCTGGCGCGGCATCCGCGAAACCTGGCCGGCCGCCATCGTCGCCGGCGGCAGCTTCGCCATCACTCAGTACCTGACGTCCAACTTCATCGGCCCGGAGTTGCCGGACATCACCTCGGCGCTGGTCAGCCTGGTCTCCCTGACCCTGTTCCTCAAGGTCTGGCAGCCGCAGGGCGCCAGCGAAGCGCTCGCCGCCAGCGGCGGCGCGGCCGTGGCCGGTGGCGGCTACGGCGGGCAACGCAGCGTCGAACCGTCCGCCTACAGCTTCGGCGAGATCCTCAAGGCCTGGTCGCCGTTCCTGGTGCTCACCGTACTGGTGACCATCTGGACCCTGAAACCTTTCAAGGCCCTGTTCGCCCCGGGCGGCGAGCTCTACTGGCTGGTGTTCAACTTCGCCATCCCGCACCTCGACCAACTGGTGGTCAAGGGCGCGCCGATCGCCACCAGCGCCACGCCGATCGCCGCGGTATTCAAGTTCGACCCGATCTCCGCCACCGGCACGGCGATCTTCCTCTCGGCGCTGGTATCGATGTTCATCCTGCGCATCGGAGCGAAAATTGGTATTACCACTTTCAAGGAAGTCTTGGTGGAGCTGAAGTGGCCGATCCTGTCCATCGGCATGGTCCTGGCCTTCGCCTTCGTCACCAACTACTCGGGCATGTCCACCACCCTGGCCCTGGTCCTGGCCGGTACCGGCGCGGCGTTCCCGTTCTTCTCGCCGTTCCTCGGCTGGCTGGGGGTATTCCTGACCGGTTCGGATACATCCTCCAACGCCCTGTTCAGCTCCCTGCAGTCGACCACCGCGCACCAGATCGGAGTCAGCGACACCCTGCTGGTGGCCGCCAATACCAGCGGCGGCGTGACCGGCAAGATGATCTCCCCGCAATCCATCGCCGTGGCCTGCGCCGCGACCGGGATGGTCGGCAAGGAATCCGACCTGTTCCGCTTCACCCTGAAGCACAGCCTGATCTTCGCCGCGCTGGTCGGACTGATCACCCTGGCCCAGGCATACCTATTCACCGGCATGCTGGTGCACTGACCGCGCCCTGATCGGCCGCGCGTCGGCGATACTGCGCAGGAAATGGCCCGGCTCCCTCGGCCATTTCCGCCGTGTCCCGCTCCACTGCGCTCGATGCGAAACCTTTCGACACAACGGAAGAGCCCAATGATCATTTCCGCTTCCACCGACTACCGCGCCGCCGCCCAACGCAAGCTGCCGCCGTTCCTCTTCCACTACATCGACGGCGGCGCCTACGCCGAATACACCTTGCGTCGCAACGTCGAAGACCTGTCGGCCATCGCCCTGCGTCAGCGGGTGCTGAAGAACATGTCCGAGCTGAGCCTGGAAACCCGCCTGTTCGACGAGACCCTGGCGATGCCGGTGGCGCTCGCCCCGGTCGGTCTCACCGGCATGTACGCCCGCCGCGGCGAGGTCCAGGCGGCGCGCGCGGCGGCGGCGAAGGGCGTGCCCTTCACCCTGTCGACGGTATCGGTGTGCCCGATCGAGGAGGTCGCCCCGGCCATCGACCGGCCGATGTGGTTCCAGCTCTACGTGCTGAAGGACCGCGGCTTCATGCGCAACGCCCTGGAGCGGGCCAAGGCCGCCGGCGTCACCACCCTGGTGTTCACCGTCGACATGCCGGTCCCCGGCGCCCGCTACCGCGACGCCCATTCCGGCATGAGCGGCCCCTACGCCGCGCCGCGCCGCATCCTGCAAGCCATGACCCACCCGGCCTGGGCCTGGGACGTCGGCCTGCTGGGCAAGCCCCACGACCTCGGCAACATTTCCGCCTACCGCGGCAACCCGACCGGACTGGAGGACTACATCGGCTGGCTGGGCGCCAACTTCGACCCGTCGATTTCCTGGAAGGACCTGGAGTGGATCCGCGAGTTCTGGGACGGCCCGATGGTGATCAAGGGCATCCTCGACCCCGAGGATGCCAGGGATGCGGTGAAGTTCGGCGCCGACGGCATCGTCGTCTCCAACCACGGCGGCCGCCAGCTCGACGGCGTGCTGTCCAGCGCCCGCGCGCTGCCGGCGATAGCCGATGCGGTGAAGGGCGAACTGGCGATCCTTGCCGACTCCGGCATCCGCACCGGTCTCGACGTGGTGCGGATGATCGCCCTCGGCGCCGACAGCGTGCTGCTCGGCCGCGCCTTCGTCTACGCCCTGGCCGCCGCCGGCGAGGCCGGGGTGCGCAACCTGCTCGAACTGATCGAAAAGGAAATGCGCGTGGCCATGGTCCTCACCGGGGCCAAGTCGATCGGCGAGATCAGCGCCGACTCGCTGGTCCGCGAACTGGGCGCCTGAGACGCCCACCAGAAAAGCCTGAAAACGCCCGGGGCGTGACCGTCGTCCCAGGGCCGAGGAAAGCCGATGAGCCTGCCGATTCCCTTTCTCGAGACCGTCGAGCGGCTGATACCGCGCGAACGCCGCTTCGACGACCCGCTGTCGACCCTGGCCTTCGGCACCGACGCCAGTTTCTACCGGTTGATTCCCAAGCTGGTGCTGCGCGTCGAAAGCGAGGACGAGGTCGCCGCGATCCTATCCGCCGCCTACCGCGAGCAGGTCCCGGTGACCTTCCGCGCCGCCGGCACCAGCCTCTCCGGCCAGGCCATCAGCGACTCGGTGCTGCTCGTCCTCGGCGACAACTGGAACGGCCGGGAAATCCGCGCCGACGGCGCGCAGATCCGCCTGCAGCCGGGTGTCATCGGCGCCCAGGCGAACGCCTGGCTAGCGCCGTTCGGCCGCAAGATCGGTCCCGACCCGGCCTCGATCAACGCCTGCAAGATCGGCGGCATCGTCGCCAACAACGCCAGCGGCATGTGCTGCGGCACCGCGCAGAACAGCTACCACACCCTCGCCGGCCTGCGCCTGCTGCTGGCCGACGGCACCCGTCTGGACAGCGAGGACCCGGCCAGCGTCGCGGCCTTCCGCGCCAGCCACGGCGAGCTGCTGGAACGGCTCGCCGAACTCGGCCGCGAGACCCGCGCCAACGCCGAACTGGCCGCGAAGATCCGCCACAAGTACCGGCTGAAGAACACCACCGGCCTGTCGCTGAACGCGCTGGTCGACTACGACGAGCCGCTGGACATCCTCACCCACCTGATGGTCGGCTCCGAGGGCACCCTCGGCTTCATCAGCGCGGTGACCTACGACACCGTCCCGGAACACCCGCACAAGGCCTCGGCGCTGCTGGTTTTCCCCACGGTGGAAACCTGCTGCACGGCGGTCGCGGTGCTCAAGCGCCAGCCGGTCTCGGCGGTGGAACTGCTCGATCGGCGCAGCCTGCGCTCGGTGGAGAACATGCAGGGCATGCCGGAATGGGTGAAGAGTCTTTCCGCCGGTGCCTGCGCCCTGCTCATCGAGTCCCGCGCGGCGAGCCGCACGCTGCTGCACGAACAGCTCGGGCGGATCATGGCCTCCATCGCCGAATATCCGCTGGAGAAGCAGGTCGACTTCAGCGAAGACCCGGCGGTCTACAACCAGCTCTGGCGCATCCGCAAGGACACCTTCCCGGCTGTCGGCGCGGTGCGCGAGACCGGCACCACGGTGATCATCGAGGACGTCACCTTCCCCGTCGAACGACTGGCCGAGGGAGTCAACCGCCTGATCGAGCTGTTCGACAAGCACCGCTACGATGAGGCGATCCTCTTCGGCCACGCGCTGGAGGGCAACCTGCACTTCGTCTTCACCCAGGGCTTCGACTCGCCCGAGCAGATCGCCCGCTACTCAGCGTTCATGGACGACGTGGCGCACCTGGTGGCGGTGGAGTACGGCGGCTCACTGAAGGCCGAGCATGGCACCGGGCGCAACATGGCGCCGTTCGTCGAGCTGGAGTGGGGCGAGGACGCCTATCGCTTGATGTGGCAGCTCAAGCGCCTGCTCGACCCGCGCGGCATCCTCAACCCGGGTGTGGTCCTCAGCGACGACCCGCAGAGCCACCTGAAGAACCTCAAGCCGCTGCCGGCTGCCGACGAGATCGTCGACAAGTGCATCGAGTGCGGTTTCTGCGAACCAGTCTGCCCGTCGCGCGGACTGACCCTCACGCCACGCCAGCGCATCGTCCTGTGGCGCGACATCCAGGCGAAGAAGCGCGCCGGCGTCGACACCACGGCGCTGGAGCGCGACTACCGCTACCAGGGCATCGACACCTGCGCCGCCACCGGCCTATGCGCCCAGCGCTGTCCTGTGAACATCAACACCGGCGAGCTGATCCGCAAGCTGCGCGGCGCCGACGCCCGCCACGCCGAAGGCGCCACCTGGCTGGCGCGCAACTTTGCCGGAGCCATGCGTGCTGCGCGCTTCGCCCTGCTCGCTGCCGACGGCGCCCGGCGCCTGCTTGGCGCGCCCCTGCTGGCCAGGGCCAGCCGCGGCCTCAGCCAGGCCAGCGGCGGCCGCGTGCCGCAATGGACGCCGGCGCTGCCGCAGCCGGTACGCCTGGCGCCGCCGACCGCCCCGCTCGACGACGAGCGGCCGAGGGTGGTCTATCTCGCCGCCTGCGTCTCGCGTGCCATGGGCCCGGCCTTCGGCGACGAAGAGCGCGAGCCGCTGCTGGACAAGACCCGCCGTCTACTGGAAAAGGCCGGCTACCAGGTGGTGTTCCCGGATAACCTGGACAACCTCTGCTGCGGCCAGCCGTTCGCGTCCAAGGGGTATGCGAAGCAGGCCGACGACAAGCGCGACGAGCTGCTCGCCGCCCTGCTCCAGGCCAGCCGCGGCGGCCTCGACCCGATCTACTGCGACACCAGTCCCTGCACCCTGCGCCTGGTCCAGGGTCTGGACGATCCGCGGCTGCAGATCCACGACCCGGTGAAATTCATCCGCAGTCACCTGCTCGATCGCCTGGAGTTCATCCCGCAGGACAAACCGGTAGCGGTGCACGTCACCTGCAGCACCCAGCACCTCGGCGAGAGCCAGGCGCTGATCGACCTGGTCGGCCGCTGCACCCGCAAGGTGGTGATCCCGGAAGGCATCCACTGCTGCGGCTTCGCCGGCGACAAGGGCTTCACCACGCCGGAACTGAACGCTCACTCCCTGCGCAGCCTGAAGGATGCCGTGCAGTTCTGCGAGGAAGGCGTATCCACCAGCCGTACCTGCGAGATCGGCCTCAGCGAGCACGGCGGGATCGACTACCGCGGGGTGGTCTACCTGGTGGACCGGGTGACGCAGGCGAAGGGCGCGCCTCGGTAGGGCGAATAACCACTCGTGGTTATCCGCCGGGCCATGCTCCGCAAAAGCGGCGGATAGCGCCGCTGGCGCTATTCGCCCTACCTCACGACGCCCACCGGTAGGGCGAATAACCGCTCGCGGTTATCCGCCGGGCCATGCTCCGCAGAAGCGGCGGATAGCGCCGCTGGCGCTGTTCGCCCTACGTCAGGCGAAATGGCTGCTCCGGCGTCGTCGGCCCGCGCCGGGTCGGGCAAAAATCCGTCGTTAAGCACCTCTTAAGTCAGCCGCGCCTATCGTGCCTTCCACCGCGAGGACATCCCTCGCCGAAACGGAAGCAGGAGGCCTTCATGGCAATTCAACCGTTGCGACTCGATCCGATCACCGTGCTCGGCAAGCAACTGGTCATCGAGCTGTTCGACTGCGTCGACCAGCGCTTCGACGATATCCAGTGGATCGAGGAAAGCATGCTCGAGGCCGCCCGCCAGGCCAACGCCACCATCATCACCTCGGCGTTCCACAAGTTCAGCCCGATCGGCATCTCCGGCGTGGTGGTGATCGCCGAATCGCACCTGGCGATCCATACCTGGCCGGAGTACGGCTATGCCGCGGTCGACGTGTTCACCTGCGGCGACGTACTCGATGGCGCCCAGGCCGTGCGCGTGCTCAGCGAACGCCTGGGCAGCCGTCGGCACCTGATCTCGAGCATGGACCGCGGCCTCGGCGGCCATCGCCTGGGGCTGCTCAGCCGCAGCCTGGCCGGCAATGGCCCGGTCGACGAAGACAGCCCGACCCTGCGCTGGGCGCTGGGCCAGGGCACGGGGGTGGCCTGATGGATACGCCGATCGAACGCGCCCCGCTGGCTCCCGACCTGAGCCAGGCCCGTTACGCCGTCGACCTCACCGGCCTGGTGCCGGCGGAGGTCGCCGCCGGGCTGCCGCCGCTGCCGCCGAACCACTTCTATTTCTATCCGCCGGACCCGCTGCTGGAAGGCGACGGCGCGATCACCGCGATCGAGGACAGCGACCCCTTCGACCAGTACGTCTACCGCCTGCGCCGGGTGCTCTACCAGGGCCGCACGCGCTGGCAGAACGTGCTGATCGCCGACACCTACAACTACGACCGCGTGCTGATGCTCGACGGCGCGATCCAGAGCGCCGAGAGCGATGAGTCGCTGTACCACGAGCTGCTGGTGCAGCCGGCCATGCTCGCCCACGACGAGCCGCGCGACGTACTGATCATCGGCGGCGGCGAAGGCGCCACCCTGCGCGAGGTGCTGTCCCATGCCAGCGTGCGGCGGGCGGTGATGGTCGATCTCGACCGGGAGCTGGTGGAACTGTGTCGCGAACACCTGTTCCAGTGGCACCAGGGCGCCTTCGACGACCCACGCTGCGAACTGCTCGCCGAGGACGGCCGGGCCTATCTCGAGCGCGACCCGTCGCTCTATGACGTGGTCATCATCGACGTCGTCGACATGCTCGACAACGGCCCGGCCCAGGCTCTCTATACCCGCCAGTTCTACGAGCTGCTGCATTCGCGCCTGCGACCGGGCGGGGTGGTCGCGGTGCAGGGGCTGGAGTTCTCCCACAGCGACGACAAGCCCCACGCGGCCCTCGCCCGCACCCTGCGCAGTGTCTTCTCCCAGGTCCACAGCTACCGCGCCACGGTGCCCTCGTTCCTCTCCTCCTGGGGCTTCCTGCTGGCTTCCGACTGGCTCGACACGAACCACTGGCAGGCCGAGGACATCGACCGACGCATCGAACGCAAGCTCGGCCCGCTGTGGCTCGACCACCTCGACGGCGACTACCTCAAGGCCTGCTTCGTGATGGACCGGGAAACCCGCTTCCTGCTCGCCCAACCGGGACCGGTACTGGAAGACGGCGTACCCTTCGTCGCACCGCCGGATATCGAGGAGATCGAGTTCGGCCCGGCACAATTGCCGGCCCTGGCGAGGACCTGAAGATGTCCGCCGCTCCCCTGGCCAGCGTACCGCTGGCCGTCAACGGCGCGCCCTGCCTGCTGCACCGGGTACGCTTCCGCTCCGCCGCGGACGGCGGCGGCCTGCCGCTACTGGCCACCCTGCGCGATCCGCAGCCGGCGCTGGCCGTCCTGGCGCAACGCATCGAGCTGAGCGAAGACGCGGAACTGCCGGAGACCGCCGTCGACGACGAGCTGCTGGTGATCTTCGCCAACGCCGGGCTACAGACCGGGCACGCCTGGCGCCAGCGCCTGGAAGCCTGGATGGCCGCCGGCGAGGACGAGCGCCAGCCGACCCTGGAAGCGCCCTCGTTCGGCGAGCGGGTGCTGTGGCGCCCCGGCCGCGCGCTGGTCATCGGCAACCCCGAGCGCTGCCGGGAGCTGCTCGAAGGCCTGGCCGTCTTCGCCTGGCACGAAGGTCACCTGCGCCGCCTGGAAGGCGAGACCGCGGCGGCCTGGGAACCGGCCCAGGCCGATGTCGAACTGACCCAGCTACCGCGCCGTGCCGCCCTGCGGCGCCAGGAACATGTGAACCGGCAGGTGCGACGCACTACACTCTGGCGCATGGCCTATGCCCGCCTGGAGTCGCACCTGGAGAAGCCGCCGCTGCAACTGAACGGCGCTGTGCGCCGGCTCTACAACGAACTGGCCATGCAGGCCGAAGTGCACGATCGCCTGGCGACCCTGGACGACCGCATCGAAGTGCTGCAGGACCTCTACGAACTGGCCGCCGACCGCCTCGGCGAATACCGCTACTTCCGGGGCGAACTGCGGGTCGAATGGCTGATCGTCGCCATCCTCCTGCTGGAGGCCGGCCTGAGCCTGTGGGAATTGTGGAATCACTGAAACGAGGCTGCCATGAGAATACTGCTGGCCGAGGACGACCTGCTGCTCGGCGACGGCATCCGCGCCGGGCTGCGCCTGGAAGGCGATACCGTGGAATGGGTGACCGACGGCGTGGCCGCGGAGAACGCGCTGGTCACCGACGAGTTCGACCTGCTGGTGCTCGACATCGGACTGCCGCGCCGCAGCGGCCTGGACATCCTGCGCAACCTGCGTCACCAGGGCCTGCTCACCCCGGTGCTGCTGCTCACCGCGCGGGACAAGGTGGCCGACCGGGTCGCCGGGCTCGACAGCGGTGCCGACGACTACCTGACCAAGCCCTTCGATCTCGACGAACTGCAGGCACGGGTGCGCGCCCTGACCCGCCGCACCACCGGTCGCGCCCTGCCGCAACTGGTGCACGGCGAGCTGCGCCTGGACCCGGCGACCCACCAGGTGACCCTGTCCGGGCAGGCGGTGGAACTGGCGCCGCGCGAATACGCACTGCTGCGCCTGCTGCTGGAGAACAGCGGCAAGGTGCTCTCGCGCAACCAACTGGAGCAGAGCCTCTACGGCTGGAGCGGCGACGTCGAGAGCAACGCCATCGAAGTCCACGTCCACCACCTGCGGCGCAAGCTCGGCAACCAGTTGATCCGCACCGTCCGCGGCATCGGCTACGGCATCGACCAGCCGGCGCCCTGAAAACCGCCTACCGGAGTCCCCCGATGTCCCGTGCCGCCGTCCCCTCCGTCCGCCGGCGCCTGCTGGTCAACCTGCTGGTCGGCTTCGTGCTGTGCTGGCTGAGCGTGGCGGCGCTGACCTACCACCTCTCGCTGAAGCAGGTGAACCGCCTGTTCGACGACGACATGGTGGACTTCGGCGAAGCCGCCCTGCGCCTGCTCGACCTTGCCACCGAAGACCAGGCCGGCGAGGACGGCTCCATCACCGAGATCATCGAACGCAGCCGCGAAGCGATCCAGGGTCTGCCCCTGCTGCGCCGCGAAAGCGCCCTCGGCTACGCCCTGTGGCGCGACGGCCAGCCGCTGCTGTCGAGCCTCAACCTGCCGCCGGAGATCACGGCCCAGGGCCCCGGCTTCAGCACCGTGGAAGCCCAGGGCACCCACTGGCGGGTGCTCCAGCTGAATATCGACGGCTTCCAGATCTGGATCAGCGAAAACCTGATCTACCGCCAGCACACCATGAACCTGCTGCTGTTCTACTCGCTGTTCCCACTGCTGCTGGCGCTGCCGTTGCTCGGCGGCCTGGTCTGGTTCGGCGTTGCCCGCGGCCTGGCGCCGCTACGCGAAGTGCAGGCCGAGGTCCAGCAGCGCTCCGCGCGACACCTGCAGCCGATCGCGGTGGAAGCGGTGCCGCTGGAGATCCGCGGCCTCATCGACGAACTCAACCTCCTGCTGGAGCGTCTGCGCACCGCCCTCGAGGCCGAACGCCGACTGACCAGCGACGCCGCCCATGAGATCCGCACGCCACTGGCCAGCCTGCGCACCCATGCCCAGGTCGCGCTGCGTTCGGAAGACCCCAAGGCCCACGCCCGCGGCCTGCTGCAAGTCAGTCGCAGCGTCGAGCGGATCAGCACCTTGATGGAGCAGATCCTGCTCCTCGCCCGCCTCGACGGCGACGCCCTGCTGGAGCAATTCCACCCGGTCAACCTCGCCACCCTGGCCGAAGACGTACTCTCCGAACTGGCGCGCCAGGCCATCGACAAGGACATCGAGCTGTCGTTGCACCAGGAGACCGTGCACGTGATGGGCATCGACCTGTGGCTGAAGGCGATGGTCGGCAACCTGGTGGGCAACGCCCTGCGCTACACACCGGCCGGGGGCCAGGTCGAGATCCGCGTCGAGAATCGCGCCCAGCACGCCGTGCTGCGGGTGCGCGACAACGGCCCCGGGGTCGCCCTGGAAGAGCAGCAGGCGATCTTCACCCGCTTCTACCGCAGCCCCGCCACCAGCAGCGGCGAGGGCAGCGGCCTGGGCCTGCCGATCGTCAAGCGCATCGTCGAACTGCACTTCGGCAGTATCGGCCTGGGCAAGGGACTGGAGGGCAAAGGGCTGGAAGTGCAGGTGTTCCTGCCGAAGACCCAGCCGGACGCGACGCGGCCGCCGGCCAGAGGTCCGGACAGCGGGCGGTCACATATCTGATAGCCTGCGCATTGGCCGGGAAAGGGATAGGCTAGCGGCTTCGCAACCTCCCAGGAGACCCGGATGAACATCGGTGAAGCGGCGAAGAAAAGCGGACTGACGCCGAAGATGATCCGTTACTACGAGTCCATCGAGTTGCTCCGCCCAGCCGGACGCAGCGCCAGCGGCTACCGCCACTACAACGAGAACGACCTGCATACCCTGGCGTTCATCCGCCGTTCGCGGGACCTCGGTTTCTCCCTCGACGAAGTCGGCAAGCTGCTCACCCTCTGGCAGGATCGCCAGCGTGCCAGTGCCGACGTCAAGGCCCTGGCGGCGCAGCACGTGCGCGAGCTGAATCGCAAGATCGAGGAGCTCAGCACCCTGCGCGACACCCTGCAGGACCTGGTCGAGCACTGCCAGGGCGACCACCGCCCCGACTGCCCGATCCTCAAGGACCTGGCGTCTGGCTGCTGCCACTGATATCCAGCAGCGGCCAGCGCGCCGTCCAGTTCTTCTCCCGCAGGCGCCGCCGGTAGACCTCCGGCTTGCCGGCGAAATGCGCGGTGGGCCGCACCTTCAGCGCCAGCAGGTCGTCGACGCCCAGCGGTGCCAGTAGCTCCAGGCGTTCGCCGACGAGCCGCAGCGCCACCGCCGTGCACGTTTCCGCCCAGTGGCACAGCGCATCGGCGCAATCCCGGTAGGGCCGGTCGCCGTTGCGCAGGTGCATGCGCGCCTGGTTCTTCACCGACCAGGGTACCTCGCAGCAACGGCGCAACGCGGCCTCGAAGTCGGCGTCGGCCTGCGGGTCGAGGGCCCGCGGGGCGAAATGAAGTACGTCGATGTCCGCCAGCGGCGTGGCTTCGCCGTAGCCATGCAGATGGTCCCATACCGCGTTGCGCACGAAGCCGGCGCCGATCCAGGCGCCCTCCGGGCCGACCTCGCGCAGCACGCGGAGCAGATGCAGGCGCGAGGAATCGGCGGCGATCAGCGCGAGGATGTCTTCCGCCGTTTTCATCCCAACCGCCGCACCGGCCAGGCGAAGCGTCGCAGCAGGCTGGCCGGCAACAGGGTGATGGCCAGCCCGACGAACACCAGCGCGCAGGCCAGCAGGCTGTCCAGGTCGAGGCGTTCGCCGAGCAGCAGCCAGCCGGCGAGCATGCCCGACACAGGCACCGCCAGGGCGAACGGCGTCACCAGGCTGGCCGGGTAGTGGCGCAGGAGGAAACTCCAGATGGCGAAGCCCACCGTGGTCGCGCCGAAGGCGATGTAGAGCAGCGCGCCGAAGCCGCCCCAGCTCATGTTCAGCACGGCGCGCTCGATGGCTTGCGGACCTTCGAATAGATAGGAAAGCGCCAGCAGCGGCAACGGCGGGACCAGGCTGACCCAGCAGATCAGGCGCAGCATGTCGGTGGCCCCGGAACGCTTGGTGGCGATATTGGCGAAGGACCAGGCCAGCGCTGCGGCGACCACCAGCAGGAATGCCAGCAGGCTGTCTCCCAGCGGCCGTTCCAGGCCGATCAGGACCAGCCCCGCCGCCGCCAGCAGGAGGCCGAACAACCCGCGCGGCGTCGGCCGCTCGCCCAGCCACAGGGCGGCGATGAGGATGGTGAAGAATACCTGGCTCTGCAGCACCAGCGACGACAGCCCGGCCGGCATGCCTTGGGCCATGCCGACGAACAGCAGGCCGAACTTGACCACCCCGAGGAGCACGCCGATCAGCAGGATGCGTCCGAACGGCGCCGGCATCGGCCCGCGCAGGACCAGCAGCGGCAGCGCCGCCAGGGCGAAGCGCAGGGCGCAGAACAGCAGCGGCGGGAAGTCGCCGAGGCCGACCTTGATCACGACGAAGTTCAGACCCCAGATCAGGGTCACCAGCAGGGCGAGCAGGATATGTGCAACAGGCATGGCGGCCTCCGGAAAACTTCAGGCCACGCTAGCAGTTGCGTGCGCAAGGGTCGCGATACAGTTGGCGGGAAAAAACATCCGCCAGCCGCTCACTGCAACCAGGGCGGCGGCGGTTCCTCGCGCTCGCCACGCGGCGCGTCGTCGGCCTGGCGCAGCGCCTGGCGACGCGCCTCCTCGCGCTGCGCGGCCTCGATCTCGCGGAGCACCGCGCGCACGTCGGCGGCCTCTTCGGCTTCGACGAAGGTGCCGCTGAGCGGGGTTTCCGCTGTCAGCTCGCCGGCTTCGTAGAGCGCCCACATTTCCTTGGCATAGCGGGTCTGCCTGAGTTCCGGGGCGAAGCGGCCGAAGTAGGCGGCCATGTTGCCGACGTCGCGTTCGAGCATGCTGAACGCATGGTTGTTGCCGGCCGCGTCGACCGCCTGCGGCAAGTCGATGATCACCGGGCCGTCCGGACCGAGCAGGACGTTGAACTCGGAGAGGTCGCCGTGCACCAGGCCGGCGCAGAGCATGGCGACGATCTGGCGGATCAGGAAAGCGTGGTGGCGCCGTGCCTCGTCGGGCTCCAGCGTCACGTCGTTGAGACGCGGCGCAGCATCGCCGTCGGCGTCCGCCACCAGTTCCATCAGCAACACGCCATCGAGGAAATCATAGGGCTTCGGCACCCGCACACCGGCCCCGGCGAGACGGAACAGGGCCGCCACTTCGGCATTCTGCCAGGCTTCCTCCTGTTCGCGGCGGCCATACTTCGAGCCCTTGGCCATGGCCCGCGCCTGGCGGCTGTTGCGGACCTTGCGGCCCTCCTGGTACTCGGCGGCCTGGCGGAAGCTGCGCTTGTTGGCTTCCTTGTAGACCTTGGCGCAACGCAGGCTGTCGCCGCAACGCACCACATAGACCGAGGCTTCCTTGCCGCTCATCAGCGGGCGCACGACCTCGTCGATCAGACCGTCTTCGATCAACGGTTCCAGGCGTCTGGGTGTCTTCATCGGTGCTACGCGGTTCCTCGGGGCCAATGTGTAAGGCAAAGGGTCTGACGTTATACGGCAAACGCCGTGCCGAGCACAGCCGGACGCGCCGGCTTTCCGCCGGACTGCGCACCGATCGGCGTACTAGGCCGGTGGCGCGGTGAGTTCGATGCTTTCCGCCACCGCCTGTTCCAGCCGCTGCATCTCCACGTCCAGCGCCTCGGCGCTGTCGGCGTAGCGCCGGGCAACCTCGGCGAAAGCGTCGGCCACGGCGACGAAGGCCTCCACCAGCCGTGGGTCGAATTCACTGCCGGCGCCGGCCTGGATCAGCAGCACCGCCTCGGCATGCGCCAGCGGCGGCCGGTAGGCGTGCCGGCTGGTCAGTTCATCGTAGCGGTCGGCCAGGGCGACGATCCGCGCCGCCAGGGGAATCCGCTCGCCCGCAAGGCCTTCCGGAAAGCCCCGGCCATCCCAGCGTTCGTGATGACTGTAGGCGATCTGCCGGGCGAAGCGGAGGAATCCGGAAGGCTGGCCGAGCCGCCGCTCGGCGCTGGCCAGGGCGTCGCGCCCGGCGCGGGTATGGCCCTGTAGCAGGGCGGTGTCGGCGGCGTCCAGTTGCCCGGGGTTGAGCAGGACCCGGTCGGGCACCGCGACCTTGCCGATGTCATGCAACAGCGCCGACTTGCTCAGCAGGTCGACAGCCTCCGGAGTCAGCTCGTCGGCGAACGCCCGCTGCGCCGCCAGGTGCTCGGCGAGCAGCCTGACATAGCGCTCGATACGCGGAAGATGGCGGCTGCGCGGGTTGTCGCGAAGATCGCCAAGGGTCGCCAGGGCTTCGATGACGGCGTCCTGCAACTGTTGCAGCTGGCGCGTGCGACGGCGAACTTCGAGTTCCAGGTATTCGCTCTTGTCGCGCAGGAAATCGGCATTGGCCTTCAATTGCAGGTGGGTGCGCACCCGCGCCAGGACGATCGGCGGGCTCACCGGCTTGCCCAGGTAATCCACCGCGCCCAGGGCCAGGCCCTGTTGCTCGTCGTCGCGATCGGCGCGGGCAGTGAGGAACATCAACGGGATGTCGCGGGTCAGCGGATCGGCCTTGAGCCGTCGGCAGACCTCGTAGCCGTCCATGCCCGGCATGTTCACATCGAGCAGGATCAGGTCCGGGCGCGGCTCTTCGACGGCTGCCCGCAGCCCGGCCGGGCCGCTGCCGGCGGTGCGCACGCGGTACTGCTCCTCGAGCAGCTCGCGCATCAGCAGCAGGTTGTCCGGGGTGTCGTCCACCACCAGCACGAGTTCCTGCTCGGGCCTGTCCAGCATGCTCTCCATCGCCCCTCCGGCCTTCGCTACGGGGCCGCCTGGCGGCGACCGTCATTCCGTATTGAAGACGCTGGAGACGACTTCTGCACGTCCGGTCAGGCGCCCGGGGCGACCGTTCAGGGCGTCAGGCGGAAACGCAGTGGCGAATCCTCGGCCTCGGCGCCGTTCTCGCTCTCGCCGAAGGCCCGGCGCTCGATGGGGTCCTGGCCGAAATACTCCTTGATCGGCGACTCGATGGCCTTGCCGCCGGGGCTCACGTGACTGGCGCAACCGCCAAGGAACACCAGGACCACACCGATGACCAGCGCTTTCATCTTCGTACCCCCGTCAGCCCGGCCCATCCGGGCGCTGCGCCGCATCATGGCGCAGCCCGCCTTAGGGATCGCTTAAGGCATTCAGGCGGCGGCGCGGCTGGCGCGCCACTGGGGCAGGCCGATGAGCACCACGGCGCTGATGATCACCGCCATCGCCAGCCCCTCGATACCGCCGATCCGCTCGCCGGCGAACAGGGTGCCGAGCAACACCGCCACCGCCGGATTGACGTAGGCATAGCTGGTGGCCGCCGCCGGCCGTACGTTGCGCAGCAGGTACTGGTAGGCGCTGAAGGCGATGATCGAGCCGAACAGGATCAGGTACACCAGCGCCAGCCAGCCGCTGGTGCTCGGCCAATGCTCCAGGCGCTCGCCGCTGGCCAGGCTGCCGACCAGCAGCACCGCGCCGCCGACCAGCATTTCCGCGGCGCTGGCCATCGGTCCGGCCGGCAGCGACAGGCGCCGGCTCCACACCGAGCCGAAGGCCCAGGACGCGGCGGCGAACAGGATCAGGCCGGCGCCGGCAGGGCTGGCCTGGAGGTTCGAACCGAGGTTGAGCAGGACGATGCCGAACAGCCCGAGCACGATGCCGCCCCATTCCAGCGTGGTGTTGCGCTGGCCGAACAACTGGCTGAACAGCAGGGTGAACAGCGGCACCGTAGCCACCGCGAGGGCCGCCACCCCGGAAGACACGCCCCAGTGCTCGGCCACCGTCACCCCGCCGTTGCCGCAACTGAGCAGGAGGATTCCGACGACCCCCGCGCCGCGCCACTCGCGCCAGGTCGGCAACGGCGCGCCGCGCCAGCGCAACCAGGCGAACATCAGGCCGCCGGCGATGACGAAGCGCACCCCGGCCATCAGCATCGGAGGCCAGGACTCGACGCCGAAGCGGATCGCCAGGTAAGTGGAGCCCCAGATGAAGTACAGGGCGAAGAACGCACCGAAAAGCAACAGCGGAAGGCGACGGGCAGGCATGGAAAGCACTCGACAGGGCAGGCGGGAGAAAGACTTCATTTTATGAGGTCGCTACCCGCCGGTTAAGGCACAGCCGCTGGTTATCGGGACGTAACACTTTTCTTTCCATGGAAATCGGCCATGCTTTCCGTCGATTCGACAACCGGGACCCATCATGGACAAATACGACCGTGCGCTCCTCGCCGCCCTGATCGACAACGGCCGCCTGACCTTCGCCGAACTGGCCCGGCGCATCAACCTGTCGCCCCCGGCGGTGGCCGACCGGGTGGCCAAGCTGGAGGCCGAAGGGGTGATCACCGGCTACCACGCCTCGGTGAACCTGGCCAAGCTCGGCCTGCCCATCGAGTGCGTGATCGAACTGCGGATCACCGAGAAGGATTGCCAGTCGGTGCTCGACGAACTGGCCCGGATCCCCCAACTGACCCTCTGCCACCGGATCACCGGCGACGCCTGCGTGCTGATGAAGGCCGCCGTGGCTTCGATGCCGGAGCTGCAGGACCTGATCGACCGGCTGATGAAGTTCGGCATCAGCAAGACCTCGATGATCCTCTCCACCCCCTTCGCCGACCGCCAGCCGGCAAGCCTGCGGGGGCAGGACGGCAATGGCGGATGTGCGGCGTGAGCCCTACGCCGGGGTTATCCGGCAGGCGTCGGGATCCGTACTTCATCGCCGCCACGAACCCGAACGGTAGGGCGCATAACGCCAACGGCGTTATCCGCCGCAGCGGCACTCCCGGCCGATAGCGGAGCCGCCCTCACCCCAACTCTCTCCCTGAAGAGAGAGGGGATTCTCCGTACAAGCGTCGAATTCGCTGTCTCCAACGCCGCCGACGAACCCGAACCGTAGGGCGCCAGCAAAAAAAAAAGGCGGTCCCGTTCGCACGGCACCGCCCAAGTCACGGAGTTGCTTACATCGTCGAGCGACAAGGCCGCTCGCCCTATTGGATTACCGCTCGATGATCGCGGTCACACCCTGCCCACCGGCGGCGCAGATGGAAATCAGCCCGCGTCCCTGCTCCGCCAGCGAGAGCAGCTTGGCCAGGTTGGCGACGATCCGTCCTCCCGTGGCGGCGAACGGGTGGCCGGCGGCCAGTGAGCTGCCCTTGACGTTGAGCTTGCTGCGGTCGATGGAGCCCAGCGGCTGGTCGAGGCCGAGGCGGGTCTTGCAGTACTCGGGGTCTTCCCAGGCCTTCAGGGTGCAGAGCACCTGGGCGGCGAAGGCCTCGTGGATCTCGTAGTAGTCGAAGTCCTGCAGGCTCAGGCCGTTGCGTGCCAGCAGCCGCGGCACCGCGTAGACCGGCGCCATCAGCAGGCCCTCCTGGCGATCGACGAAGTTCACCGCCGCCGCCTCGCCGTCCTTGAAATAGGCCAGGATCGGCAGACCGCGCGCCTTCGCCCACTCCTCGCTGGCCAGCAGTACCACCGAGGCGCCGTCGGTCAGCGGCGTCGAGTTGGCCGCCGTGAGGGTGCCGCGCGAACCGCGCTCGAACACCGGCTTGAGGGTGCCGATCTTCTCCAGGTCGATATCCGGGCGCAGGTTCTGGTCGCGGGTCAGGCCGCGGAACGGCGTCATCAGGTCGTTCTGCCAGCCCTCCTCATAGGCCGCGGCCAGCTTGTGGTGGCTCTCGAAGGCCAGCCTGTCCTGCTCGTCGCGGGGAATCTGCCAGGTCTGCGCCATCAGTTCGCAGGACTCCCCCATCGACAGCCCGGTGCGCGGCTCGCCGTTGCGCGGGATGGCCGGGACCACGTGGCGCGGGCGGATCTTCAGCAGGCTCTTGAGCTTGTCCAGGTTGCTCTTGCCGCGGTTGGCCTCGAGGAGAATCTTGCGCAGGCCCTCGTTGACCCCGATCGGCGCGTCGGAAGTGGTATCGACGCCGCCGGCGATGCCGCTGTCGATCTGCCCGAGGGCGATCTTGTTGGCCACCAGGATCGCCGCCTCCAGGCCGGTACCGCAGGCCTGCTGGATATCGTAGGCCGGGGTTTCCGGGGCCAGGCGCGAACCGAGCACGCATTCGCGGGTCAGGTTGAAGTCGCGCGAATGCTTCAGCACGGCGCCGGCCACCACCTCGCCAAGGCGCTCTCCGTGCAGGTTGTAGCGCTCCACCAGGCCTTCCAGGGCGGAAGTGAGCATCTCCTGGTTGCTCGCCGTGGCGTACACGGTGTTCGAGCGGGCGAAGGGAATACGGTTGCCGCCGACAATGGCGACCCGGCGCAGCTGGGTCATGGAAGAACTCCTTGCTGGAATCGTTTACGCCGAGCCGAGGCTCGACCCGTTAACTGAGCGGTCAGTGGCGCACAGGCTAACCTTAGCCGGTCGCGTCGCATTGGCCGCCCTGCCGTTATCCCGGTCAGCGCGGTCAATTGCGGCGAACAGGTGGCTGCGTAGAGTTGTCCACACTGTTACCCGCGTTCCCTCGGCATCGTTGGCCGGCGGAATCCACCTTCAGCCTTGGAGCCTTTCCACCGGGAGCCCGTTCCATGACCGATCGTTACATCGCCTTCGCCAACTCCCCCGTCGGCCGCCGCCTGGTTGGCGCCGTCGGCCTTCCCTCCCCGCTGCGCCTGGAGCGCTGGCAGGCCGGCCGGGTGCGCCCGGTGGACGGCCCGCTGGTGATCGGCGGGAGCGGCGCGCTGGCCGAGGCCGTGCTGCCCTTCGCCGGCAAGCTGACCGACGCGGTGTTCGCCGCCGTCGAGGGACAGTTCGAGCTGCCGCGCTGGACCGCCGAGCACAGCCCGCGGGCCAAGGCGGTGCTGTTCGACGCCAGCGGCCTGACCCGCTTCGAGCAGTTGGTGGCGCTGCGCGACTTCTTCCAGCCGGTGCTCAAGGGCCTCGACAAGTGCCCGAAGGTGGTGGTCCTCGGACGCCCCCCCGAGTCTCTCAAGGACCCGGTCGCCGCCAGCGTGCAACGCAGCCTGGAAGGTTTCACCCGCTCCCTGGGCAAGGAAATCCGTCGCGGCGGCAACGTGCAGTTGCTGTACGTCGGCAAGGGCGCCGAGGACCAACTGGAAGGCGCACTGCGCTTCTTCCTCTCGCCGAAGAGCGCCTACGTCTCCGGCCAGGTGATCCGTCTTGCCGCCAACAGCGCCCAGGTCCACGACTGGAGCAAGCCGCTGGCCGGCCAGCGCGCACTGGTCACCGGCGCCGCCCGCGGCATTGGCGCGGCCATCGCGGAAACCCTGGCGCGCGACGGCGCGGAAGTGGTGCTGCTCGACGTGCCGCCGGCCAGGGAGGCCCTCGAAGGCCTCGCCGCGCGCCTCGGCGGCCGTGCCGTGGCCCTCGACATCTGCGCCGCGGACGCCGGGCAGCAACTGGTGGACGTGCTGCCTGAGGGCGTCGATATCGTTGTGCACAACGCCGGGATCACCCGCGACAAGACCCTGGCGAAGATGAGCAGCGACTTCTGGAACTCGGTGATCAACGTCAACCTCAATGCCCCGCAGGTGCTGACCCAGGCCCTGCTCGACGGCGGCAAGCTGCATGACAACGGCCGGGTGGTGTTGCTGGCGTCGATCAGCGGCATCGCCGGCAACCTCGGGCAGAGCAACTACGCGGTGAGCAAGGCCGGCCTGATCGGCCTGGCCCAGGCCTGGGCGCCGGCGCTGGGCAAGCGCGGCATCACCATCAACGCGGTGGCGCCGGGCTTCATCGAGACGCAGATGACCGCCGCCATTCCGCTGACCATCCGCGAGGCCGGCCGGCGGATGAACTCCATGAGCCAGGGCGGCCTGCCGCAGGACGTCGCCGAAACGGTGGCCTGGTTCGCCCAGCCGTCGTCCGGCGCGGTCAGCGGCCAGGTGCTGAGGGTGTGCGGGCAGAGCCTGCTGGGGGCCTGAGGCGGCCCCTGACTCCCCGGCAACAGGACGCCGACCCGGTAGGGCGGATAACGCCAACGGCGTTATCTGGCCCTGCACCGGGAAACCACCGGTAGCCCCTTCGGACAGGCCCTACCCGCGCCCCTGCTGCCCGCGCCGGCGGAACTCCACCGGCGTCTCGCCGACCCAGCGCTTGAACGCGCGATAGAAGGTGCTCGGCTCGGAAAACCCGGTGCGTTCGACGATCACTTCGATGCGCTCGTCGGTCTTCAGCAGCAGTTCCTTGGCCAGTCGGCAGCGGTAGTCGGTGACCAGATCGTTGAAGCGCACCCCGGCCATCGCCAGGCGTTCGCGCAGACGTCGGGCCGGCATGCCGAGGCGCGCGGCGACCTGCTCCAGGGTGGCGCCTCCGTCCACCAGCAACTCGCCGATCAGTTCGCGGACCTGGCGCACCAGGTCCAGGCGCTCCACCTCGGCCAGTTGCCGGCGCGCCAGCGACTCGTGCATGCGCAGCAGTTCCGGGGCGGCGTGGCGCGAGGGTTTGTCCAGCACCGCGGCATCGAATACCAGCGCGTAGCGCGGCATGCCGAGGATCGTCGGGCAGCCGTAGACCGCACGGTAGCGCTCCATCGGCGCGCCGGTTTCGTTCATCAGTTGCACTTCCAGCGGCTTGAACTCGCCCTCGGTGAGCGCGCCGAACAGGCGGATCACCGCGCCGGCGAGCATTTCCGGGAAGTGGCGGTTGATCGCCGGCGATTCGCCCAGCGACAGCACCGCGCGCTCGCCCTCCACCTCCAGTTGCGCCTGCAGGGTGTCGGACAGCAGGCGTACGTAGCGCAGGGAATGGCGCAGGCCGGCGCCGAAGGTATCGCTGGAGAGGAACAGGTATTCCAGGAGCAGGCCGTGGAACGCCGGCAGGTGCTCGGCCAGGTGCAGGCCGACATGCTCTTCGCCGCACTCGTCGGCGGCGGCCTTCCAGAACAGGTTCTGTGCGGAATGGGGGAAACGGCCGGCCGGCAGGCCACCCGGTGGCAGCCCGACACGGACCAGGACCCGGTCCGGATCGCAGCCGCTGGCGCGCAGGGCGTCGATCACCGGGCGCATCAGCGCTACATCGTCGGTCAGATCACGCATGGTGTTTTTTCTAGTTATCCATGGGGCGGGCCCATCTTAGGCAGCTTTGCCATCCCCTCTCAAGGAGAGGCCATAGAAATAACCCATCCCGCATGACGGAAAAACCCTCAGATCGACTAGCCGCCGGCGTGGTCGAAAATCTCGATGCAGACGCATCCCGGAGCCGATTGACCGCCCTGCCAGCGGCGTCGGCCAGGCGGCCAATGCCTGCTGCGGGTGCTCGACTAAGCTGACAGCCACCTATTTCGAGGAGATGTCCAATGCCCACCGCCTGGCTCGACCTGCCCGCCCCACCCGCCCTGCCCGGCCTGTTCCTGCGCGCCGCACTGCGCCGCGGCATCCGCGGCAAGGCCCTGCCCGAGCGCGGCCTGCGCAGCCAGGTCACGGTGGACCCGAAGCACCTCGAGCGCTACCGCCAGGTCTGCGGCTTCCGCGACGACGGCCTGCTGCCGCCGACCTACCCGCACATCCTCGCCTTCCCGCTGCAGATGGCGCTGCTCACCGACAAGCGCTTCCCCTTCCCGCTGCTCGGCCTGGTCCACCTGGAGAACCGCATCGACGTGCTGCGCGCGCTCGGCGGCCTCGGCCCGTTCACCGTGAGCGTCGCGGTGGAAAACCTGCAACCGCACGACAAGGGCGCCACCTTCAGCATCGTCACCCGCCTGGAAGACCAGCTTGGCCTGCTCTGGGTCGGCGACAGCAAGGTGCTCTGCCGCGGCGTCAAGGTGCCCGGCGAAATTCCGCCGAAAGCCGAGCAGGAGCCGCTGCCGCTGGAGCCGGTCGACAACTGGAAGGCGCCCGCCGACATCGGCCGGCGCTATGCCCGTGCCGCCGGCGACTACAACCCGATCCACCTGTCGGCGCCCAGCGCCAAGCTGTTCGGCTTTCCCCGCGCCATCGCCCACGGCCTGTGGAACAAGGCTCGCAGCCTGGCCGCCCTCGGCGAGCGACTGCCAGCCTCGGGCTATCGGGTCGAGGTGCGCTTCCAGAAGCCAGTGCTGCTGCCGGCCAGCCTCACCCTCCTGGCCAGCGCGGCGGCGGCGGACGGCCAGTTCAGCCTGCGCGGCAAGGACGACCTGCCGCACATGGCCGGGCATTGGAGCCGGCTACAGGGCTGACGCCGGTCCGCCATGCCTTGAAGCTTCGGGCGCAAAGCCCGAAGCTATGCGGCTGCTTACCGCCACCGCGAAGAATCCCCCATGGACCTGCACGAACTCACCGCGCGCCTGCACGCCATCCGCGACCGCAACGACTGGCGCCAATTCCACAGCCCGAAGAACCTGGCCATGGCCGCCAGCGTCGAGATGGCCGAACTGGTGGAGATCTTCCAGTGGCTGACGGAAGACCAGTCGCGCACGCTGTCGGCCGAGCAGCTCGAACACGCTGGCCAGGAAGTTGGCGACATCGTCCTTTATCTGCTGCTGTTCTGCGGGGAAACCGGCCTCGACCTGGAACAGGTGGTGCGCGCCAAGCTGGCCGACTGCGAACGGCGCTTCCTGCCATGAGCGACCGCCATTTCGACGAACTGGCGACGCGCTTCGCCGAAAAGATCTATGGCGGCGCCAAGGGTGCGATCCGCCTCGCGGTACTCCAGGCCGACCTCGCCGAGGCCCTCCCGGAGCGACCTCTGCGGGTCCTCGACATCGGCGCCGGGCTCGGCCACATGTCGCTCTGGCTGGCCGCTCGCGGCCACCGCGTAACCCTCGCCGAGCCAGCGCAACCCATGCTCGACGGCGCCCGCCAGCGCTTCGCCGAAGCCGGGCAGGCCGCCGAATTCATCCAGGCGCCCTGGCAGGAACTGCTCGGCCAGCTCACCGAGCCCTACGACCTGGTGCTCTGCCACGCCGTGCTCGAGTGGCTGGCCGAACCCCATGCGATCCTGCCGGTGCTGCACCAACTCTGCGCACCCGGCGGCTGGCTGTCGCTGGCCTTCTACAATCGCGACGCTCTGATCTACCGCAACCTGCTCAAGGGCCACTTCCGCAAGCTGCGCAAGGAACGCTTCGCTGGCGAGGGGCAGAGCCTGACCCCGCAGCGCCCGCTCGACCCGCGCGAGCTGGAACAGGCGCTGGCAGCGCGTTGGCGCATCGAGGCGCGCAGCGGCGTGCGGGTGTTCCACGACTACATGCCGAGCGAGTTCCAGGCCAAGGCCGAACGGCTCGACCTGGTAGAAATGGAACTGGCCTACCGCCGCCACCCGGCCTTTGCCGGGCTTGGCCGCTACCTGCACTGGCTGTGCCGCCCGCAATGAAAGGCGCAGAATGCAGTCTGAGCCTGCAAGGGCCGCCGACGTAGCGCGGCCACGGAGCGTCGAGCATGCAATCGCGACTGTTGATCCTGCCGTTACTCGCCAGCCTGGCCGCCCTCGGTGCCTGCCAGGGCGACAATCCCTACCGCGCCAGCTCTCTGCCCTACCCGCCGCAGCCGGCCACCGCGGCCAATCCCGGCCTCGATCCCGGCGCCTATCCGGCGGCGCCGCGCGACTACGCCCGCTACCGTAGCTGGAGCTGGGCCGCCGCCGGGGTCAGCGGCTTTCCCCAGGGCCTGGACGACAACCAGTTGCGCGACGCCGTCAGCCAGCAGCTCGACCAGCGCGGCCTGCGCCCGGCGCGGCCGGGCAGCGCGGCCGACCTGCAGGTCAGCGCGTTCCTGCGCAACGAACTGCGCACCCGCCAGGTCACCGACTACTACGGCGGCTACTACGGCAACTACGGCGGCTGGCGCGATCCCTGGTACGGCTATGGCGCCAGCTACCCGGTGACCCGCAGCTACACCGTGCAGGTCACCGTGGTCCGCGTCGAGCTGAACGACGCCCGCAGCGGCCAGCCGGTGTGGGGCAACAGCGCCGAGTTCGACTCCGGCGACTCCGCCAGCGAACAGGCCAAGGCCCTGCGCGAAGCGGTGAAACGGGCGCTGTCGAGCTACCCGCCGGGCTGATCGGCGAGCACCCGGCGGCGGATCGCCTCCATCTTCCTGGGCGAGTTGCTCATCACCGCGTCGGCGCCCAGGGCGCGCGCGGTGCGGTAGTCCTCGGCGGTCTCGATGCCGAACATCACCACCTTCACCGGCTCGCGGCGCACGCAGTCCATCGCTTTGCGCGTCCACAACTGCGCCGCCGGCACCTTGTAGGAAGACTCGCCAAGGGTGAAGCGCTCGGTCACCGTCAGTTCGCGGCGCAGCTCGATGCCCATCCAGGTGCCGCCGGCCGGCGGTGCCTCGCAGCGCTCGCCGAAGGCCAGGCCGACCAGGCGGTTGCGCGTCGCATCGCGGCTTTCGAACTGTCGCGCGCGGTCCGCGTAGCGCTGCGTCAGGTAGTCGTTGGCGGCCTTCTCGGTGGAATAGAAACGCACCCGCGACCAGGCCTTCTGCCGCTCCAGCTCGCCGGCCACGGCATCGACCAGCGGCTCCACCGGCAGCGACTTCATGTCGAGGAACACCGGCACCTGCGGCGGGATCGCCCGCAGCGCCTGGCGCAGCGTAGGAATCCGCAGCGGCTTCTGGCGGTAGGGATAGCTGCCGTCCTCGGCCTTGAACATATAGCCGGCGTTCAAGCGCGCCAGCTCGGCCAGGCTCGACTGGCCGACCGCGCCGGCGCCCTGGGTCAGGACCGCCAGGTCAGCGGGGCGATAGAGCACCGGATGGCCATCGGCGCTCAACTGCACCGACAACCATAGCGCGTCGGCGCCGTTGTCCAGCGCCTTGCGGATCGCCAGCAGGGTGTTCTCCGGGTAGTCCGCGGTGCCGGCGCGATGGGCCACCAGCAGCGGGCCCGGGCCATCCGCCGGTACCACCGAGCGTGCCTCGACGCAGCCGGTCAGCGACAGGCCCAGCAGCAGGATCGCAATACTTCGATTCATTTCATTCTCCCGTCGCGCCCTATAGGGCGGGTGCTCGCCAACGTTACTTGTGGAGACGCTTCAAACCCGCGTTTCCTCTTGCCTTTCATCCGGCGCTGAGCTTGGATGTGAACTCTGACTGGAGAAAAACCATGATCCGCCGAATCCTGCTGCTCGGCCTGCTCCTCAGCCTCGCAGCCTGCGAAACCACCCAGCTCGACCGCGACTTCGACAGCTCCCGCGACTTCGCCGCCTACCGTAGCTGGAGCTGGTCGCAACCCGCCTTCGAATACCGCCCCGACGACCCACGCATCAAGAGCGACCTCACCGAGCAACGCATCCGCGAAGCCGTCGCCCAGCAGCTCGACCAGCGCGGCCTGCGTCCGGCCCAGGGCAACGCCAGGGGCGACGTCACGGTGCGCGCCTACCTGATCGTCGACGATCGCCAGGACCAGATCACCACCAACTACGGCGGCGGTTACTGGGGCGGCTACTGGGGAGGATACTGGGGCGGCCCGGCGATGGCCGAGACGCGCACCGTGAATTACAAGGTTGCCACCCTCCAGGTCGACCTGTTCGACGGCAAGGACGGCAAACTGGTCTGGCGCGGCAGCGGCGAGCAGATCATGCGCACCAGCCCGCCGAGCCCGGCCGAGCGCGAGCAGGCGATCCGCGAGACGGTGCAGAAAGTCATGTCGCAATACCCGCCGCGCTGACATGCAGCTCAGCCACCGCCCGGCGGAGACCGGTGACCTGGAGACGGTCGCCGGCTTCCCCCAGGACCGCGACGAACTCTTCTATTGCTACCCCAAGGCGATCTGGCCGTTCAGCGTCGCCCAGCTGGCCGCCGCCATCGCCGAACGCCGCGGCAGCACCGTGGCCGTGCACGACGGACAGGTGCTCGGCTTCGCCAACTTCTACCAGTGGCAGCACGGCGACTTCTGCGCCCTCGGCAACATGATGGTGGCGCCCGCCGCGCGCGGCCTGGGCGTGGCCCGCTACCTGATCGGGGTCATGGAAAACCTCGCCCGCGAACAGTACAAAGCGCGCCTGATGAAGATTTCCTGCTTCAACGCCAACGCCGCCGGGCTGCTGCTCTATACCCAGCTCGGCTACCAGCCGCGCGCCATCGCCGAACGCCACGATCCGGACGGCCGGCGCGTGGCGCTGATCCAGATGGACAAGCCCCTTGAACCCTGACACCCACGCCCAGCGCGTCCTCATCATCGTCTCCAGCGGCCCGAGCACCCCGGCCCGCTGCGCCGCGCCCTTCCACACCGCCACCCTGCTGGCCTGCATGGACGCCGAGGTGACCCTGTTCCTCAGCGGCGAAGGCGTGCAGTTGGCCCGCCGCGCCGTCGCCGACCAGTTGCGCGCGCTGGACGGCGGCGAGCCGCTGCGCCACTTCATCCGCCAGGCCCGCGAGGCCGGCGCGCGCCTGCTGATGTGCCGCCAACCCGGGGTGAACATCGACGAAAGCGAACTGATCGAGGAACTCGACGAAATCTCCAGCGGCGGCGAACTGGCACGGCTGATCCTCGAATCCGAGCGGGTGCTGACCCTATGAGCGCGAACCTGCACGGCCTGGAGTTCCCCGACGGGCTGTTCTACGCCCCGGACTACAACCTGTGGTTGCGCGAGGAAGTCGACGGCAGCCTGACCCTGGGCCTGAGCGCCTACGGCTGCGCGCTGTATGGCGAAATCTTCGCCTTCACCCCCAAGCGCGACGGCTGGCACATCGAACGCGACCGCAGCTTCGGCGTGGTCGAGTTCGCCAAGGCTGCCTCCTCGGCCCGCAGCCCGTTGGCCGGGACCCTGCTGGCGAGCAACCCGGCGGTGGTCAAGCGCCCGGCGCTGATCAACCGGGATTGCTACGGCGAGGGCTGGATGGTACGGCTGCAACCGGACGACTGGGCCTCGGCGCGGAGCGCGTTTCTCCAGGGAGACGCGGCGCGGGAGGCATTCGCCGAGCGCATGCGCCTGGATGGGTTCGATCCGCAGCATCCAGGGGTACAGGCGCTGGACGTCTGAGACTCCCGGGTTTTACCCGCACCCCGCTCGCGGAAGGCGGATAACGCCGCTGGCGTTATTCGCCCTACCCCAGCTCTCCATCGCCGCCAATCTCCCGCATATCCCCGGAGTCCGCCATGTCCCCACCCCAACCGCCCCGCTTCGACGGCCAACGCTGGAGCAACGCCGACGACGACCGCATCGAGGTGCTGCCTGCCGACCCCGCCTAGCCACAACACTTCGCCGCCGAAGCCGAGGCCATCCGCACGGCGCTGGCGCTGCCCGGGCTGGGCATCGAGCATGTCGGCAGCACCGCGGTGCCCGGGCTCGACGCCAAGCCGATCATCGACATCCTCCTGCTGCCGCCGCCCGGCCACGATCCGCAGCGGCTGGCAGCCCCGCTGGAGGGCCTCGGCTACCAGTTCTGGCGCGAGAACCCGAACACCCAGCGGATGTTCTTCGTCAAAGGCATGCCGCCCTTCGGCCATGGCCGCACCCACCATGTCCATGTCATGCCCCTGGCCCAGGCCGACCGCTACCTGCTGTTCCGCGACTGGCTGCGCAACCACCCCGACGACGCCCGCCTCTACGCCGAAACCAAGCACGCCCTGGCCCGCCGCTACCCCACCGACCGCGAGGCCTATACCCGTGGCAAGGACGAGGTCGTCGCAAGGATTCTCGGCCGGGCGCTGGCGGCGACGCGGCACCCAATGATACAGAGTGGCCTAAAGGGGAGAACGCGAAATGCACGCCAGGGAACTGCGTGAAACGCTGGTCGCCGGCGCGGAATCGACGCCAGGCGGCCCCGCCGATACAGCCTATTTCGAGTCGCTGCGCAGCCGGGTAAGCAAGCCCCAGGACTGAGGCGGATAGCGTGCTTCGCTCACTACTGCGACTGTGCGAGCGCGGCTTCCACCAACCTCTCGATCACCTCCCCCACCCTCCCCGGCTCGCCAACCTCCACCCAGCGCAAATGCGCGAACCGCGGATCCTCGCGCAGGCCGGTGTATTTGCGGCGGTTGCCTGCGAAGGTGGTCCATGACCAGAGCAGGATCGAATCCCTGGAGCAGAACGCCATCCGCAGCGATTCACGGTTGCCGTGGGACAGGCGGGTGCGCAGCAGGCCCCGGGCCAGGGTGCGGCGAAGGACCCGGGAGAACACCGTCCAGCGGCCGAAATTCAGCCATACCACGTGGGTGGCGCGGCCCCAGAGCAACTCGCGGACGGCGCTGTAGTTGCCGTCGGCGACCCAGCGCGGCGCCGTCGTCGCCCGCTCCACGGCGTGCTCGAAGCGTTCGTGGGGCACGGCTTGCCAGCCGGGGCCCCAGTAGAGTCGGTCGAGTTCGACATGCGTACAACCCAGCCTGGCGGCCAGCGCGGCGGAGAAGGTCGACTTCCCGGCCCCGCTGGTGCCGACCACCACCACACGCAGCGGCGCGCCTCGCCCGGCCTCGACGCAGGTCATGCCTTGACCGCGACCAGCGTGTAGCACATCGGGATCGCCAGCGGTCCGTCCTCGTAGAGGTCGTAGAGTTCCTCGCGGTTCGAGTGCGGGTACTCCTTGAAGTGACTCAGGCGCAGGCCGGCGCCGAGCAGCCCGCCGAGGATGTCGCCGAGCGGGTGGACGTACCAGTAGCTGGCGATGCCGGTATCGCTGCCGCTGCCTTCGTAGACGATGGCCTCCCGGGATACGTGGGGCGTGTCGGTGAAGTAGTCGTTGCGCAGTTCGAACGGTCGCTCCGACTCGGGTTCGAGCATCTCCAGGAACGGGTGGGTCTCATAGATCGCCAATTGCCCGCCCGGCTTCAGCAGGCCGCTCACCGAGGCGAAGAAGCGCGCGATGTCGGGCATCCAGTTGAGCACACCGATGGTGATCAGCAGCAGGTCGAACTGACCGTTCAGCTCGGCCGGCAGCTCGTAGGCATTGGCTTCGACGAAACGCGGCTGATGCGGCGAGCGCTCGGCCAGTTGCCGCGCCTGGGCGAGGAAGGCGGCGGACTGGTCGATCCCAACCGCCCGCGCGACGCCGAAGGCGTACAGCGAAAGCACTTCCCGGCCGTTGTTGCAGCCGACCTGGACCGCCGCCTTGCCGGCCAGGTCCAGATTGCGCAGCACGCCAGCCAGGGTCTCGTCCAGGCAACTGAAGCCGGTTTCCTGTACCGCCAGCGACAATTCCTGCCAGCCGCTGCCACGCAGGTGACTGTCGGCGGACGCGTCCCAGGCGCGTCGGTTGCTTTCCACCGCGTGTTCAAGATCCGTCATGCGAAAACCTCAGAAGTGTTCCCAGGAAGGCCAGCCGAGTCGCGAACCCGCAGCCCACTCAATCGCGGAATTGCAGCCCGATATGGGCTCGGCAGTCGCGTCGTTCCAGGCTGCCTTCCTGGAAAGCGCCGCAGGCGCGGTTTCTCAGAGGCAGCGTCTGTTCCACCACGGTCACCCGCACCTCGTTCGCCGGTTGGCGCTGCTCGGCGGGTCGCGGCGCCTGACGCCGGCCGTTCAGGTTGTCGGCCCCGCCTGGCGGGATGGGCCGGCGCGTCGCGGCGATCCGCCTGCATGCTCAATAGAGACCGGTGGCGCTGCCCCGCTCGAACAGCGGCACCTGGTTGGCCAGGATCATGTTGTAGCTGAGCATGAACGGCACCCCGCCGCCGCTTTCGGCGATCTGGCCTACCCAGCCGATGGGGTTGTTGAACAGCGATTCGTCGGGGCTGAGCACGCCGACGGCGGCGCTGTCCGGGTCGCCGTCCCAGGTCACGTCGCCCCAGTGCCAGCCGAGGCCACGCACGTACTGCGCGCCGATCAGCGCGCCGAGGGCGAAGACCGCCTCGTCGTCGAGGCTGCGCCCCTGCTCCCTCGCATCGCGCACGTAGTCGGTGACGGCGGCGACGATCTGCGCCGGCGTCTCGTCCGCGGCGACGCCAAGCAAGGCGAGCCCCTGTGCCTGCAGCTCCGCCAGTTGCTGTTGCAGGTCCGTTGAAAGCGGATTGATCTCGGCCATCCCTGTTCTCCCGAGGCAAGCGTGCGCACCCGTCCGTCGGGCGCGCCATGAAGCGCGTTATCTTACGGCTTCGCGGCGACGAAAGCGCCCTCCCCAGCCAAACGTAGCGCAGCCGCTAATCGCCTCTTCCCGGAAATGCTGCCTTCGGCTCTACTGGCGAATTTGTGCCATCCATACCCGAGACAGCCCCATGACGCTGATCGCCGCCGCCCAGAGCTGCGCCCACCCCGCCGACCTGCCACGCAACCTCGACGACCACCTGCGCCTGATGCGTATCGCCCAGGCACGGGGCGTGCGCCTGCTGGTGTTTCCCGAACTGTCGCTCACCGGCTACGAACCCACCGCTGCCGCCGCCCTCGCCCAGCCGGCGGACACGCCCCTGCTGCAACCGCTGCGCCAGCTCGCCGAGCAGGCACGGATGACCACGGTGGTCGGCCTGCCGCTGCGCTCGCCGAAGCATGCCAAGCCGCTGATCGCCGCCCTGATCCTCGGCGCCGACGGCAGCCTCGGCGTCTATGCCAAGCAGCACCTGCACGCGGGCGAGGAACGCCACTTCTCAGCCGGCGACGGCGGCCCCCTGCTGGAGATCGACGGCCTGCCGATGGCGTTGGCGGTCTGCGCCGACTTCAGCCAACCCAGCCACCCGGCCCACGCCGCCCGTGCCGGCGCTCGCCTCTACATCGCCAGCGCGCTGATCGGAGAAAACGGCTACCCGGCCGACTCGGCCCTACTGGCCGGTTATGCCCGCGAGCACGGAATGGGCGTGCTGCTGGCCAACCATGGCGGGCCGACGGGTGGCTGGAAGGCGGCGGGCAGGAGTGCGTTTTGGAATGAGCGGGGAGCGCTGGTCAGGGAGACGACGGGGACGGGTGAGACGCTGCTTCTGCTGGAACGGACCGAGATAGACGCTTGATCCTGTGAGACACGATGGCCGCCGAAAGCGAGCGGAGAATTGGCGGAAGGCAGTGGGAGTCGAACCCACCCAGGAACGGCTGCCGTCCCCCACCGGATTTGAAGTCCGGCCACGCCACCGGGCGTGATTGCCTTCCTCTTTGATTTGCAAGAGGTTTTCCTCGAGACGGGAGCTTATCAGGCCGGGGTCCGAAGAAGAAATGCCGGATGTCATGGAAAGTCGTTCGCATGGCCGGGCGAGCAGAGCGTAGCCCAGCCTCGGAGCACTTCACAGGCGTTTCAGGCAATGGCAGTAGACGAAGTGCTGGACCCGGCCGGCGGGAGTGACGTGGTGTTCGTCGCGGTGCTCGGTGAGCTGGAAGGCGGAGCCGAACTCGGCGTGCAGTTCGTCGGCGTCGTAGCGCATGACTGGCAGGCCGCTGCATTCGGTCGGGCCGTCGGCGGCGAAGGTGGCGACGATCACGTGGCCGCCGTGGCGGACCGCCTTCATCACCTGGCGCACGTAGGCGCGGCGGGCTTCGGCAGTGGTAAGGAAGTGGAACACGGCGCGGTCATGCCAGACATCGTAGGTGGCTTCCGGCAGGTCGACGCCGGTGATGTCGCCGGCGATCCAGCGCACCTCTTCGCCGCGCGCGCCGAGGCGGTTGCGGGCGACGCGCAGGGCGGCGTCGGAAAGGTCGAGCACCGTCAGGTCGCCGAAGCCTTCGGCGAGCAGGCCGTCGACCAGGGTCGAGGCGCCGCCGCCGACATCGATGATCGCCGCCTCGCGGGGCGCGCCGATGCGTCGGATCAGGTCGAGGGACAGCGTGGCCTCGGCCTGGAACCAGCTCACCGCGTCGGACGGCTTGCTCTCGTATACCCGTTGCCAGTGCTCTCGTTCGGACATGACGACCTTCTCCGTGTTGCGCTGCGACCCATTACCCACCAAGGGCGTTAACGGCACATTAACGCCATAGGCGGTGTTGCGACAGGGCCGCTCCTCAACCGTAGGCACCGCGCAGTGACATCACGCCGCGCCTTCGCGCCGCCTGGCGGATCAGCAGTTCGCCCACGGCCAGGGCCAGCGCCACGCCGCCGACGATCTTGCCGGCGTAGGCCCAGTCCATCGGCGCGCCGGGGGTGACGACGAACAGGCAGATGCCGGCCAGCACATGCAGCGCGACGAACAGCGCCCAGAGACTGGCCAGGCGGTCGCCCAGCGGCATCCGGTAGGGCCGTGGACGCGGGTCGGCGCGGCGCAGGCGGACGAAGGCCAGGCACATCAGCACATAGGGCATCATGAAAACCATGGCGAAGATCGACAGCAGGGTCCAGAACAGTTCCTCGGCAGTGTGCGCCACCAGGCCGTAGAGCAGCAGCAGGACGATGCTCACCGCCGAGGCCAGCACCGCCGAGCCGATCGGCGTGCCGTGGCGCGAATGGACCACGCCGAACAGCGCCGGCAGCTCGCCGGCCTTGGCCGCTTCCACCGCGGCACGGTTGGTGCCCATGCTCCAGGTGACCATGTTGGTGAAGAGGGTGAACAGGACGAAGGCGCCGACCAGGTCGGCGAGCATCCCGCCGGCGCCGTCGTGGCCGTAGATGTTGTAGAGGGTATGGGCGAAGATCCGGGTGACGTCGGTTTCCTCGGCCGGTACCGCGGCCAGCACGCCGAGGGTGCCGAAGATGTTGAAGGCGCCGACGATCAGCCCGGAGATCAGCACCGCGCGCGGGATGTCGCGGCGCGCGTTGCGCATCTCCGCGGCGCTGCAACAGGCCAGCTCGGTCCCCATGATGCCATAGACCATCACTCCCAGCGCGGCCATCTGGCCCGGCGAGGACGGGACGATGGAGTCCAGGCTGAAGTCGTTGGCGAAGCCATGGTTCCAGCCGAAGTGCAGGCCGCCGACGCCCAGGGCGAGCACCGCGAGCAGCTTGAGCAGCGCGCCGAGGTTCGGCAGCCACTTGCCCAGGCGCAGCGCGACCACGTTGAACGCCGCGGTGAGCAGCGCCAGGGCTATGCCGATGGCGATCTTGCCCCAGAGGCTCAGCTCGGGGAAATAGAAGGCGCCGAGCATGCTGCCGAACAGGGTGTAGACCGAAGGCATCCACAGTGCGTTGTTGACCCAGTACATCCATGACACCCGGGCCCCCCAGCGGAAGCCGAAGGCGCTGCGCACCCAGTGGTAGACGCCGCCGTTGGCGGGGAAGGCGGTGCCCAGCTCGGAGGTCATCATGGCCATCGGCAGGAACAGCAGGACCAGCACGTAGAGCCACCAGAACAGGCTCGACGGACCGAGGGAGGAAGCCAGGGCGATCTGGTCCATGAAGAGCATCGCCGAGACCGTGTAGAGCACCACATCGCGCAACCGCAGGACCTTGTTCTTGTTGTCGTCCATTGGGGTTCTCCTGAATGTTCGGGTGGGGCGCCGGCGGCGCCCCGGCGCTTACCGGTGACCGGCGCGGACAAGATCCTCCACGGTTTCCTCGATGCTCTCGCGCAGCACCCGGACCACGGTATCGACCTGTTCGCGGGTGAGGATCAGCGGCGGCGACATCACGTTCAGGTGGACGATCGGACGAACCAGCAGGCCGCGCTTCTGCGCCCGCAGGTGGACCCACTCGCCGATGTTCAGGCTTTCCGGAAACAGCGCCTTGCTCGCCTTGTCGGCGACGAACTCGACACAGGCCATGAAGCGCATCCCGCGCACGTCGCCGACGATGGGCAGGTCGCGGAGACTTTGCAGGCGCTCCTCGAAGTAGCGGCCGACCTCGTCGGCGTGGGCGAGCAAGCCCTCGCGCTCGATGATCTCGATGTTCTTCAGCGCCGCCGCGCAGGCCACCGGGTGGCCGGAGTAGGTGAAACCATGGCTGAAGCAGCGGCCCTTGTCCGGCTCGGCGATCACCTCCCAGATGCGCCGGGAGAAGATGCACGCGCCCAGCGGCTGGTAGCCGGAGGTGAGGCCCTTGGCGGTGAGGATGATGTCCGGCTGTACGCCGAACACCGCCTGGCTGGCGAAGAAGTGGCCGAGGCGGCCGAAGGAGGTCACCACTTCGTCGGAGATGTACAGCACGTCGTAGCGCTGGCACAGATCCCACATCCGCCGGTGGTAGCCCGCGGGCGGGACGATCACGCCGCCGGAGCCGAACACCGGCTCGGAGATGAACGCCCCCACCCGGTCGGCGCCCAGTTCGAGGATCTTGCGTTCGAACTCCGCCACCAGGCCATCGAGGAACTCGGCCTCGCCCACTCCTTCCGGAGCGCGGTAGTAGTAGGGACAGGCAAGGTGGTGGATGCGCTCGTCGAGGAAGTCGAACTCGGCCGGCCGGTCGGCGCTCTTGCCGCCCAGCGACATGCCGAGGAAGGTCGAGCCGTGGTAGGCGTTGATCCGCGTGATGACGTGCTTCTTGGCGCGCTTGCCGCGGCAGTTCTGGTAGTAGTGCATGAGGCGGATCGCGGTGTCCACGGCGGTGGAACCGCCGGTGGTGAGGAACACGTGGTCGAGGTCGCCGGGGGCCAGCTCGGCGAGCTTGCGGCAGAGTTCGATGGCGCGCGGGTTGGCCATGTCGCAGAAGGGATTGGAATAGGCCAGCAGGCGGGTCTGCTCGGCCACGGTGCGAGCCATTTCCTCGCGCCCCAGGCCGATGTTGGTGCACCACATGCCGCCCACCGCGTCGAGGTAGCGGTTGCCGGCGGTGTCGTAGATATAGGCGCCGTCGCCGGCGGCGATGTTCAGCGAGCCGTTGACGCGGTGGTCGTCGAACACGTGGTAGCCGTGCATGTAGTGGGCCTGGTCGGCACGGACCAGGTCGGCGTCGCCGAGGGGGGACGTGGCGTGCAGTCTTGCGTTCATCGGGCTGTCGCTCTTCTCGGATGGATGCTCCGAGGGTGCAAGAGCACCGCGCGGCGGGCCATACCCCATTTTGGGGTAAGCGCTGGGTGCGGCCGACGCGGCTTGCTATCCTGCGGCGACAACGACAAGAACGAGCCATACCGTCCATGCAGGCCATCGCCCCGAACGCGCTCGACCGCTGGCACGAACACCTGGCGCTGGCGATCCGGCGCCTGCGCCAACCCGACTTCCTCGCCGCGCTGGTCGACGCCATCCACCAACTGGTGCCGATCGAGTCGAGCATGATCAGCCTGGAACGCAAGGGCCACGCGCCCACCCTGCTCTACGAGCGCGGCATCGCCGAGCGCTTCCGCGAGGCGATCATCCGCCGCTACTTCTCCCGCGGCTACCTGCTCGACCCTTTCTGCCTGGCGGTGGAGGAAGGCCTTCCGGAAGGCTTCTACACCCTCGGCGAGATCGCCCCCGACGACTTCTTCCAGAGCGCCTACTACCAGACCTACTACCTCGGCGCCGGAGCGGTGGAGGACGTCTACTACATCCTCGACCTCGGCCCTACCGAGAAGCTCTCGATCTGTCTCTACAACGGCCTTTCGGCGAGCCGCTACAGCGACGCCCAGGTCGCCGCCCTCGCCGGCCTGGCGCCGCCGGTGCTGGAGCTGGCCCGGCAGTTCTGCGCCGGGCGCGCCGACCTCTCGCCGAACCCGCAGGCCGACCTCGCCCCGCGCCTTCAGGAAGTGCTGCGCGGCTTCGGTCGCGACGTGCTCACCGACCGCGAACGCGAGGCCTGCCACCTGCTGCTCAGCGGCCACTCGGCGAAATCCAGCGCGCGGCTGATGGACATCTCCCCGGAGACCGTGCGCATGCACCGGAAGAATCTCTACACCAAGCTGGAAGTCGGCTCGCAGTCGGAACTGTTCGCGCTGTTCATCGAGTGCCTGAGCCAGGGGCAGCGCGTCGGCCCCTGAGACTCAGGGCGAGACGCCGCCGAGCAACTGTTCGGCCAGCGCCGAACCCTCGCGCAGGCGACGGTCGTTGCCGATGCGGCGGGTCAGGCCGATGCGGTCGAAGTGCTCGAGGATCTGGATGCTGCGCTTGCGGCCGATGCCCAGGCGGTCGCGGAATTCCGCCGGGCGGATCAGCCCGGCGGGATCGCGCACCTGCACGGCGATCTCGGCCAATTGACGCAGGGTGGCTTCCGGGTAGAACAGGTCGCGCACCACCTGCTGCAACTGGCCCAGGCGTGCCAGCTTGCGCAGCAGGTTGCGCATGACGGCTTCATCCTGGCGCAGCTCGCGGGCCAGGTCGCGGACCCAGGGCGGGTCGTAACGGCCGGCTTCGAGCAGCGGCCAGAGGCGCGCGCGCAGTTGCTCCTCGCTATCGCTCAGGCGCACTTCGTGGCCGGGCAGGTGCAGCCAGGGCCCGCTGCTGTGCACATCGCCGCCGGCCAGGGCGGCGTCGAGCAGGGCGATGAACACCGGCCGCTCCAGCTGCGGCAGGGCGTAGCGACGCAGGCGGTCGCGGTCGGGACCGAGTTCGTCCGGTAGCTCTTCGTGGAAGCGCCGCAGGCCGGCGAGCAGTTGCTCGACCAGGGCGAACCAGCGCTCCCCGGCGAACAACCGGGGGCCGAGGCGGGTCTGCACCTCGACCACCTCTTCCGGCAGCCGCCAGTGCTCGCGCGGGCGGTTGAAGGATTGCACCAGGCGTTGCGGGTCGAGGCCGTTCTCGGCCGCGCCGAGCAAGGTCGGCAGCGCCTCCTCCAGGCTTTCCTGGCGCAGCGCCTGAAGCTGTGCCAGACGTGCCGGCGTTCGTCGGTTGCGCGCCGGCGCGGCGCCGTCGAGCACCCGCCCGCCGCCAAGGGTGCGCTGCGCCGACTGGTCGCGCAGCACCAGGCGGTCGCCATGCAGGGCCTGGATCGGCGCGTTCAGCACCAGTTGGGCGAAGGCGCGGTGGCCAGGCTCCAGTTGTTCGCCTTCGAGCAGGGCCAGGCGCCCGGTGACGTCCTGGGTGCCCAGGTGCAGGTGCACCGGGGTCCAGTGGGTGAAGTCGCGGAGTTCGTCGGGCAACAGGCGGAAGTCGATGTCGACCCGCGTGGTCGGCGCGTGCAGCGCGGCCTGCAGCAGCCAGTCGCCGCGCTGGATCTGTTCCAGCGCGAGGCGCTCGCCGGCGATGTTCAGGGCCACGCGCTGGCCGGCCCAGGCCTGTTGCGCGGGCCGGTTCTGCGCGTGCAGGCCGCGCACCCGCACCGGCCGTCCGGCGTTGCCGAGGAGCAGTTCGTCGCCCACCGCGACCTGTCCGGAGAAGGCCGTACCGGTGACCACGATGCCGCTGCCGGCGACGCTGAAGGCCCGGTCCACCGCCAGGCGGAAGTATCCCTCGCGGCTACGCTCGCGGACTTCGCCGGCGAGCCCGCCGAGTGCTTCGCGCAACGCCTCGACGCCCTCCCCGGTGCTGCTGGAGAGCGGGAAGATCGGCGAGCGCGCCAGCGGGCCGGAGGCCAGCAGGTGTTCGACCTGGGTCCGCACCTGCTGCACCCGCTGCGGCTCGACCCGGTCGATCTTGGTCAGCGCCACCAGCGCCCGGCGGATACCGAGCAGTTCGACGATCGCCAGGTGCTCGCGGGTCTGCGGCATCAAGCCGTCGTCGGCGGCCACCACCAGCAGCACGCAATCGATGCCGCTGGCGCCGGCCAGCATGTTGTGGACGAAGCGCTCGTGGCCGGGCACGTCGATGAAGCCGGTGGGGCTGCCGTCGCCAAGGTCGGCGTAGAGATAGCCCAGGTCGATGGTGATCCCGCGTTGGCGCTCGGCCGGGCGGCGGTCGCCCTCGATGCCGGTGAGGGCGCGCAGCAGCGAGGTCTTGCCGTGGTCGATGTGCCCGGCGGTGCCGACGATCACGACAGCTCGCTCCGCAGTCGCGGCAACTGGGCGAGGAACGCCGGCTCGTCGTCGAGCTGGCGCAGATCGAGCCAGAGGGCGTCGTCGTCGAGCCGACCGATCACCGGCAGCGGCAGCCCGCGCAGGGCTTCCTCGAGGTTGCGCAGGGCGCGTCCGCGCAGGCGCCTGGGCTGCCGCGGACGCAGGCACAGCGCGGCGCTGGCCAGCCGCGCCACCGGCTGCGCGCCGCTGCCGATCATGCCCAGGGCGTCGACCACAGCGACCTCCCAGCCCTCGCCGAGCGCCTCGCCCAGCGCCGGCGCCAGACGCTCGGCCTGGGCGCGGATCTCCGCCGCCGGGCGGCTGAGCAGGCGCAGGGTGGTCAGGCGTTCGGCGAGGCGGTCCGGATCGCGGTACAGGCCGAGCACCGCCTCGAGGGCGGCGAGGGTCAGCTTGTCGACGCGCAGGGCGCGCTTGAGCGGGTTCTTCTTGATCCGCCCGATCAGTTCTCGGTTGCCGAGGATCAGCCCGGCCTGGGGCCCGCCGAGCAATTTGTCGCCGCTGAAGGTAACGATGTCGGCGCCGTCGGCCAGGGCTTCCTGCACCGTCGGTTCCTTGGGCAAGCCCCAGCGGGTCAGGTCCACCAGGGTGCCGCTGCCGAGGTCTTCCAGCAGCGGCAGGCCATGGCCATGGGCGATGGCCGCCAGTTGCGCGGTGGGCACGCTGGCGGTGAAGCCCTGGACGCTGTAGTTGCTGGTATGCACGCGCATCAGCAGGCCGCTGCGCGGGCCGATGGCGGCTTCGTAGTCCCTGGCGTGGGTGCGGTTGGTGGTGCCCACCTCGTGCAAGCGCACGCCGGCGCGGGCCATGATGTCGGGAATGCGGAAGGCACCGCCGATCTCGATCAGCTCGCCGCGCGAGATGATCCCTTCCTTGCGCGCCCCCAGGCTGTTCAGCGCCAGCAGCACCGCCGCCGCGTTGTTGTTGACCACGGTGACTGCCTCGGCGCCGGTGAGTTCGCGGATCAGCCCGGCGATCAGGTCGTCGCGGTCGCCGCGCTTGCCGCTGGCCAGGTCGAACTCCAGGTTCAGCGGGTAGCGCGCGGCCAGGGTGATCGCCTCGACGGCCTCGTCCGGCAGCAGGGCGCGGCCGAGGTTGGTATGCAACACCGTGCCGGTCAGGTTGAACACCCGCCGCACGCGGCTGGCATGCTGCGCGGCGAGGCGTTCGCCGGCGCGCCCGGCGAGCACCGCCTCGCTCAGTTCGATCTCGGCGAGGGCACCGCGTCGGGCCGGCTCGCGCAGTTCGTCGAGCAGGTCGCGGAGGGTCGCCAGCAACGCCTCGCGGCCGTAGCGCTGGTGCAGGGGAGCGGCCGCCGCGCTGCGCAGCAGGCGGTCGACCGAAGGCAAGCGAACGGAACTCATGGAGAAACCTTATCCACAGGGTAGGGTCACCGACACGCCCATCATAGACGCGTCGGCGCATGCCCGCAGCGTCTTCGGCTATTCGCCGCCGGGGGCCAGCAACAGGTTCGGCGAACGCCGCAGGTAGCCGTCCTCGGCCAGGCGCATGTCCAGCGCCAGGCTGGCCAGGTCGTCGGCAAGGGCATCGGCGTGGCGGTCGAACTCCAGGTAGAACTGCTTCAGGTAGCCCTGGCAACTGGGGCAGGTCTCGGCGCGCAGCACGGCTTTTTCCGCCGGCTGCCCGTCATGCTCCAGGGACAGGTAGGCCAGGTGCTTGCTTTCCTCGCAGTGGCTGCACTTGATCCGCACGTAGTGCCATTCGCAGGCGCACAGCGAGCAGCTCAGGTAGCGCAGACCGGTTTCCTTGCCGCCCTGGCGGATCATCCCGGCCATCGGCGGCGAGCCGCAGGCGGGGCACAGGGTCCGGCTCTCGGTCTCGACCACCGCGCCCTCCTCCAGTCCCAGCAGCCAATGGCTCCAGGCTACCTGCAGGGCGGCGCCGAGGAACGGCACCAGGGCCGCCGGCAGGAGGTCGAACTGACCGCTGAGCAAGGCGATGGCCCAGGCCTTGCGCTGGCCTTCATCGGCTTCGCGCAATTGTTCGAGTGCCGCGCCGACGGCGGCGTTGGCCGGTGCCGGGTAGCCCGCGAGCAGTGCATCCAGCCAGGGCAGCCAGGCGCCTTCGCGCACCAGCAGGTCGTAGGCCAGCGGCGGCATGCCGTGCTCGCGGCTCTTGCGCAGGCGCTCGGGGTCGAGCGGGGCCAGGGCCGGCGGGTTGTCCAGCAGCGCCTGCTGGAGCCGGCAGAGACCGGCGACCAGCCGCAGGTAGTCGCCCATCGGGTGCCCCTCGGCCAGTTGCAGCAGACGCTCGCCGCGGCGGGCGAACAGGTCGCGCGACGGCTGGTGCAGGTGCGGGGGAATGTTGGCGGCGGCTTCGATCTGCCCCGGCTGAAGAATGGTGCGTGACACGGGAACTCCTCGGGTCTGCGCCGGCGGGCCGGTGGGCCGCGCCGCAACGATCGGGCGCCCGGTGGGGCGCGGAATGAATGCAAAGGCCCCATCGCTGGGGCCTCCGGTCGGGCGATGGCGACACTATACGCGTCAGTGCTCCTCGCCCTTGCCGACTTCCTTCAGCCAGCCGTTATGGTGCTTGCGCGCCCAGGCGCGGCTGACCTTGCCGTAGAGCATCGCGCCCATCGAGCCCTTGACCCAGATGCCGGCGTAGATATGCACGATGATGCTGGCGATCAGGACGAAGGCGGCGAAGGCGTGCAGGAGCGCCGACAGGCGGATCGCCTCGATGCCGAACCAGGCGCTGAAGTACTGGCGCCAGATCACGATGCCGGTGACCAGCAGGGTCAGCATGCTCAGCAGCAGCACCCAGAACAACAGCTTCTGCCCGGCGTTGTAGCGGCCGACTTCCGGGAGGTTCTCCTCGCGGTTGCTGACCACGTCGCGCCACTGCTTGAGCCACTGGATATCGCTCTTCTGCACCCGGTTGTGGTGGGCGAAGCGCACCACCAGGCCGAGGAAGAAGACGAACATCGCCAGCCCCAGGAAGGGGTGCAGGATACGCGTCCAGGGACCGCCGCCGAACAGGTTGGTCAGCCAGAACAGCGCCGGGTGGAACAGCGCCAGCCCGGACAACCCGGCCATGAAGAACAGGATCGCCACGGCCCAGTGGTTGCTGCGCTCGTTGGCGTTGTAGCGCTGGATTTCATTTTTCATTTCCGACTCCTCGAGAGCGCCGCCGCTGCCGCCGGGTCGCGGAGGACCGGCGGCAACGCCCGCGCGCAGGCTCAACGACGCTCGTGCGGGTCAAAGGTGTGTACCGACGGATCGACCTGGTGCACCGGTGCCTCGGCTTGCCCGTGGTCTTCCTCGTCGTCCGCGCGGTTGGGACCGACGCGCACATAGTGGAAGAACCCGGCGAGCACCGTGGCGCCCATGGCCAGCAGCGCCAGCGGCTTGGTCACGCCCTTCCACAGGCTGACCAGCGGGCTGACGCTCGGCTGGTCGGCCAGGCCGGCATAGAGCGACGGCTTGTCGGCGTGGTGCAGCACGTACATCACGTGGGTGCCGCCCACCCCTTCGGGGTCGTACAGGCCGGCGTTCTCGTAACCGCGGCTCTTCAGGTCGACGATGCGTTCGGCGGCGTGTTCCTTCATGTCCTCCTTGCTGCCGAAGACGATGGCGCCGGTCGGGCAGGTCTTCACGCAGGCCGGCTCCATGCCCACCGAGACGCGGTCGGAACACAGGCTGCACTTGTAGGCCTTGTGGTCCTTCTGCGAGATCCGTGGGATGTCGAACGGGCAACCGGTGATGCAGTAGCCGCAACCGATGCACTTGTCCTGGTTGAAGTCGACGATGCCGTTGGCGTACTTCACGATCGCCCCCGGGCTCGGGCAGGCCTTCAGGCAGCCCGGCTCGGCGCAGTGCATGCAGCCATCCTTGCGGATCAGCCACTCGAGGTTGCCGGCCTCGTTCTCGTGCTCGGTGAAACGCATCACCGTCCACGAGTCGGCCGTCAGGTCCATGGGGTTGTCGTAGGTGCCGTGGTTGTGGCCGACCTCGTCGCGCAGCTCGTTCCATTCCGAGCAGGCGACCTGGCAGGCCTTGCAACCGATGCACTTGGACACGTCGATCAGTTTCGCCACTTCCTCCTGGTTCCGCACCGAGGGCATCGGCGTGGTGGTCGCGGAGCGGGCGTGGATGTCCTGACTACTCATGTTTCACCTCACGCCTTTTCCACGTTGACCAGGAACGACTTGAACTCCGGCGTCTGGGTATTCCCGTCGCCCACGAAGGGGGTCAGGGTGTTGGCCAGGAAGCCGTTGCGCGCCATGCCGGCGAAGCCCCAGTGGATCGGGATGCCGACGTGGTGCACGGTCTTGCCGTCCACCTGCAGCGGGCGGATGCGCTTGGTCACCACCGCCACCGCCTTGATGTAGCCGCGGTTGGAGGAGACCTTGACCTTGTCGCCGGCATTGATGCCCAGCTCCTTGGCCAGCGCCTCGCCGATCTCGACGAACTGCTCGGGCTGGGTGATCGCATTCAGCCGGCAGTGCTTGGTCCAGTAGTGGAAGTGCTCGGTGAGCCGGTAGGTGGTCGCCGCGTAGGGGAACTCGTCGGCCGTGCCGAACAGTTCCATGTCGTTCTTGAACACCCGTGCCGCCGGGTTGCTGATCGCCTTGCGGTTGCCGCGGTGCAAGGGGTTCACCCCGATCGGCGTCTCGAACGGCTCGTAGTGCTCGGGGAACGGGCCTTCGGCCATCTTGTCGACGGCGAACAGGCGAGCCACCCCTTCGGGGTTCATGATGAACGGGTTCATCCCGGCTTCCGGCGGTACGTCGGCCTTGTAGTCGGGCACGTCGGTGCCGCCCCAGGACTTGCCGTTCCACCACACCAGGCGCTTCTTCTCCGGGTCCCACGGCTTGCCGCTGACGTCGGCCGAGGCGCGGTTGTAGAGAATCCGCCGGTTCGCCGGCCAGGCCCAGGCCCAGCCGAGGGTCTGGCCCATGCCGTAGGGGTCGCTGTTGTCGCGGCGGCCCATCTGGTTGCCCTGCTGGGTCCAGGAGCCGGCGAAGATCCAGCAGCCGCTCGCCGTGCTGCCGTCGTCGCGCAGCAGGGCGAAGCCCGGCAACTGCTCGCCGGCCTTGGCCAGGATCATGCCGTTGGCCGGGTCGACCAGGTCGCTCAGGGCCTTGCCGTTGAACTCCCGGGCCAGTTCGTCCGGGCCCGGTTCGTCGGGCTTGAGGTAGGACCAGTCGAGGCCGAGGATCGGGTCGGGGAAGGCCCCGCCGTCCTTGCGGTACATCTCGCGCAGGCGGTGGAACAGCCCGGCCATGATGGCGATGTCCGGACGCGCCTGGCCCGGCGGCTCGGCGCCCTTCCAGTGCCACTGCAACCAGCGGCCGCTGTTGACGATCGAGCCGTCTTCCTCGGCGAAGCAGGAGGTGGGCAGGCGGAACACCGTGGTCTTGATGCTGGCGGTGTCGACGTCGTTGTACTCGCCGACGTTGCGCCAGAACTCCGAGGTCTCGGTCACCAGCGGGTCCATCACCACCATCCACTTCAGGCGCGCCAGCGCGGCGCCGACCTTGGCCTTGTTGGGGAACGAGGCGATGGGGTTGAAGCCCTGGCAGAAGTAACCGTTGACCTTGCCCTGGTACATCATGTCGAAGTAGCGCAGCACGTCGTAGCCGGCGCCCGGCATGTCGAGCTTGGGCAGCCAGTCGTAGCACCAGTTGTTTTCCTTGGTCGCCGACTTGCCGAACCAGGCCTTCATCAGGCTGACGTGGAACTTGCCGTAGTTCTGCCAGTAGGACAGCTGTCCCGGGCGCAGCGGCTTGGCCGTGCGCTTGGCGATGTAGGCGTCGTAGTCCTGCTCGGCGTCCATCGCCAGGGTCAGGTAGCCCGGCAGCGAGTTGGACAGCAGGCCGAGGTCGGTCAGGCCCTGGATGTTGGAGTGGCCGCGCAGGGCGTTCATGCCGCCGCCGGGCATGCCGATGTTGCCCAGCAGCAGCTGGACCATCGCGCCGGTGCGGATCATCTGCGCGCCTACCGAGTGCTGGGTCCAGCCCAGGGCGTACATGATGGTCATGACCTTGCCCGGCTTGGAGGTCTCGGCGATTTCCGCCCAGACCTTGAGCATCATGTCCTTCGGCGTACCGCAGATGTTGCTCACCACGTCCGGGGTGTAGCGGCTGTAGTGCTGCTTGAGCAGGTTGAACACGCAGCGCGGGTGGGTCAGGGTCGGGTCGACCTTGGCATAGCCGTCCTCACCGATCTCGTAGCCCCAGGAGGACTTGTCCGGGTAGGTCCGCTTCTCGGCATCGTAGCCGTTGAACAGGCCGTCCTCGAAGCTGAAGCCTTCCTTCACGATGAACGAGACATCGGTGTAGTTGCGCACGTATTCGTGCTGGATCTTGTCGTTTTCCAGCAGGTAGTTGATCAGGCCGCCGAGGAAGGCGATGTCGGTGCCGGTCCGGATCGGCGCGTAGTAGTCGGCGACCGAGGCGGAACGGGTGAAACGCGGATCGACCACCAGCAGCCGCGCCTTGTTGTGCGCCTTGGCTTCGGTGACCCATTTGAATCCGCACGGGTGGGCTTCGGCGGCGTTGCCGCCCATGATCAGCACCAGATCGGCATTCTTGATGTCGGTCCAGTGGTTGGTCATGGCTCCACGGCCAAACGTCGGGGCAAGACTTGCCACCGTCGGGCCGTGTCAGACACGCGCCTGGTTGTCGAATCCCAGGATGCCGAGGGAGCGCATCACCTTGTGGGTGATGTAGCCGGCCTCGTTGGACGAGGCGGACGCGGCGAGGAAGCCGGTGGTCAACCAGCGGTTGACGGTCTGGCCCTGCTCGTTCTTCTCGACGAAGTTGGCGTCGCGGTCTTCCTTCATCAGCTTGGCGATGCGCTCGAGGGCTTCGTCCCACTCGATGCGCTTCCACTCGCTGGAGCCGGCCTCGCGCACTTCCGGATACTTCAGGCGGTTCGGGCTGTGGATGTAGTCCAGCAGGCCGGCGCCTTTCGGGCAGAGGGTGCCGCGGTTGACCGGATGGTCGGCGTCGCCCTCGATATGGATGATGTTCTGCGCGACGTTCTTGGCGCCGTCGCCCTGGCTGTACATGATCAGGCCGCAACCGACCGAACAGTAGGTACAGGTGTTGCGGGTCTCGACCGTGTGCGCCAGCTTGAAGTGGCGGACCTGGTCGGCGAAGGCCTCCGTGGGGGCCATCCCGAGCGCCGCAAGGCTCGATCCTCCAAGGCCTATACCGCAGACCTTGAAGAATTGCCGACGGTTCATATCCATCGTGCATCTCCTGCATCAGGCAAAGGACACCCGGGACATGGCCGGATGTCTCTGGTTAAAAGATAGCCAGCCTGGCGCGGTACGCCAGCCGGGCATGGCTACGGGGCAGCGAACCCTACACGAACGCTGGGTTTTTCTGCCTTGACCGGAGTCATTACACGGCGGCGCAAACCTTGTCCAGCAAGGTGCGCGGAATCGGGACAGGTCCGAACGCCGCGAGGCGCGCGAACAGGAGGTGATATCCAGGTGCCATTAGACCAAAGACTAATGCCGGGTCGCCTAGGGCTGCGGCGACCCGGCGAGCGGATCAGAGTCCGACGTTCCTGAGGCGATTGGCATGCTGCCGATAGACCTGGGTCGGGTCGCTCTCGAACAGGCTGACCAGGCCGAGCAACTGGTTGACTTCGTCCAGATGGTCCATCCGGTAGTTGTCCTTCACCACGCTGCCCAGGTGGCTGGAGCATTGGCCGACCAGACCGTCGTTGGCCTCGCCGAACAGCAGCCCGGTCACCGCCAGGCCGGCGGAGCTCGGGTCGAGCGCATTGGTCAGGGAGCCGGTGCCGCTCATCGAGTAGTAGCGCACCCCGGCTACCGTCTCCGCGCCCTGGCCACAGGCGCTGGCCGGGATCGCCTGCGGGAAGCGCTGGTTGAACCGCGCGGTGCCGGGAGTGTTGAGACTGTTCAGGGCAGCCAGCGCGTCGCCCTTGACCCACTCGCCGCCGTCGACGATGTCGACCACCGAGAACAGCGCCTCCACCGCCGAGGCGATCACCTCGGTGCCGATCGGCCCGAGGAACTCGCTGAAGCCGGTCACCGCGTCGGCTACCGGCGTGCCCTTGTGCGGCGTGCCCATGGTGGTGACCGAGGCCACCAGTTGCGGCGCCACCCCGGCGACGTAGCGCACGGTCATGCCGCCCTGGCTGTGGCCGATCAGGTTGACTTTCTCCGCGCCGGTCAGGGCCAGGACTTCCTCCACCTGCGCCAGTAGCTGTTCGCCGCGCACCTCGTTGCTGTTCACCGGCGACTGCGAGGTGGCGAAGACCTTCGCGCCGTCCTTCTCCAGGGCCGGCACGATAGCGTGCCAGTAGTCCACCGGGCCGACGCTCTTGAAGCCGAACAGACCGTGGGACAGCACGATGGGATAGCGCGTGCGGGTGTAGTCGGTCGCAGCGTGCACGGGAAGGCTGGCGGCCAGCGCTACCAGCGCCGCCGCGAGGAACGTCTTGTTCTTGTTCATCGTCGAGACTCCGTTCGGATTGGACAGGCAGTTGGCAAGGCACGTGCTGGGCGGGCCGGAACCCCAGCCTGACAGCGCCGCCAAAGGCGTCGAGCCGTGCTTAAGTTGGGCTCCCGGCGCACGCCATTACCCCGGGTAACAGCGCCGCCGTTCCCATTCCGCCCGCCGCGCCGCAAGTGCTGTCGGAGAGCTTTCGATGCCTGTCACCCGGGGCCACAGCGGTGCAGCGCAGCGAGCACCTATCCGATCAGCCAGTCCGCCGGCTTGACCGAAATGCCTGGCGGTTCCGGCAAGCGGGCCGCATTCGGCGGCGGCGCAACTTCCTATGGTGAAGCGTCCCTGGCTACCGGAACCGCGCCATGCGCAACCCCTACCCGCCGCTCGCCGCCGCTCCCTATCCGCACCTGCTGGCCCCGCTGGACCTGGGCTTCACCCGTCTGCGCAACCGCGTGGTGATGGGTTCGATGCACACCGGGCTGGAGGATCGTCTGTGGGACTTCGGCAAGCTCGCTGCCTACTACCGCGAGCGTGCCCGGGGCGGCGTCGGGCTGATCGTCACCGGCGGCTTCGCGCCCTGCCGCGAAGGTTGGCTGCTGCCCTTCGGCAGCAGCCTCACCAGCGCCCTGGAGGTGCCCGCCCATCGTCGCCTGACCCAGGCGGTGCATGCCGAGGGCGGCAAGATCCTGCTGCAGATCCTCCACGCCGGGCGCTATGGCTACCACCCGATGGCGGTGTCCGCCTCGCCGTTGAAGTCGCCGATCAGTTGGTTCACCCCGCACGAGCTCTCCGAGCGCGGCATCCGCAAGACCATCCGCGCCTTCGTCCGTTGCGCGCGGCTGGCCAAGGCCGCCGCCTACGACGGCGTGGAGGTGATGGGCAGCGAAGGCTACCTGCTCAACCAGTTCCTCTGCCCGCGCACCAATCGCCGCGACGACCAGTGGGGCGGCCCGCTGGAAAACCGCATGCGCCTGGCGCTGGAGATCGTCCGCGGCATCCGGCGGATCGTCGGCCAACGCTTCATCCTCTGCTATCGCCTGTCGCTGCTCGACCTGGTCGAGGGCGGCAATACCTGGGACGAGGTGCGGCGCATCGCCCTGGCCCTGGAGGAAGCCGGAATCACCCTGCTCAACACCGGCATCGGCTGGCACGAGTCGCGCGTGCCGACCATCGTCACCTCGGTGCCGCGCGCGGCCTTCGCCGAGGTCAGCGCACGGCTGCGCCACGAGTTGAAGGTGCCGGTGATCGCCAGTAACCGGATCAACACCCCCGAGGTCGCCGAATCCCTGCTCGCCACCGACAAGGCCGACCTGGTGTCGATGGCCCGGCCGCTGCTGGCCGACCCGCAGTTCGTGGCCAAGGCCGGCGCCGGCCGGGCCGAGGAGATCAACACCTGCATCGCCTGCAACCAGGCCTGCCTCGATCATGCCTTCGCCAACCGCCGCGCCACCTGCCTGGTCAACCCGCGGGCGGCCTTCGAGACCGAATTGCGCTACCGCAAGGCGCGCACGCAGAAGCGCATCGCGGTGATCGGCGCCGGCCCCGCCGGGCTCTCCGCCGCCTGCGTGGCCGCCGAGCGCGGGCATCGGGTCAGCCTGTTCGAGGCGAGCGGGGAAATCGGCGGGCAGTTCAACCTGGCCAAGCGGATTCCCGGCAAGGAGGAGTTCCGCGAAACCCTGCGCTACTTCCGCGTGCGTCTGGAACGCCTCGGCGTCGACCTGCGCCTCGGCCACCGGGTGCGCCAGGGCGAGCTGGACGGTCAGTTCGACGACGTGGTGGTGGCCACCGGCATCCAGCCACGCCGGCCAAGGATCGACGGCATCGGCGGACCGACCGTACTCAGCTACGTGGACGTGCTGCGCGGCGCGCCGGTGGGCGCGCGGGTCGCCATCGTCGGCGCCGGCGGCATCGGCTTCGACGTCGCCGCCTTCCTCGTCGCCGCGCCCAGCGACGGCCAGCCGCGGGCGCTCGGCGAATGGCTCGCGGAATGGGGCGTGGACCTCGACAACAGCCAGCCCGGCGGTCTCCGCGAACCCGCTCCGACGCGGCCGGCGCGCCAGGTCTGGCTGCTCCAGCGCAAGCCCGGCGCTCCCGGCGCGCGGCTCGGCAAGACCAGCGGCTGGGTACACCGCGCGCACCTCAGGCACAACGCCGTACGGATGCTCGGCGGGGTGGAGTACCTGAAGATCGACGAACGCGGCCTGTTGATCCGCGTCGACGGCGAGGAACGCTGGCTGGAGGTGGACAACGTGGTGATCTGCGCCGGCCAGGAGCCGCTGCGCGAGTTGCAGATCAGCCAGGCGGCGGAAAGCCTGCGCTTCCACCTGATCGGTGGGGCGCGGGTGGCAGGGGAACTGGATGCCAAGCGGGCGATTCGCGAGGGGGCCATGCTGGCGGCGCGCTTGTAGGGGGATAACGCCGCTGGCGGTATGGCTGCCGTAGAGCGAACAACCGCTCGCGGTTACCCGCCGGGCGGAATCCGAGGGCGTGCGATGGGGTCTCGCGTTTTCCTCCTCCGCCCCCGCCTGGTGCATACTGTGCGACTCCCCGTACCACTCCGGCCCGTCCCTCGCCATGCGCGGGGCGCGCTCGCCGTCATCGTTCCAGGAGTCTTGCATGCCCACTCCACCCTGGTGGCTGTTCGTCCTGCCCCTGCTCGCCGGCGCCTGCCTGCCGCTGCAGGCAGGGATCAACGGCCAGTTGGCCAAGCAGGTGTCCAGCGTCCTCGCCGCGGCACTGATCTCGTTCTTCGTCGGCACCCTCGGGTTGCTCGCCCTGACCCTCTCGCAGCGCGAGTTTCCCGGCCTGGCGGCATTGCGCGGGCTGAGCTGGTGGCACTGGTGCGGCGGTTTCCTCGGCATGTTCTTCATCTTCATCGCCGCCTTCGCCGCACCGCGCATCGGCGCGCTGATGTTCATGGTGCTGGTGCTTGCCGGCCAGCTGGGCATGGCCATGAGCCTCGACCACTTCGGTTGGGCCGGCTTCCGCGAGGCACCGATCAGCGCGCTGAAGCTGGGCGGGTTGGCACTGATCGGCGCCGGCATCTGGATGATCCGCAAGGGCTGAGTGCGTCTTGCCGCGGACGCGTCGGCCGGCCTATAGTCGGCCTCGGCGTTCTCCACGCCTCCCGTCCGCGGAAAGGGCAGCGCCCAGGCGATCCACCCCACGCATCGCGCATGCGACTCCAGGCCTGATGGCGGACAAGGCTGCAGAGGAGATCGTATGTCCTTTTCCCGCATTCTCGGCGACGGCCGGATCAATCTCGAACAGCAACGCAAGCGCGCCAAGGAGCTGTTGCGCCAGTGGCGCCGCGACCCGGCCAGCCGTACAGGGCTTCCGGGGCAGGCGCCGCGCCTGGCCGACGCCCAGTGGCAGGTGGCGCGCGAACTGGGCTTCGCCAGTTGGCCGCGACTCAAGGCGCATGTCGACGCCATCGCCTTCGCCAGCCGCCACCCCGATCTGGTCGGCGGCGATGAGGCCGCGACCCTGCACCTGCGCTGCGGCAACGACATCGCCCACGGCCTGAAGCTCGCCGGCTTTCGCGGCGGCTTCCGGATGTTCGCCGACCCGCTGACCATGGGACCGGTGCCGAACCTGCCGTTGCCCGAGTTCCTCGCCCTGCGCAGCGACTACCTGAGCCGCGCCTTCGACCTCGACCCGGCCGACGCCCAGGCCCGCCAGCGCCAGGAATACGCCGGGCTCGAGCGGCTCGGCGAATACTCGCGGGTGGCGCTCTGGTGCGAGGCGGATGCCTACGACCAGTTGTTCCTGGTCCGGGTGCTGGCAGGAATGCAGACGCCGCCGGAGCACCTGGAACTGATCGAGATCGACCGCGTGCCAGGCGTCGAGCGCTTCGTCGGCATCGGCCAACTGGCGCCTGAGCTGCTCGCCTGGCTATGGACCCGGCGTCGCCCGCTGGACGCCGAAGCCCTGGCGCTGGCCCGCGCGGCCTGGGACGCCTACCGCGATCCGGCGCCACTGCGCTGGGCGCAACTGGCCGCCGCGCCGACCCCGGCGCTACCGTTGCTGGGGCCGGCGCTGCGTCGGCAACTGCATGAACTGCCGGCCCTGCGCGACGGCCTGTCGCTGAGCGAACGGCTGACCCTGGAGATCGTCCGCGACAGCGAGCGGCCGAGCGCCGGCCAGGTCTTCGCCGAGCTGACCGCACGGCGCGAGCCGCTGCCCTATCTCGGCGACCTGATGTTCCGCGTCCTGCTCCGCGCGCTGCTGGAAGAGCCCGGCGCGCTGCTGCGCACGCCGGCGCCGGAACTGCCCTGGGAACGCCAGCCGCTGGCCCTGACCGCTGCGGGCCGCGAGGTCCTGGCCGGGCGGCGCTACCGCCTCGACCTCGGCGCCCCCGAACGCTGGGTCGGCGGCGTATGCCTGCGCGCCGGCACCGCGCACTGGGCGCTGGACGAGCAGGACCGGCCGGTATGGCGGGAGGACCCACGGCACTGACGCTCATCGCCCGGACGAGCGCAACGGGCGCGCAGCCACTATCATTGCGCGCCCGTTTTCCCCGCACCCGCCCGCCGATGAAGAAAATCCCGCTCGCCGCCGCCGACCCCGACCGCCTGGATACCTGGGTGAAATACCGCGAAGGCCTGTGCGGCGAGTGCAACGCGACCTGCTGCACGCTGCCGGTGGAAGTGCGCATCGACGACCTGATCCGCATGCGACTGGTCGACGAGTTCGAGCGCGAGGAGCCGGCCAAGCGAATCGCCAAGCGACTGGAAAAGGATGGCGTGATCGAGCACTTCAACCACAAGCGCGAGATCTTCACCCTCACCCGCATGGCCAACGGCGACTGCCTGTACCTCGACCGCAAGACCCGCCTGTGCACCATCTATGCCCGCCGCCCGGACACCTGCCGCAACCACCCGCGCATCGGCCCGCGTCCCGGCTACTGCGCCTACCGGCCGAGGTAGTCTCAGCCAGGCGGCGCCACGCCCTGGCATAGCTGGTACTGTCCCACCGGCGGCCGGCAGCGCAAGCGCTGGCGCACCTCGTCGGGCAAGGCGCCGAACGAACGCGAGCGGATCGCCAGCAGGGCGTCGCGACGCAACCAGCCGGCCAGCTCGCTGTCCTCCGCCCGTTGCGCCCGCCCGCCGCTGTAGAACACTGCCGAGTACGGCCGCTTCGGCCAGAACACCAGCGGCCGCTCGCGCCAGCCGGCGTCGCTGGCCAGCAGCGCGGCGGTGGACTTCTGCTCGGCGCGCGAGCCCAGCAGCAGGGAGCCGAGGAACAGCGCGAACAGCAATGGGGTCAGTGCCAGGCAAGCCAACCCACCACGCCGCAGCCAGGCGCTGCGCGCCAGCGGCGCGCGCAGCAGGTCGGCGGCGAGCAACGCCAGGGCCGGCAGGCCGGGCAGCACGTAGGTCCAGAGGACGTTGCCGGCGAAGGTGAAGAACAGGCACGGCGCCAGTCCCCAGAACAGCCAGTAGCGCCTGCGCGAGGCGACGCCATCGACCACCTCCCCGCGCTGGCGCCAGCCCAGCCAGAGCAGCAGCGGCAGCCAGAGGCTCCAGGGAAACGCGGCGGCCAGCAGGAACAGCCAGACGCTGCCGTAGGGATAGGCGTGGGCATTGCCGTAGCGGTCGCCGTCCCAGCCGGCGGTGACGAAGCGCTGCCAATGCTCGCCGAGCAGGAAGTACTCGAGGAAGCCCGGCGTCTTCAACTCCGCCAGCAGGTACCAGGGCGCGGCCACCAGGAGCATCAGCAGGCTTCCGCGGATCCATGGCAGGCCCCGCCAGAGCGCGCGCCAGCGCCACTCCAGCAAGGCCCACAGGCCGATCGGCAGTCCGGCGAGGATCAGCGTCAGCGGCCCCTTCGCCAGCAGCCCGAGGCCGAGGCCGAGGAACATCAGCCAGCCCTCGCGGCGCCGGATTCCCTCCGCGCCATGCAGGCCCAGCCAGAAGCCGCGCATGGCCAGGACCAGCGCCAGGGCCAGGGCCATGTCGGTCATTACCGCCCCGGAGGCGACGAAGAACAGCGCCGAACTGCCCAGCAGGACGCAGGCGATCCGCGCCTGCCGACGATCTTCGCGAGCCTGCCAGTCCCATACCAGCCACAGCACCAGCACGCCCAGCAACCAGTGCGGCAGGCGGCTGGCGAACTCGTTGGCGCCGAGCAGAAGCTGGCCGCCGGCGCTGAGCCAGAAGGCCAGCGGCGGCTTGCCCCAGAACGGCACGCCGACGTCGTACCAGGGCGTGATCCAGTCGCCCAGTTCGGCCATCTTCCGCGCCACCTCGCCATAGCGGGCCTCGGTGGTGTCCATCAGCGGATAGCTGCCCAGGCTCAGCAGGCGGATGGCGAAGGCCAGGGCGAGCAGGAACCAGGCCAGCGGCCAGCCGCGCAGCGCCCTCACGGATTGGCCCCGCCGACCTGAGCCGGCAGGTAGCGGTCGATCAGGTAGAGCGGGCGGCGCCGCGCTTCCATGGTCATCCGCCCGAGGTATTCGCTGCACACGCCGATGGCCAGCAGTTGCAGGCCGCCGATCAGGAACAGCGCGGCGATCACCGGCCAGTGTTCGTGGATCTCCTGCTGGCCGAAGATCCCGGCGAGCAGGGTCGCCAGGGCCGCCAACAGGCTGAGCAGGCCGAGGTAGCCGGCGACCTTCAGCGGCGCGGTGGAAAACCCGGTGATGCCTTCCAGGGCGAAGTTCCACAGCCGCCAGTAGCGCCACTTGCTGTGGCCGGCGACGCGGGCGGCGCGGCTATAGGCGATATCGACCTGGCGGAAACCGACCCAGGCGAACAGTCCCTTCATGAAGCGATTGCCTTCCGGCAGCTCGCAAAGGGCATCGACCACCCGCCGGTCGAGCAGGCGGAAGTCGCCGACGTCGCGCGGGATCGGCACCTCGCTGAGGCGGTTGATCAGCCGGTAGAAGGCGCTCGCCGAGGCGCGCTTCAGCCAGCTTTCGCCGGCCCGGCTGCGGCGGCGCATGTTGACCATTTCGGCGCCGCCGATCCAGGCGTCGAGCATCTGCGGGATCAGTTCCGGGGGATCCTGCAGGTCGGCATCGATGACGATCACCGCGGCGCCGCGCGACAGCTTGAGCCCGGCGCTCATCGCCTGTTCCTTGCCGAAGTTGCGGGTGAAGCGGGCCACGCCCACCCGGCGGTCGGCGGCCTGTAGCTGGGCGAGGATCGCCGCGCTGCGGTCGGTGCTGCCGTCGTCGACATAGAGCACCTCGCAATCGTCGCCAAGGTCGCCGAGCACGGCGCCCAGGCGCTGGTGGAAGGCCGGCAGCACCGCCTCCTCGTTGAACACCGGCACTACCACGCTGAGCAGGCAGGGGGCCTCGAGCTTCGACGCCAGGGAAGGTTCGATCATCATGAGAAGGTCCAGAGTCGATGAAGGTGATAGGTCGCCAACAGCAGTGCGCCGGTCGCGGCGAGCTGGGCCAGGCGGTAGTCGAGTCCGGCGAGGTCGCCGAGCAGCAACACCAGGACGGCGTTGCCGAGTACGCAAAGCAGGCTGACGGCGAAGAAGCGCGGCAGCGAACGGAACACCGGGCCACGGTGGCGGAAAGTCTTCCAGCGATGCCCCAGGTAGGCAGCCAGAGCCCCGCAGCCTGCTCCCGTCGCGGCGGCCACGGCGGCGCCGACGGCGAAGCCCTCGACCAGGAGGGTCAGCACCAGGTAATGAACGGCGGTGGCACCGGCGCCGACCGAGACGAAACGCCCCAGGAGCATGCATGGCTTCCTCTGGAAACAACCGACGCCGGCATTCTAGGAAGGTGCGCAAAGCCCCGCGGTTAGCGCTGCGCAAGCTTCCTGACAGGTTTTCGCAGGGTTCCCCGCGGCAGGCCTGGAAGCCGCGTCGGACAAGGAATACACGGCAGGCAGAGGTCTGTTACCGGATATGAAAAACGGGTTTTCCGCAGGCCTCGCCGCCGTCGCTATACTGCCCGGCCGATCCGGAGGACCCCATGAGCCTGTTGCGCGATGCCTGGCGCCACGCCCCGACCCACCACAGGGTCTGGGCGCTGGCCGGGCCGATGATTCTGTCGAACGTTTCCGTTCCCCTGGTGCACCTGGTGGACAGCACGGTGGTCGGCCACCTGCCGCACGCCTACCAGCTCGGCGCGGTAGCCGTGGGCGGCAGCCTGTACACCCTGATGGTCGGCGTGCTCGGCTTCCTGCGCATGGGCACCACCGGCTTCGCCGCCCAGGCCGCCGGCCGCGACGATGGCGGCGCGCTGCGCCTGATCCTCGCCCAGGGCCTGGGCATGGCGCTGCTCCTGGCCCTGCTGCTCGGCGCGCTGGCCCTGCCCCTGAGCGGCTGGGCCCTGCAACTGATGCAACCTTCGGCGGAACTGACCGGCGAGGCCCGCGCCTTCTTCCATACCCGCCTGCTCGGCCTGCCGGCGGCCCTGGCCAGCTACGCACTGGTCGGCTGGTTCCTCGGCACGCAGAACGCACGGGCGCCATTGGCGATCCTGTTGACCACCAACCTGAGCAACATCGCCCTGGTGCTCTGGTTCGTCCACGGCCTCGACTGGGGCGTGCAAGGCGCGGCCCGCGCCTCGGTGCTGGCGGAATGGAGCGGCGCCCTGCTCGGCCTGGCCCTGACCCGCCGCGACCTGGCCCGGCGCCCCGGGCGGGCGCAGTGGCAACGCCTGCGCCACTGGCTGTCCTGGCTGCCGCTGCTGATGGTCAACCGGGATATCTTCATCCGCAGCCTGGCCCTGCAACTGGTGTTTTTCCTGCTCACCGTACAGGGCACCCGCCTCGGCGACGCCACGGTAGCCGCCAACGCCCTGCTGCTCAACGGCCTGCTCCTGACGTCCTACGCCCTCGACGGTCTCGCCCACGCGGTGGAGGCGCTCTGCGGCCACGCCATCGGCGCCCGCGACCGAGCCGCCCTGCGCCGCGCGCTGGTGGTAGCCGGTGGTTGGTCGCTGCTGGCAAGCCTGGCGTTCGCCGCGCTGTTCGCCTTGTTCGGCCACCTGTTCATCGACCTGCAGAGCGACATCGCCGGCGTCCGCGAAGTCGCCTACGCCTATCTGCCGTACCTGGCCTGCCTGCCGCTGCTGGGGATGTGGAGCTATCTGCTCGACGGCCTGTTCATCGGCGCCACCCGCGCCCGCGAGATGCGTAACGCGATGCTCCTCGCGGTGGCCGCCAGCCTGCCCCTCGGCTGGCTGTTGCAGGGGCTGGGCAACCACGGGCTATGGCTGGCGTTCCTCGCCTTCATGCTGCTGCGCGGGCTGGTCCTGGCCGCCTACGGCTGGCGCCTGACCCGCCGCGATGGCTGGTTCGCCGCTCAGGGCGCCGACAGCGGACGATAGGCGAGCATCAGCGGGACGTCGGCAGCGTGCGCGACCTGTACCAGTTCGCTGGCCAGGCGCCCACCGGGAAACACCAGCACCAGGTCCGGCGCGGCCTCGCCGAGGACGCCCTCGCCATACTCGCGCAGGGCGTTGTCGCTGCCACTGCGCTCCGGATAATCGTAGGCGCGCGAATCCGCGCCACGCTCGCGGCACCAGCGCTCGGCCTCGTCCGGCAGGCCGCTGCCGGCATGCAGCAGGTGGCCGAGCAGCGCCACCGGTTGCAGGCCGTGGCACTGGTCGAGCGCCAGGCGCAGGCGTTCGGCGTCCTTGAAATGGCGTCCGGCGCAGATCAGGAGGCGCATGCCGATCCCTCCCCTTGCCCTGGCTCGTCCGGCCGCTTCGCCATCGGATCGATGCCGCTGCGTTCGAGCAGCGGATAGGCCAGGGCGGTGACATGATGGTGGATGCGTCGGTAGTCGCGGAGAATGCGCTGGAACACGTCACCGGACTCCACCCAGGCACCACGATCGTCGCGCAGGCGACGGAAGCGCTCGCGACTGGCATCGGCCTCCAGTCGCTGCAGCAACTTCTTGCGCGCCACCAGGCGCAGCGCGGCGTCCAGGTCTTCGCGAAGGAACGCGCTGATCGCCAGGTGCAGGCTCTCCTCGATCGCCGCCTGCAACGGCAGCATGCGGCCCAGCTCGAACTCGCTGCCGGCGCGGCTGCGCCCGGCCCAGCGCATCGCCAGGGGCAGCAGGCTGTTGGCGACGAGATCGCCGATGTGCTCGATGTTGATGGCGAACAGAAGGATTTCCTGGGCACGATCGGCGTCGCTGTCGCCGAGGCCGTCCTGGCCGAGGTCTGCCAGGTAGGCGCGGATCGCCGCACTCAACTGGTCGAGGGCCTGGTCCTGGCGACGGATTTCCGCCGCCACCTTCGCCTCCGGTCGCTGCAACAGGCCGCTGGTGGCGCGCAGCATCAGACTGGCCATGTCGGCCAGCCGCAGGACTTCGCGAGTAGCGTTGGCCAGGCCGATGTTGGCCACCTCCAGCCCGGCTTCGTCGAGGTAGCGCGGCATGCCCGGGTCGTCGGACTGTGCCTCTTCCGGCAACAGGCGCGCGAGCAGCGCCGCAAGGGGTCCGGTGAAGCCGATCGCCAGCAGTGCCAGGGCCAGGTTGAAAGCACTGTGGAACCAGACCGCCGCCGCACCGCCGAGTGCGTTGGCCGGCTGCGCCAGCGCCGTCAGCCAGGGCAGCACCAGCAGGCAACCGAGCAGGCGCACCAGCAGGTTGCCCAACGGCAGGCGCCGCGCCACCCGGCTACCGGCCACCCCCAACGCCGGCAAGGCGCCGCCGAGGTTGGCACCGAGCACCAGGGCCAGAGCGATGGGCAGCGAGACCAGTCCGGCCTGGGCCAGGGACGCCACCAGCAGTACCACCGCGACACTGGAATGGCAGGCCCAGGTCAGCAGCGCGGCGAGCAGCAGGGCGATCAGCGGATCGCCTTCGAGGCCGTGGATCACCGCGACAAAGGTTGGCGAGGCCTCGATCTGCTGCAGGGAATGGCCGAGCAACGCCAGCGCCAGAAGCATCAGGCCGAGTCCGATCAGGCACTGGCCAAGGCTCTCCAGGCGTGGACCGTCGCCCAGGCGGAACAGCAGCAGGCCGGACAGCAGGGCCAGCGGCGCCAGCAACGAGGTGTCGAAACTGAGCAGTTGCACCACCAGGGTGGTGCCGACGTTGGCGCCGAGCATCACTGCCAGCGCCGGCGCCAGGCCCAGGGTGCCACTGGCAGTGAAGGACGCTGCCATCAGGCTGGTGGCGGTGCTGCTCTGCAGCAGGCCGGTGATGCCGAGCCCGGCGAGCAGGGCCAGCCAGCGGTTGCCCAGGTGGCGGCCGAGCCAGTTGCGCAGCACAGTGCCGAAACCGCGCAGCACGCCGCTGGAGACCATGTGCGTGCCCCACAACAGGAGGGCCACGGCACCGGCCAGGTTGATCAGGAGGATGGTTCCCAGCATGGCGGAACTCCCGGTTCGGAATGGATCGTGAAGGGAACGGGCTCATTGACCCATGGCCAGCCTGAGCGATGCACGGTTGAGCGCGCTCGAGCAGTCCAGCAGGTATTTCACTTCGACCTGGCTCAGGCGGCCGCTGGCGTATGCGCGCACGCTGACCACCATCAGCAGGTGCGCGGCCTTCGCCAGCAGCCGTGCTGCCAGGCCACAGAGCGCGCGGCGAGACGCGCCCAGGCATTTGCGTACGACGTTCATGGCTGCTTCCTCGGTGGAGGAGCGCGCCGCAGCGCGGCACGCCCTTGGGCTCAGAAACGCAAGGTCGCTCCCGAGACCAGCCATCGCTCGCGCTCGCCGCGCAGGTGGCCGCCGACCAGCAGATCGAGGTCCAGCCGTTCGCCCAGGTGCAGCCGCGGTCCGGCCTGCCAGCCGCTGTCGCCGGCCGACTCGCCGAAGCGTTCGGCGATCAGGGTCAACGGCTGGCCGACCCGGTATTCCATGCCCACGCCCCAGTTCCAGCGATGCCGGCGCTCGCCCTCGGCGTAGGCATGCCCCAGGCCGACCCCGGCGTTCAGGCGCAGGGCCTCGGACGGCTGGTAGCTCAGCGGCAGGTTGAAGCCGGCGCCTTCGAAGGCGTGCCGGCGGTCCAGGTAGAGATCCGCCGAGAGCGCGAAGGCCAACGCCAGGCCGAGGTCGTCGCGGGCCAGCAGCGGTGTCTTCAGCTCGGGGCTGAGGCGGCTGTGCCGATCGCCTGCGTCGCCCTCGCGCACCAGCGCCGCGCCGAGCTGCACCGATGGTAGGGCGGAGAAGGTGCAGGCTGGCGACAGCACCGACTGGTAGCGGTTGCCGTGGTGGCGTTCGCGCTGGTGCCAGGCGTCCAGGTTGCATTCGCCGACGGGATCGATCTCGCCGTCGTCGACCCGGTAGGCGCCGCCCGCGGCGCGAGCCTCGGACAGCAGCGCCAGCAGCAGGACGCAGGCTAGCGCGGCGGCGACGAAGCCCAGGCGCCAGGACAGGGCGCGTCGCAGCGCGGCCGGCAGCGGTTGGAAAAGGGGCGCCCGCGGGCGCCGGTCGTGCAGGGTCATGATGCGTCTCTCCATGCGTGGGTCCGGTGTGCGTTGCGCGGCGCGGCGAGGCTTGCCGACGCGCCGGGAAAGGCCGGGACGAAGCCCGGCCGATCGCTCAGAACCACTGGCCGAAGCGGCGGATGTAGAGGGTCTTCATGGTCTGCGCGGTGACGCAGTAGCAGAGCAGCGTGCCCACCAGCCAGGGGAAGTACTCCCACGGCAGCGGCTGCAGGCCGACCATCGCCCCCAGCGGCGAGAACGGCACGTAGATGCCCAGCGCCATCACCAGCCCGGTCATCAGCATCACCGGCAGCGCCGCGGTGCTCTGGATGAAGGGAATCTTCTGGGTACGCAGCATGTGCACCACCAGGGTCTGCGAGAGCAGGCCCTCGATGAACCAGCCGGACTGGAACAGCGACTGCATTTCCGGGCTGTTGGCGGCGAACACGAACCACATCAGCGCGTAGGTGGTGATGTCGAAGATCGACGAGGTCGGGCCGATCCAGACCATGAAGCGGCCGATGTTCTTCGAGTCCCACTTGCGCGGCTTGGCGAGGAACTCCTTGTCCATCTTGTCCCACGGCAGCGACAGCTGGGAGATGTCGTACATCAGATTCTGCAGCAGCAGGTGGATCGCCAGCATCGGCAGGAAGGGGATGAAGGCGCTGGCCACCAGTACCGAGAACACGTTGCCGAAGTTGGAGCTGGCAGTCATGTTCAGGTACTTCATGATGTTGCCGAAGGTCTCGCGGCCCTTGATAACGCCCTCCTCCAGGACCATCAGGCTTTTTTCCAGGAGGATGATGTCGGCCGATTCCTTGGCGATGTCGGTGCCGCTGTCCACCGAGATGCCGACATCGGCATCTCGCAGCGCGGGGGCGTCGTTGATGCCGTCGCCGAGGAAGCCGACGGTGTGTCCGTTGCCCTGCAGGGCCTTGAGCACCCGCGACTTCTGCAGCGGCGTCAGCTTGGCGAACACCGTGCGCTCCTCGGCCAGGCGTTGCAGGGTGGCATCGTCCATCAGGTCGATGTCGCGACCGAGCAGCGGCTCGCCGACGTCCAGGCCGACCTCGCGGCAGATCTTCGCGCTGACCACCGGGTTGTCGCCGGTGAGCACCTTCACCGCCACGCCGTTCTCGCGCAACGCGGCGATGGCCGGGCCGGCGGTTTCCTTCGGCGGATCGAGGAAGGTCAGCAGGCCGGCGATCACCAGGTCGCGCTCGTCGCTGGCGCCGTACTGGGCCTGGGACTCCGTGCGCGAGAGGCTGCGGGTGCCGAGCAGGAGCACGCGGAAGCCGTCGCGGTTGTATTGCTCGGCCAGCGCCAGCAGGGCCCGGCGGCGTTCCTCGTCGAGCGGCAGGTCGACACCGTCCTGGTGCACGCGGGTGGCGATCTCGAGCATTTCCTCGACCGCGCCCTTGCACACCAGCAGGTGTTCGCCGTCCTTGCCCTCGAGGATCACCGAGAGACGCCGACGGACGAAATCGAAGGGCAGTTCGTCGACCTTGCGCCAGGCATCCGACGGCGTGATGCGCGGGTTCTGTTCGACGAAGGCGACCACCGCGCGGTCCATCAGGTTCTTCATCCCGGACTGGTGGAAGCTGTTCAGCCAGGCCATTTGCAGGACCCGGTCGCAGCGCCGGCCGGCAACGTCGACGTGATGCTCGAGGATGATCCGGTCCTGGGTCAGGGTACCGGTCTTGTCGGTGCAGAGCACGTCCATGGCGCCGAAGTTCTGGATCGCGTTGAGGCGCTTGACCACCACCTTGCGCCGCGACATCGCCACCGCGCCCTTGGCCAGGTTGGCGCTGACGATCATCGGCAGCATTTTCGGGGTCAGGCCGACCGCCACGGCGAGAGCGAACATGAACGCCTCGGTCCAGTCGCCCTTGGTGAAACCGTTGATCAGCAGCACGATCGGCACCATCACCAGCATGAAGCGGATCAGCAGCCAACTGACGCTGTTCACCCCACGGTCGAAGGCGGTCTGCGCCCGCGAACCGACGATGGAACGGGCCAGCGAACCGAAATAGGTGCGCGCACCGGTGGCGACCACCACCGCGGTGGCCGTGCCGCTGACCACGTTGGTGCCCATGAAGCAGATGTTCGGCAGTTCGAGCAGGTCCTGCTGGTCGGCGGCGATCCGCTTGGCGGACTTCTCGCGGACCGCGCCGAGGGTGTCGTATTTCTCCACCGGCAGCGCCTCGCCGGTGAGTACGGCCTGGCTGATGAACAGGTCGCGCGATTCGATCAGGCGGATGTCGGCGGGGATCATGTCGCCGGCGGACAGGCGCACGATGTCGCCGACCACCAGTTCGCCCATGGGGATTTCCCGCAGCTCGCCGCGCATCCCGCGCTCGTCGCGGCGCAGCACGGTGGCGGTGTTCCGCACCATGGCCTTGAGCGCCTCGGCGGCCTTGCCCGAACGGTATTCCTGCCAGAAGCGCATCAGGCCGCTGACCAGGACCATGCAGAGGACGATGATGACGCCGGTGAGATCGGTTTCCTCACCGTCCTGCAGGGGCAGCCAGAAGTCGGTGAAGAAGCTGATCGCAGAGAGCGTCATCAGCACGTAGATGAAGGGGTTGTTGAACGCCTGCAGCAGTTGCACCAGGACGTGTGGCGGACGGTCGTGGGCCACTTCGTTGGGGCCGTCGGCGTGCAGCCGGGCGGCGGCCTCGGCCTGGTCGAGGCCGTCCTGGCGACCGCGGACATTGGTGAGGGTGGTTTCCAGGCTGTTCTGCGCTTCGCGGGCGGCGCGCATGGACAGTCGGTCGTTGCGGCGCTCGGTATCGAGCTGGGTATTGCGTTGGGTCGCTACGCTCATGACTCGGTCTCCTGTCGCGAGCTGCGCGACGGCGACACGAGTCGGTTGCCGGTCAGGTGACAGGCAAAGGCGTGCCGGGTCGCGATGTTCGCGATCGGTGGGAAGAATGTTCGGCTTGTCCGGGTGAGGCCCACTGCGCGCGGCCGCTCAGGCGGCACGCAGCAGGCCGACTTGGTGGTTCGTCCATGGCAGGCTCCTTGTGCGAAGGGTTAGGCAGGAGAAAGGGTCAGCCGCGCATCGGGCGGCGACCGCTCTCAGGGTTCTCTTCGACCTGCGTCTCCAGGCGGCGATACTCCAGGCGACCGCCGGCCGGGTCGACACGCCAGGCGAGGCTCGCAGGATGGCCGTGGCCGGGAAGGATCGCGCCGGGGGACTGCGCGGCGCGCACGCGCATCTTCGCCACGAAGGCGGATACGCCGGGGGATACCGAATTCTCGAAGTTCATGACTCACCTGTACCCGGCGTGCCGGACACGGGTGAGAAGCAGTGGGTCAGCCCAGGATGCCGCTCAACCGACCGACCCGTTGCGGGTTCCGTCGTGCGTTGGTTTGGGTCATCGCACCAGCCGGCATCTGCTGGGCCGGGCGACGACTACTGGGCATACTGTCCATGGCTCTCTTCGTAGGGGGAAAGAAAGTGCCCGGCTCTGCGGGCGGGGGTTTTATAGACCTCTTGCCAGACGAGGTCAACCGAAAAAGCCGTTTCGTTCAGGCTTCTATGGAACATCGGAAAATTCCCGCAGGAGTCCGGCGAAAAGACACCGGCCAAAAGCGCTCAGGCGGAGATCAGTCCCGCCAGCCGTCGCGCCAGCGCCGGCACTTCGGAGGCCGGGTCGAGGCGCAGGCGAAAACGGGTCTGCAGGATGTCCAGCAGTTCCTCGACGTCGCGCAGTTGGCGCTGCAGCGTCTCGCCGTTGCCGGCGCGCTGGCCGAACAGCCCGTCGGCCAGGGTCAGGCGCAGGTCGCCCTCGGTTATGGCGGCCTTCAGGCCCTGGCGGAATACGCTGTGCGGGTGGGTCGAGGTGTACCAGTTGCGCGGGATGTAATCGATCCACAACTGCGGGCGCAGGTCGAAGCGGTACAGCGGCAGCCAGCCGCTGCGACCGCGCACGGCGCTTTCGTAGAGACCGGCGTGCGGGTCGACCAGGCGCACGCAATGCACCTGTCCGGCGTCCGCCTCGTCGCCCGGCAAAGGCAGTGCTCGCGGCGGATTGGCCGAGCCGAAGCCGACATCCACCAGGAACTCGCCCTCCGCCAGGTACAGACGCAGCATCAGATGCGATTGCTGGGTCAGCGGCGCGTCGTCCGGGAGTCCCCAGCGTACCCGTGCCACCAGCAGTTCCAGCTCGTAGCCGAGGGCCAGCAGCAGGCGGGCGAACAGCGAGTTGAGTTCGAAGCAATAACCGCCGCGGCTGCCCTCGACGACCTTGGCGAAAACCTTGTCGGCGTCGATCTCGATGGGACGGTCGAGCAGCACGTCGAGGTTCTCGAAGGCGACCCGGCGCAGATGCGCGTCGATCAGTCGGTCGAGATTCGCCAGACTCGGCGGACCGGGATCGTCGATGCCGATATGGTGCAGGTAGGCATGGGTCTGCTCGGGCGTCAGCGGGGTCATGGCGGGCTCCGGAAAATGGCCAGCTCGATTCTAGACGCATTCTCGGGGAATACCGGAAGCGCCGTCAGGCACATTGGCCCGGGGTCTGCTTGACTGTGCCCATCCCACCCCGAGGAGCGCCGCCATGGCCCAGGCAATCGTCGCCTACCTGCACTACCTGTCGATCTTCCTGCTGTTCGCCCTGCTGGTGTTGCAGCACCGCCTGCTGCGCCTGCCGCTGGACCTGGAGCGCGCCCGCAGCCTGGCGGCGATCGACCGCGGCTACGGCCTCTGCGCCCTGGCGGTACTGGCCAGCGGGTTGGCGCGGGTGCTGTGGTACGGCAAGGGCGTCGACTATTACCTGCACAATGGTCTGTTCCACGCCAAGGTCGGGCTATTCGTCCTCGCTGCCCTGGTCTCGCTGTTGCCGACCGTTACCTTCCTTGGCTGGCGCGGCGCCCTCAAGGCCGGCGAAGTGCCGGCGGTGACGCCGGCCCGGGGCCGGCGGGTGGTCATGGCGGTGCGCCTGCAACTGCTCCTGCTGCTGGTCATTCCGTTGCTGGCTACGCTGATGGCGCGCGGCTTCGGCATGCGCGGCTGAGCCCTCAGTTCTGCATGGCCCGGCCATGCACGTCCATCGCCGCCTGGCGCAGCGCCTCGGAGCGGGTCGGATGCGGATGGCAGGTCAGCGCGAGGTCCTCCGCCGAGGCGCTGAACTCCATGGCCACGCAGGCTTCGCCGATCATCTCGCTGACGCCCGGCCCGATCATGTGCACGCCGAGCACCTGGTCGCTGCGGGCATCGGAGAGGATCTTGATGAAGCCTTCGCTCTCGTGGTTGATCTTCGCCCGGCTGTTGGCGCTGAACGGGAAGCGTCCGACCTTGTACTCGCGCCTCGCCGCCTGCAGCTGCTCCTCGCCGAGGCCGACGCTGGCCACTTCCGGCTGGGTGTAGATGACCGACGGAATCACCTCGGCGTTCATCTCCGCCGCATGCCCGGCGATCCGCTCGATGCAGACGATCGCCTCTTCCTCGGCCTTGTGCGCCAGCATCGGTCCCGAGGTCACGTCGCCGATCACCCAGACGCCCGGCGCCGCGCTGCGCTGTCCCTGGTTCTCCAGCATGCCGCGACGATCGCTGGCCAGGCCGACCGTCTCCAGCCCCAGTCCTTCGGTATAGGGGCGCCGGCCGATGGCCACCAGCACGTAGTCCGCCTGCAGCGATTCCGTAGCGCCGCCGGCGGCCGGTTGCAGGTCGAGTTCGACGCCCTGCTCGCCACTGCGCGCGGCGACCACGCGGGTGCCGAGGCGAAACCGCATGCCCTGGCGGGTCAGGGCGCGCTGCAGGGTCCTTGCGGTTTCCCCATCCAGCCCCGGGCAGATCCGCTCGAGGTACTCCAGCACCGTGACCTGTGCGCCCAGCCGGCGCCAGACCGAACCAAGCTCCAGGCCGATCACGCCGGCGCCGATCACCACCAGGTGGCGAGGCACTTCGACCAACTCCAGGGCGCCGGTGGAGTCGAGGATGCGCTGGTTGTCCACAGGCACGCCGGGCAGCGGCGCCGGTTCCGAACCGGTGGCGATAACGATGTCGCGCGCCTCCAGTTGCGCGTGGCCGCCGTCGGCAAGGGCCACGCCGACCCGGCCCTCGCCTTGCAAGCGCGCCCAGCCCTTGATCCACTGCACCTTGTGCTTGCGGAAGAGGAATTCGACGCCACGGGTCAGGGCGGCGACGCTCTCGTCCTTCTGCTTCATCATCTGCGCCAGGTCCAGTTCCGGGCTGACCCGGATGCCGAGCCGGGCGAACTCGCCGCCGCTCGCCGCGGCGTATAGCTCCGAGGCGTGCAACAGGGCCTTGGACGGCATGCAGCCGACGTTCAGGCAAGTCCCGCCAAGGGTTTCGCGACCCTCCACGCAGGCCACCTTCAGGCCCAGCTGGCCGGCGCGAATGGCAGCGTTGTAGCCCCCCGGACCGGCGCCGATCACGATCACGTCATAGCTTTCCATCATCCTGCTCCTCGGTTGTCCCGCCACGGCCCCCTCAGCGTAGGCGACGCCGGCGCAAATAGAGGAAACGCCGCGTAGAGGGACCGAAAGCGATTGTATTTCGCTCGTCATGCAAAGCTTATATGATGACCGTAATTTTCCTGCAACCCTTTCCCACCACGACAGGAGCACTACCATGGAACAGCCCGGCCGCGAAGATCGCCTGAACGCCTGGATCGCCACCGAACGGGCCGCCCGCGCCCGCCTCGGCGCCAGCGGAACCCTGGAGCTGGCGCAAGTCGCCGCGCTCTCCCCGCAGGAGTTCTTCGACCGCATCGGCAGCGGCCAACTGCCCTGTCCGCCCTACGGCGAACTGGTCGACTTCGTTCCCATCGAGTGGTCCGAAGGGCGCTTCCTGTTCCAGGGCACCCCGGACCGCCGCCACTACAATCCGCTGGGTAGCGTGCACGGCGGCTACGCCGCGTCGCTGCTGGACTCCTGCATGGGCTGCGCGATCCATACCCGGCTCCAGGCCGGCCAGGGCTATACCACCACCGACCTGCGGATCAGCTACCTGCGCGCGCTGACCGACAAGGTCGGCCCGGTGCGCGCCGAAGGCCGGGTGGTGCACCTCGGCCGCTCGACGGCGGTCGCCGAGGGCCGGTTGTACGATGTCGACGACCGTCTCTACGCCGTCGGCTCGACCACCTGCCTGGTCCTGCACATGGCCGGATGAACGCGGCTTCGCCAGGGAAGGCCGCCAGGCGTTAAGATGACGACCTGCATTCCAAGGTATCGAAGCCATGCGTTATCCCGAAGACCACAAGCAGAAGACCCGCCGGCGTATCGTCGAGGAGGCTGCCCGGCTGTTCCGCCAGGACGGCGTCGGCGCCACCGGGCTGCAACCGCTGATGAAGGCCCTGGGCCTGACCCATGGCGGCTTCTACGCGCACTTCAAGTCCAAGGACGACCTGGTGGAAACCGCGTTGCGGCATGCCGCGGCGCAACTCGACGAAATCACCGCGCCCCTGGCGGAGGCGGAACGACCGCTGGCGCTGCTGATAGAGCAGTACCTGTCGCCGCGTCACCGCGATAACCCCGGCGCCGGCTGCCCGTTGCCGACCCTGTCGGCGGAACTCGGCCAGCGCGGCACGCCGAGCCCGACCACCGACAGCATCGTGCGCAAGCGCCTGGCGATGATCGAAGCGGCCCTGGAGGGCGAGGACGCAGGCGAGCGCGCCGTGCTGCTGCTCGCTTCGCTGGTCGGCGCGCTGCAACTGTCGCGCAGCGTGCAGGATGAGGCGCTGTCGCAACGGATACTGGAAGCGACGCGCAAGAAGCTGCTGGAGCAGATGGAGCGCTAGGGCCTCAGCCGAGGTAGCGCTCGGCCGGCCGCTGCCGCGACAGATTGGGCGCGAGCCTGGCCCGCGCCGTCATCAGCGCCTGCCAATCGGCCGCATCCGGCAACGACGGGATGGTCACCGCTTCACGCCGATCGAAACCGACCAGCGCCGCCTCCACCAAGTCCTCGACCTCCATCACCATCTCCGCGGGAATCCCGGCGATTCCGGTGCCGCTGCGCTCCCAGATCTCGGTACGGGTGACGCCGGGCAGCACCGCCTGGACGTAAACGCCGCTGCCGGCCAGCTCGTGCTGCAGCGACTGGCTCAGGCTCAGCACGTAGGCCTTGGTCGCGCTATAGACGGCATTGAACAACTCCGGCGCCAGCGCCACCACCGAACCAAGGTTGACGATGGCGCCGCCGCCACGCCGGCGGAACCCCTCCGCCGCGCCGGCAGCCAGGCGGGTCAGGGCCACCACGTTGAGGGCGATCATCCGCTCCGCCCGGTCCATGTCGGCATCGGCCAGCGGACCGTTCATCGCCACGCCGGCGTTGTTCACCAGCAACGCGATCGAGGCGTCGTCGCGCAACCGTCGCTCGACCCGCAACCTATCGTCGCGCTCGGACAGGTCGGCGCGCAGGATCTCCACCCTGACCCCGTGGGCTTGGCGAAGTCGATCCGCCAGGGCTTCCAGGCGTTGCCGGTCGCGCGCCACCAGCAACAGGTCGTGGCCACGGCGGGCCAAGTGCTCGGCGTAGGTCGCGCCGATTCCGGAAGAGGCGCCGGTGACCAGGGCGACGCCATTGCCAATCTGTTCGTTCATGTGGGTTCTCGCTGGAAAAAAGCCTGACCGCTGACAGCGGCTGTTTATATTACACACTTAATATTATGACCATAATTAAAACCGTCAAGCCTTTATCCGTTCCAACGAGCAGGGAGGGATGAGGAAAACCTTCATGCAACCGTCACGGAAAACGCCAATAAAAGGTCAGGACCCACACCACCCCGACATGCCCTACCATGGCGTTGTCTATCGCGGGAGGATCATGCGTCATGTATCACGGTGAAAGACTCAATGCCTGGACCCACCTGATCGGTGCGGTCGCCGCCTGTACCGGCGCCGTCTGGCTGACGGTCCAGGCGAGCCTCAACGGCAGTCCGTGGAAGATCGTCGGGGTCGGCGTCTACGGCGTCACCCTGACGCTGCTCTACAGCATCTCGACCGCCTACCACAGCGTGCGCGGGCGAGCGAAGGTGGTGATGCGCAAGCTCGACCACCTGTCCATCTACCTGCTGATCGCCGGCAGCTACACGCCTTTCTGCCTGGTCACGCTGCGCGGTCCCTGGGGCTGGACGCTGTTCGGCATCGTCTGGGGCCTGGCGGTACTCGGCATGCTCCAGGAGATCAAGCCACGCTCCGAGGCGCGAGTGCTGTCGGTGGTGATCTACGCGGTGATGGGCTGGATCGTGCTGATCGCGGTGAAACCGCTGCTCGCCGCCCTCGGCAGCGCCGGCTTCACCTGGCTGGCGGCCGGCGGCGTGCTCTATACCGTAGGGATCGTCTTCTATGCCTATGACCACCGCTTCCGCCACTGGCATGGCATCTGGCACCTGTTCGTGATCGCCGGCAGCCTCCTCCACTTCGTGGCGATCTGGCGCTACGTACTCTAGGCGCGGTCCGGCGCGAAGCAGCGGGAGCTGGTCGCGCCGGAGGCTCAGCCCTTCTTCGTCCGCGACAGCGCGATGCACGCCACCACGATCAGCACGCCGCCGGCGATGGTCAGCGCGTCCGGCACCTCGCTCCAGAACAGCCAGCCCCAGCCGGCGTTGAAGACGATGCCGATATAGCGGGTCACCGCAACGATGGTCGCGCTCTCGTGACTGAAGGCGCGGGTTAGGAACACCTGGCCGAGTAGCGATACGACCCCGATGGCCAGCAGCAGCCCCCACTCGCGCAGCGTCGCCGGCACCACGAAGTCGTTCCACATCAGCGGGATGGCCACCAGGGTGGCCACCGCCAGGAAGTAGAAGACGATCTCGTAGGTATGGTGCCGCGCGCTCAGTTGGCGGATCGCCACCGAGGCACCGGCGGCGAACACCGCACTGAGCAAGCCGACCACGGCGTATACCGAGTAGCTGGAATAGCTGAACGGCTTGACGATCATCAGCGCGCCGAGCACCACCACCAGCAACAGCCAATAGACCACCCGGGGAATCCGCTCGCCGAGGAACAGCGCGGAGAAGAGGATGACGAAGAACGGCGACATGTGCGCCAGGATGCTCGCGTCCGCCAGCGGGATATGGGCGATGGCGTAGAAATAGCAGACCAGGTACAGCGCCCCCATCACCCCGCGCACCAGCAGCATCGGCACGCCCTGGCGCGACAGGGCGACACCGGCCTGGCGCATCAGCAGATAGATCAGCAGGGTACCGATGGCGCTGCGGAAGAACACGATCTCGGCAGCCGGCAGGGTGGCGCTGGCTTCCTTGACCAGGGCGTTCATCACGCTGAAGGTGAAGGACGCCAGCACCGCCAGCAGCACCCCGCTCTTCAGCAGGTCGAGCACCATTGGCGATAGATGGCGTCCGCCTCCGGACGGCTGTCGATCGGATACAGGCTTGGATGGCACTGGCTCGCTCCTTGGCAATCGATGAATCGGGACACGGCGTTCTCGTAGCTCGCCAACAGGCTGCGCGCCTGCGGCATGGCCAGGTCGAAGTGGGCGGCCAGCGCGACGATCAGCGCCAGCTTGCGATAGTCCTCCAGCGGCACCCGCGGGAGCCGCCAGAGTCCGTCTTCGTCGCGACTGACGCGGCGGAACGGCACGGCGGAAAAGTCGAAGTGGCGACCCTGCTCGTCGGCCGGAGAGAACGGATCGACCAGCAACGCCGCGTAGCGCACGAACAGCAGGTATTCCTGGCGCTCGGCGCCGGCCTCGGCGAAGCCGTCGATGGCCGCGCGCGGCAGCATCGTCTCGTGCACCGGGTAGTTGTCGTCGTTGAGGAACCGCAGCAGGTTCAACGGCTCGGCGCCCATCCGCCGCAACAGTTCGCTCAGCTCGCACCACAGCCGCCGCATGGCGCCAATGGCCCCGGGGGTGATAGGTCCCTCCGGGTAGAGCTTGTACATGAAACCGGGCGGCCCCTGCTCGGAAAGTATCCGGGCGAGGGCGAACTCGCCGAGAAAGAACGGACTGTGCACGTAGGTGGTGACGTTGCGGCCCTCCGCCGCTTCCGGCGTCGCCAGGGGTACCACCTCCACCCCGCTGCCGGCCAGGACTCGCCGCCAGGTCTCCCGCGCCGGGCAGTCCGGCCGGCTGGAACCCAGGTAGACCCTGCGCTTGACCGCCTTGGTCAGGGCCCGCAGCGGTTGTGTCTCGTCGATCACCTTGGTCGCCGCGTAGTAGCTGGACAGGCTCAGCACGGTCGCCTGGCACCCCGCCGGCAGGGCGCTGCGCACCAGCAGGTTGGCGCCGATGAAGGCGGACACCAGCAGCAGCGTGCGCACCCCGCCGAGTTGCTCCCAGGGCAACCCGCGGACCACGTCCAGGTAGCTGTCGGCCGGCACGCAGAGCACCAGGGTCTGCCAATCGTCGCGAAGCTCAGCGGGGTCCTGGTGGAAGACGTCCAGCGCGGCGTTGCCGGACAGCCAGCGATGCTGCCCCTGCCCTTCCAGCTGCAGGCAGGCGCCGCGCGCCAGGGCCTCGGCGATCCGCTGGCTGCGCCGGCCGGGATGGTTCAGCGCGCCGAGGCGACCGGCACCGTGGCGGCGCAGGTCCAGCGCGACCTGGATCGCCACCGCGCCCAGACCGACCAGCAGGACGTTGCCCAGGCTCTCATCAGCGGCATTCATCGACCGGCCTTCTCCAGGATCAGGGTGTCGTACAGCGGCTGGCTGACCCGCTCCGAGCAAACCCGCCAGCCCTCCAGTTCGGCCGGTTCCACCGGGTAGTTGAACAGTCCCTTGATGCCGCTGCCGTGACGCAGCAGGACCTTGGCGTCGGCGCGCATGACCTGGCGGATCTGCGCCAGCACCGCGCTTTTCTGCTGCACCAGCGAAGCGATCAGGAAATGCGTGGCATCGCGGGAAAACGCCAGTTCCGCCGGCGGCAGCGAGGAAAACTGCATGCGCGCCTCCAGCCCCTGGCAGCGGGCGATCTCGCGGGCACAGCCCAGGGCCTCCTCGTCGATGTCCAGGCAGCACAAATGTGCGCCGACCTCCCGCGCCAGCACCAGGGCCGAGGTCGGCAGGGCACCGGAGCCGACGAACAGGACCCGTGCATCGGCATCTATCCCGGCGCTGTCGAGTTCGCCGCGGATGGATTCCAGCAGGCTACCCAGGTAGCGGCCCATCTCGCCGGGTTCATGCAGCACGCCCTGGCAAAGGTGCTTCTCCAGTTCGCAGAGGGCCTGCACCGCCGCGTCGCGCAGGCGCAGGCCGAGCGCCTGCAACGCAGGATCGTCCGAATCGGCCTGCCACTGCGCCCGGCTGCAATCCTCCCCGATCAGTCCGCTCAGACGGTCGAGCTTGCGCCTGAGGATCTCGTAGCAGCCGCAACACTCGCGGGCATAGACGGTGAGCAGGCGAATCTCGCATTCCAGTTCGCGGAGGGTTTCCAGCAGCGGTGTGCGTCCTTGCATGGCATGGCTTCCTGGCGGCGGTAGAGGGCTCAGTAGTTCAGGGTCAGGCTCATGGTCAGGTTGCGCGGCTCGCCGGGGGCGACCCAGACGTTGTTATAGGAACGCTCGTAGTAGCGACGATCGAAGAGGTTGTTGACGTTCACCCCGAGGGTGGCATTGCTCGCCAGCGGATAGCGCGCGAGCAGGTCGACGGTGGTGTAGGCCGGCAGTTCGAAGCCGCTGTCGCTGCTGTCGCCGGCGCGCTCGCCGACATAGTTGACCGCCGCGCCGGCATCGGCGCCGTGCAGCCAGCCTTCGCGGAACTCGTAGACGCCCATCAGGCTGCCGCTGTGCTTCGGCACGTTGAGCAGGCGGCTGCCGCGAGCGATGTTCTCATCCTTGGTCACTTCGGCGTCGATATAGGCGTAGGCGCCGATCAGCCGCAACTGCTCGGTGAGCTGGCCGCTGAACTGCAGGTCGAAGCCCTGGCTGCGCGCCTCGCCGGCGGTCTGCTGGTAACCGGGATTGCTCGGGTCGGCGGTGAGCACGTTCTTCTTTTTCAGGTGGAACGCGGCGAGGGTCATGCCCAGCCGGCCATCGAGCAGGTCGAGCTTCACCCCCGCCTCGTAGCCGCGCCCCTCCTCCGGGTCGAAGGCCTTGCCGGCCATGTCGGTACCGCCATTGGGCTTGAAGGATTTCGAGGCGTTGGCGAACAGGCCGACCTCCGGGGTCGCCTGGTACAGCACGCCGATGCGCGGGGTGGCGGCACGCTGGGTCTGCTGCGAGCTGGTGTCGCGGAAGCGGCCATTGTTCAGGCGCGTGGCGTTCATGTCCTGGCGGTAGCGGTCGAAGCGCACGCCGAGCAGGCCGCGCCATTTCTCGCTGAACTCGATCTGGTCCTGCAGGTTGAGGGCCATCGCGTCGACTTCCTCGTGGTTGCGGTCGTCGCGTCCGAAGGGTGGTTTCGGCTGGCCGTAGACCGGCCGGCGGATGTCGATGGCATAGGGGTTGCGCGACGGGATGCTACGCAGGATCAGTTCGTCGTTGTGGTAGCGCTCGTACTCGAGGCCCATCAGCAACTGGTGGCGGATCGAGCCGGTATGGAGGTCGCCGAGCAGGTCGAGCTGGGTGATGCTGTCGTGCCACTCGAAGTCGCGGTAGCGGTACTCCCGGCGCAGGCTGTAGCCGTCGGCGGCGAGGCTGGAGTTCTCCGAGGCGTAGCCGTCCAGGTGGCCATGCTTGTAGTGGCTGGCCAGGCGCAGGCTCCACTGCTCGTTGAAGTGATGGCGCAGGGTGGCCTGGAGGGTTTCGTTGTTGTTGTCGATCTTGCCGTCGTCCGGTTCGCCGAAGAACCGCGAGCGCGGCAGGCTGCCCAGGTGGTTGTGCGGCGCCACGGTGCCGCGGTCGAAGACCTGGCGGTTGCGCACCACCTCGGCTTCCACCAGCAACGAGGTGTCCGGGTCCAGTTGCCAGCTGAACGATGGCGCCACCAGCAGGCGCTGGCCGTCGGCGTAGTCGCGGAAGCCCTTGCTGTCCTCCACCGCCAGGTTCATCCGGTAGAGCAGGTCGCCCTCTTCGTCCAGCGGCGTGTTCAGGTCCAGGGTCGAGCGGTAGCGGTCCCAACTGCCGGCGCTGGCATGCAGGCGGGCGAAGCGCTCGGCCTGGGGCTTCTTGGTCACCAGGTTCACCGTGCCGCCGGGATCGCCGCGCCCGTACAGGCTGGAGGCCGGTCCCTTGAGGATTTCCACGCGCTCGATGGTGGCGCTGTCCGGGGCGTTCATATAGCCGCGGTTGGCGCTGAAGCCGTCGCGGTAGAACTCCGAAGTGGTGAAGCCACGGACGTTGTACTCGAACATCGTCAGGCCGCCGAAGTTGTTCTGCCGCGAGACCCCGCCGGCGAAGTCCAGCGCCCGTTCGATACGAGCGCTGTCAAGGTCGTCGAGCACCTGGCGCGGCACCACGCTGATGGCTTGCGGGATGTCCTCGATACGGGTGTCGGTGCGCGTCGCGCTGGCCGTCCGATTGGCCCGGTAGCCCTGCACCGGGCCCTCCGCGCGCTCCGCTTCGGCGGTGACAGTGAGGACCTCCAGCTCCGCGGGACTTTCCGTTTCCGCCCAGAGCGCCGGACTGCTGCAACCGAGGCCGACACCGAGGACAAGCGACACACTGACTCTCATGGGAAATCGCACCAGAAAAGAAATGATATACTATAACGCTACCAGTTCGATTCCGGCCTCGCAATACAATGCCCGGCTCTATCTCGCTTCTCGCCGCCAGGCTGTGATACTCATCCCTCTTTTCCGACGACCAGCCCAGCCATGCCCAACTCCGTCTCCAATTCCTCCCGCCTGCACAGCATCGACGCCCTGCGCGGCCTGGAGATGCTGTTCATGCTGCTCGACCATGTCCGCGAGACCTTTTTCCTGCACCGCCAGGTCGGCGACCCGATGGACGTCGCCAGCACCGAGCCGGCGCTGTTCCTCAGCCGCACCCTGGCGCACCTGTGCGCGCCGGTGTTCGTCTTCCTCACCGGCCTGTCGGCATTCCTCTACGGCGAGAAGCACCAGGGACGCCGGGCGGTCTCGGCGTTCCTGTTCAAGCGCGGGTTGTTCCTGGTGGCGCTGGAACTGACCCTGGTGAACTTCGCCTGGACCTTCCAGTTGCCGCCGACGGTGATCTACCTCCAGGTGATCTGGGCGATCGGCCTGAGCATGCTCGCCCTGGCCGCCCTGCTCTGGTTGCCGCGCCCTCTGCTCGCGGCGCTCGGCGTGCTGCTGGTGGCCGGCCACAACCTGCTCGATCCGCTGCATTTCGCTCCCGGCTCGGCCTGGCACCTGCCGTGGGCGGTGCTCCACGACCGCGGCTGGATCGAAGCGGGCGACGCCCTGCGCCTGCGCACCTCCTACCCCCTGCTGCCGTGGATCGGTGTGATCGCCCTGGGCTATGCCGCAGGCAACTGGTTCAGCGGCGCCACGCCGGCAACCACGCGCCGACGCTACCTCCTGGCGGGCGGTGGCGGGCTGCTGCTCGGCTTCATCCTGCTGCGCCTGCTCAACGGCTATGGCGAGAAACCCTGGGCCTTCGGCGAGACGCCGGCGATCACCCTGATGGGCTTCTTCAACGTCACCAAGTATCCGCCGTCGCTGCTGTTCCTCGCCCTCACCCTGGGAATCGGCCTGCTGCTCCTGGCCTGGTTCGAACGCCTGGACTGGAGCGGTCGCGGCAAGGCCCTGGTGGCGTTCGGCGGAGCGCCGATGTTCTTCTACCTGCTGCATCTCTACCTACTGAAGCTGCTGTACCTGCTGGCGCTGGCGATCTGGGGCGCCAACCGGGGCGACTACTTCGGTTTCTCCTCGGTGCCGGCGCTATGGCTGTGCAGCATCCTGCTGGCCGTGGCGCTGTACCCGGCGGTGCACTGGTTCGCCGGTTTCAAGGCGCGGCGGCGGGATATCGCCTGGTTGAAATACTTCTGAGGCGCGGAGCATCCAGGAGCCGCTGGAAACGTCCGGCCCTTCCCCCCCACGGGTAGGACGAATGATGCGAAGCGTTATCCGCCGGACACAGCAGGCAACCACGCCGACGTCCACCGCCGGCAGGGAAGTAGAAATGAAGGGTTGCGCGGAACTCCCAGACAACGGAAACGAAACGGCCGGCGGGCGCCTCGCGCCCGCCGGCCATTGCCTGGTTCGCTTCCCGTCGCCGACGGGCTAGCCAGTCAGGACAGGTACGCCGAGCGGGTCAGCCCCAGGCGCAGCGCATCCAGGTACTGGTTGCGCTCGCGGGCGGTGAGCTTGGCCCCGGCGACCTTGTCGCGGTAGAGGGTCATCAGTTCCTCCGGCGACAGGTGCACGTAGCGCAGCATGTCCTCGATGGTGTCGTGGGTCTCAATGCCGGCGTGATAGATGCCGCCGTCTGCGCGCTGGTAGACGTTCACCGAGTCGGTGTCGCCGAACAGGTTGTGCATGTCGCCGAGGATCTCCTGGTAGGCGCCGACCAGGAATACCCCGATCAGGTAGTCCTCGCCCTCCTTCACCTCGTGCACCGGCAGGCTGGTCTCGATGCTCTGCTCGTCGACGTACTGGGTGATCTTGCCGTCGGAGTCGCAGGTCAGGTCCTGCAGTACCGCGCGCCGATCCGGCTCCTCGCCCAGGCGGTGCAGCGGCAGGATCGGCAGCACCTGGCCGATGGCCCAGGTATCCGGCAGGCTCTGGAACACCGAGAAGTTGCAGATGTACTTGTCGGCGAGCTTGTCGTTGAGTTCGTCGAGGACCTGCCGGTGGGAGCGCTGGCGGGCCTTGAGCTGGTTGTGCAGGCGCCGGCAGATAGCGAAGTAGCACTGCTCGGCGAGGGCTTTCTGCGCCAGGCTGATCTTGCCGTCGGCATACTGCGCGGCGGCGTCGCCGATGTAGTGGGTGGCGCGCCAGTAGGTCTCGGTGACCATCTCGGCATCGGTCGGGCCGAGCAGTTCGGCCAGCCAGCGAACGATCTCCGGCTGCTCGTCGAGATCGACGATCTTCGGCACGTCGTCGTTGTGCCGCTCGACGTCGGTGACCTGGGTGATCAGCACCGCATGGTGCGCGGTCAGCGCCCGGCCGCTCTCCGAGAAGATGTGCGGATGCGGCAGGCCCTGGGCGTCGCAGAACTCCTTGAGCATGCCGACCACCACGCCGGCATAGTCATCGATGTCGTAGTTGATCGAGCTGGCGTTGCGCGAATGGGTGCCGTCGTAGTCGACGCCGAGGCCGCCGCCAACGTCGATGTGATCCACCGGCAGGCCGAGCGCGCGCAGCTCGCCGTAGTAGCGGATGGCTTCCTTGAAGCCGTGCTGGTAGTCGGCCAGGTTGGCGATCTGCGAGCCCATGTGGAAATGCAGCAGGCGCACGCCCTGGTCGAGACCGGCCTGGCGGAAGCGCTCGACCACCGACAGGAGCTGGGCGGCGGAAAGGCCGAACTTGGCCTTCTCGCCACCGGTGTCTGCCCACTTCGACGAAGCCAGCGAGGACAGCCGCACGCGCAGGCCGACCTGGGGCTGCACGCCGACGTTGGCGGCCTCCTCGATCACCAGCTGCACCTCGGATTCCTTCTCGATCACGATGAACACGTTGTGCCCGAGCTTCTGCCCCATCAGCGCCAGCTTGATGAACTCGCGGTCCTTGTAGCCGTTGCAGACGATGGTGCCGCCCTTCGGGGCCAGCGCCAGCACCGCCATGAGTTCCGGCTTGGAGCCTGCCTCCAGGCCGATGGAGACGTTCTCGGTGGCGATGATGTTCTCCACCACCGCTTCCTGCTGGTTGACCTTGATCGGATACAGCGCGGTATAGCGGTTCTGGTATTCGAGGCGCTCGATGTTCGCGTCGAAGGCGCCGGTGAGCTTGCGCACGCGGTCCTGCAGGATATCCGGGAAGCGCACCAGCAGCGGCAGGCTCAGGCCCGCCTCGCGCAGTTGGCCGACCAGCTCGTAGAGATCGATGGGCGTCGAGTCGGCACCCTGCGGACGCACTTCGACATTGCCGCCATCGTTGATGGCGAAATAACCCGCACCCCAGTGGCGGATGCCGTATACGCCGCGGCTGTCGGCCACGGTCCAGTTGCTGCCATCGTCTTTGCGAGTCCGTCGAGCGGCCATGCGCGGTGATCTCCTCAATGTTCGGGGTCGGGCGGGCGCCGGGATCTCCGGATGGCCCTGGGCCGGCACGCCTGTGGTGGAGGCTAGCCGGAGGATGTGACGTTGCCGTGTTGACCGCCACACTGGGCGGTAGTTTAGGAAAGCCGAGGAAATCCGCTCATGCGGGTATCCGCAGTCTCCCATCTAGGGAAAGGGCTGGCGCGGCCTCGCGGTGCCGGACCTGCCCGCTCTCTGCAGGGGAGAACGCGGTCAGCCGCCGGACTTCTTCGCCTTGAAACCGCGCTTGAGGAGTTCGTCGATCAGCAGTTCGACATGCTCGCCCTGGATCTCCACCACGCCGTCCTTGAGACTGCCGCCGGTGCCGCAGCGCCGCTTCAGCGCGCTGGCCAGCTCCTTGAGCGCATCGCCGGCGAGCGGCAGGCCACTGATGGTGGTCACCGTCTTGCCGCCGCGGCCCTTGGTCTCGCGGCGCACGCGCGCGATCCCGTCGCCGACAGGCGCTACGGCCTGCCCGCAGATGCAGGCGTCTTTGGGTTGCTGGCAGTCCGGGCAATGCCGGCCGCCATCCGTGGAATACACCAGCCCGCCGAGGGCGGACAGGGACGAAGCTTTTTTGACCACCGGGCGTTTCCCCCAGAATGGCCTCGACGGGCCAGGTCAACAACGATGGCCGGCGGGAGCCGACCGCGACGCCCCACTCAGGCAGGGGCTGCGCAGGGGCGGCATGGGGACCGCCCGAAAAGGTCGCGCAATTTAGCAGCATTGCGAGCAAATGCTAAGAGCGAAAATGCGCCATTGATCGGTGAAATGGCGACATCCGCGGCTCAGGCGTCCAGGTACAGGCGCAACGCCTGCAGGGAATCGGGGCAGTATGGCAAGCTGCGAGCCTCCTCCAGCGCCAGTTCGGGACGGATGAAGCGGGCCTCGGAGATTTCCTCCGCCTGCAGGCGCAAGGGCGCATCGGAGACGGCGGAAAACACCGCGCACCAGAGCCGGTTGCCCGGTTCGTCGAAGAAGAAGCGACCATGTTCGCGCAGGACCGCGTCGCGGATTCCCAGCTCTTCCTCCAGTTCGCGGGCGGCGGAGTCGGCGTAGGGCTCGCCGGCCTGGACCATGCCGCCGGCGGCGAGGTCCCAGTACCCGGGATAGACCGCCTTGCTCAGGGTCCGGCGCTGCACGCACAGCTCGCCGGCGGAGTTGAACAGCAGGATGAAGGTGCCGCGACCGATCAGCCCGCGCTCGCGCAGCTCCGCGCGCGGCAGGCTACCGAGCGGGCGGTCCTGCTCGTCGACCCAGGCGATGAGTTCGGCGTCGGAGGCGGCCCGGTGGGCCACCTCTTCGGCGCTGATCGGCGCGGCCATGGGTCAGCCCTGGGAAAGCAGCTGGCGCAGGTCGATCACCGCGGCGTTGGCGCGGGAAATGTAGTTGGCCATCACCAGCGAGTGGTTGGCCAGGATGCCGTAGCCGCTGCCGTTCAGCACCATCGGGCTCCACAACGGCTCCTGCGCGGCCTCCAGTTCGCGGATGATCTGCCGCACGCTGACCGTGGCGTTCTTCTTCGCCAGCACGTCGGCGAAGTCGACCTCGATGGCGCGCAGCAGGTGCGACAGCGCCCAGGCCTGGCCCCGGGCCTCGTAGAAGACGTTGTCGATCTGCAGCCAGGGGGTTTCCTGGACCACTTCCTCGACCTTGGGCGCCTCGCCCGGCTGTACCTCTTCGGGGTTCTTGATGTTGGTGTTCAGCTTGACCCGGCCGACGCTCGCCGACAGGCGCTGGGACAGCGAGCCCAGGCGGGTGGCGACGTCGCCCAGCCAGTTGTTCAGGTTGTCGGCGCGGGCATAGAACTGCGCGTTGGGCTGGTTCGGGTCGGACAGACGGGCCAGGTAGCGATCCAGCGACTTGATGCCTTCCTGGTACTCCGACTCGGACGCCGGCAGCGCCCAGCTCTTGTTGTCGAAGTTGAAACGCGGCTCGGCGCGAGCCAGGTCGGCGTCCTCGGTGGACTGCGACTGCGAACGGGCGAAATCCTTGCGCAGCGCCCGGCTGATGTCGCGCACCTGGACCAGCACGCCATACTCCCAGCTGGGCATGTTGTCCATCCAGATGCCCGGCGGGAAGATGTCGTTGGAGATGTAGCCGCCCGGCTTGGTCAGCAGGGTATCGACTACTTCCTTGAGGGTCTCCACCGTGGTGTAGCCGGTGACCATCTGCCGCCCGGCGCGCTCGGCGGCGGCCTGGGCGTCCTGCTGCACGGGGAACAGGTCGGGTTCCTGGCTCCAGTACCAGCCGACCAGCATCGCCACCAGCAGGTAGATGCCCAGCAGGCCTCCCACCACGCGCACCAGCCAGGGGCCGCCGAAGTAGGTACGCACATCATCCACGGAATTGTCCACGCGATCGCGCATGGTCCCACGACGCTTCTTCCAGTCCAGCATGGCAAGGGTCCTTAAAACAGCTCGATAGATGGGGGATTGGACCATGGCGAACGCGTTCCGTGCCAAGCGCCAACCCTTCCAGGACGCCGAAAACCTCGGCATCGTCGGCTTTCAGCGTAGTGGAAGCCGGTTTTGTGCCGGAATGCTCAGTGAGAATTTTCCGAAACAGGCATAAGCATGCCGTAGTCCGTCGCACAAAGGCACCCACCAACAGGTGGGGATGACATTTGGAAAAGAAAAGGCTCCTCTCGTCAGCCGCCCAACGGCCGCTGGCTTTCATGGCGATAGGTGATAGCATAGAGCCATCATTCGCGGCGACGCTCTGCCGCGAAGACCACGAAAGAAGCGCGTCATGATGACCGAGCACGATGACCCGACCCTGGACCGCCTGAAGCACCACTTCGCCCAGCGAGTGGTCAACCAGGCGCGCCAGGTTCTGGAGGTCTGGCAACGCCTGACCCGCGCGGAGTGGAACAGCGACGGCATGGAAGAACTGGCCGACGCCACCCTGCGCCTGCAGCGCTACGCCGAACGCTTCGAGCAAGCCGAGCATGCCCAGCTGGCCGGTGCCATCGACCGTACCCTGGACGTCGTCGAGGCCAACCGCGGCCGGCTTTCCAGCGAGTCGATCAGCGAACTCAACCAGTTGATGCAGCGCCTGTCGCGCACCGGCCTGCGGCATGGCGACCAGCTCGAGCACACCGTCCTGCCGCCGTTGCGCAAACCGGTCTACCTGGCACTGAAGGACCGCGAACGCGCCGAGCGCCTGGCCCAGCAACTGGAATTCTTCGGTCTGCAGGCGCTGAGCTGCGAGACCGCCGACGCCTTCCGCGCCAGCATGCGCGAACGCTACCCGGCGGCGATCGTCATGGAAGTCGATTTCGCCGGCCCCGACATGGGCCTGCGACTGGCCAGCGAGGCCCAGGCCGGCCTCGAACACAAGCTGCCGGTGCTGTTCTTCAGCGACAGCGAGACCGACACACCGACCCGCCTGGCCGCGGCCCGTGCCGGCGGCCAGGAATTCTTCACCGGCACCCTGGACGCCTCCAGCGTGCTGGAAAAGATCGAGACCCTCAGCCGCCTGAGCTTCTACGAGCCCTACCGGGTACTGATCGTCGACGACTCCCGGGCCCAGGCGCTGCACACCGAGATGGTCCTCAACAGCGCCGGGATCATCACCCGCGCACTCACCGAGCCACTGTCGGTGATGGCCGAGCTGAGCGACTTCCAGCCCGACCTGATCATCCTCGACATGTACATGCCCGAGTGCCTGGGCACCGAATTGGCCAAGGTGATCCGCCAGCACGAGCGCCACGTCAGCGTGCCGATCATCTACCTGTCCGCCGAGGACGACCTGGACAAGCAGCTGGACGCCATGAGCGAAGGCGGCGACGACTTCCTCACCAAGCCGATCCGCCCGCGCCACCTGATCGCCACCGTGCGCACCCGCGCCAGCCGCGCGCGCAGCCTGAAGGCGCGGATGGTGCGCGACAGCCTGACCGGCCTGTACAACCACACCCATACCCTGCAACTGCTCGAGGACGCCCGTCTGCGCGCACGTCGCGATGGCCGTCCGCTGAGCTTCGCGATGCTCGACATCGACCACTTCAAGCAGGTCAACGACCGTTTCGGCCACCCCATGGGCGACCGGGTGATCAAGGGCCTGGCGCTGTTCCTCAAGCAACGCCTGCGCAAGACCGACCACATCGGCCGCTATGGCGGCGAAGAGTTCGCCGTGGTCCTTCCGGACACCGACCTGGACGCCGCGCGCCTGGTGCTCGACGAGATTCGCCAGCGCTTCGCCGAGATCCACTACCCGGCGCAACCGACCGACCTGCGCTGCACCTTCAGTTGCGGCATCGCCGAGCTGACCCCGGACCTCGATATCAAGAGCATGGCCAAGCAGGCCGACGAAGCGCTGTACCGGGCCAAGCACGGCGGGCGCAACCGGATCGAGGTATATCGTCCCGACGCTCGATAATGGCCTTTTGTCATCAGCCGGTAACCGAACGGAAATAACCTGCGGTCTCGCCGTTCCGTAGTCGGACGAGACTCGCCATGCGCCTCAAGCAACTCACCAACCTCAACACCCTGCTCCTGCTCACCGTCTGCCTCGCCCTGGGAATCACCCTGTGGTGGTCGCAACGCGCCATGGAGCGGCCCTTCCAGTTGCTCGACCAGTACCTGGAGCTGTCGCAGCGCTTCGACGAACAGGTCGCGCGCAACATCCGCCAGTACCTCGGCAGCGGCGACGCCGTGCGCCAGCAGGCCGCGCTGCAAGCCCTGGAAAGCCTCGCCGAGGCCTTGCCGGAGCTACCGCCGGACCTCGCCCGGACCCTCGCGCCAAGCCTCGCGGAGTTGCGCGAATTCAGCGCCGGCGACCTGCTCGCCGCCGGCAAGCTCGCCGGCGACCCGCAGGGCCTGCTGCTACAGGCCGAGCGCGACCTCACCGGCAACCTGGAACAATGGTCCGCCTACCTGGACGCCGCGGCGGGGCAGCCCCAGGCCGGCGTCTACCGCACCCCGCTGCTGCTCGCCAGCCTGCACCTGACCCGCCTCAGCCTGGCCCGCGCCAAGCTGGTGGAAAGCGCCAACCCGGCCCTGGCCGGCGACGTCGAGCGCGAATTGGCCAACCTGCGCGAGCAGGCCGGGCGGATCGAGGCCTTGCCGCTGCTCGGCGTGCTCGACGAGCAACGCTCGGCCAGCGACGACTTCGCCGCCATGATGGGGCTGGCCGGCGACGCCGAGGCTGGCGCCGGCAATGCCGAAGACCGCGGCGTGGCGCTGCGGCGCGAACTCGCCAGCCTGCTGCAACGCTATCCGGACGAGTTGCGCCGCACCCGCGACCTGATCGAGCGTCGCCAGCAACTGTCCGCCGACACCGGCGCCAGACTGGACGCGGTGCGCCAGGCCCTGGCTACCCTGGAACCGCAGGTGCGCGGCGAACGCCAGCGCCTGCAAGGCCAGGTACGCCTGATCCAGGGTGGGATGATCGCCCTGATCCTGCTCATCGCCCTCGCCATCGACAGCCTGCAAAGACGCCTGGCGCGGGTCCTCGGGCAACTGGTGCCGGCGCTCTCGGCCTGGGCCGACGGCGACTTCTCGCGCCCCATATCCCTGCGTACCCGCACCGAGGACCTGCGCAACCTGGAAGATTCGCTGAACCGCCTGCGCAGCTTCCTCGCCGAGCTGGTCGGCGCGATCCACCGCCGCGCCGAACAGGTCGCCGGCAGCAGCCAGACCCTGGCCGAGGTCAGCAGCGGCCTGCACGCCGGGGTCGAGCGCCAGGCCGGCGATACCGGGCAGATCCGCGACGCCCTCGGCGACATGGAAGCGGCGATCCAGCAGGTCGCCGGAGACGCCAGCCAGACCGCCGACGCCAGTCGCAGCGCAGGCCAGGCAGTGGAGCATGGCCAGCGGGTGATCGGCGAGAGCCTGGGCGGCCTGCGCGAGCTGGTCGACGAGGTGCAAGGCAACGCCCAGTCGATCGAGCGCCTGGCCGAGGAGTCGGCGACCATCGGCAGCGTGCTGACGGTGATCCGCTCGATCGCCGAACAGACCAACCTGCTCGCCCTCAATGCCGCCATCGAGGCCGCCCGCGCCGGCGACCAGGGCCGCGGCTTCGCCGTGGTCGCCGAGGAAGTCCGCTCGCTGGCCCAGCGCACCGCCGGCGCCACCGAGGAGATCCAGCAGCTCATCGGCCGCCTGCAACAGGCCGCGCGGCAATCGGTGGAGGCCATGCGCAGCCAGGTCGAGCATGCCGAACGCACCGCCGAACAGGCCGGCGCGGCGGAAGGCGCGCTGGACGAAGTGGTCGCCGCGATCCATACCATCGGCGTGATGGCCGAACGCATCGCCGAAGGCTCGACCCAGCAGAGCCAGGCGGTCGGCGAGATTCGCTCGCACAGCGAACGCATCCACGCCCTGGGCGGGGAAAACCTGCGGCTGATCGGCCATAGCCGCGAACAGGGCGAGCAACTGCGGCAACTGGGCGGCGACCTGCGCACCACGGTGCAGGCCTTCCGCCTGTGACCCTGCGGCGACGTGCCGCAAGGCGCCAGAGGAACCGTCTGGCTTCGGACCGGTCGGATACCGCTCAGCGGAACCGGGGCAGGACCTGATCAGCCGCACGGGGCTCGATCGGGCCCGGCTTTCCGCTATCATTCCGGCTTTTGATCCGACGAGATATCCATGCGCCGCCTGCTGACCCTGATCCTCCTGCTGGTCGCCCTGCCCGCCGGCGCGGGCCTGTTCGACAGCCGTCCCGGCGCCTCCCTCGGCGGCGGCCTCGATGGCGGCGGCTTCCTCAAGGTCGACCAGGCGTTCAAGCCCAGCGTCGAGCGCAGCGACGCGCAGCACGTGCTGCTGCGCTTCGTCAACGCCGAGGGCTACTACCTCTACCGCCACCGCTTCCAGTTCAAGGTCGAGCCAGCCCAGGTCAGCCTCGGCCAGGTGCAGCTGCCGGCTGGCAAGCAGCACCACGATGAGTACTTCGGCGATACCGAGGTCTACTACAACATCGTCGACCTGAAGATTCCCCTGAACAACCCGGCCCGGCAGCCCTATACCCTGGTGGTGACGTACCAGGGCTGCGCCGACAAGGGCCTCTGCTACCCCCCGGAAACCAGGCGCTTCGACATCGACGGCGGTGCCGCGACGCCAGCCGCGAGCGACGCGGCCGGCAAGGGCCCGCTCGAGCACAAGGGCAAGCGCAGCCTGCTGTTCTTCTTCCTCGCCGGCCTGACCCTGACCTTCACCCCCTGCGTGCTGCCGATGCTGCCGATCCTCTCCGGAGTGGTCCTGCGCGGCCGGCCGGGCGGTGGTCGCGGCTTCGTCCTGTCGCTCGCCTACGTGCTGCCGATGGCGCTCTGCTTCGCCCTGCTCGGCGCGCTGATGGGCATGTTCGGCGCCAGCCTCAATCTCCAGGCGCAATTGCAGTCGCCCTGGGTACTGGTGCCATTCGCGGCGTTCTTCGCGCTGTTCGCCGTGGCCATGTTCGGCTTCTTCGAGCTGCGCCTGCCCGGCTTCATCCGCGAACCGCTCGACCGTCTGGCCGGCGATGCGCGCGGCGGCTCGATCCTCGGCGCGGCCACCCTCGGCGTGCTTTCCAGCCTGCTGGTCTCGCCCTGCGTCTCCGCCCCGCTGGCCGCCTCGCTGCTCTATATCAGCGCCAGCGGCGATGCCTGGGGGGGCGGCCTGCAACTGTTCGCCCTCGGCCTGGGCATGGGTACGCCGCTGGTGGTGTTCGGCGCCGGCGGCGGCGCCCTGCTGCCCAAGAGCGGAGCCTGGATGAATGGCGTGCGCAACGCCTTCGGCGTGCTGTTGCTGGCGGTCGCCGTGTGGCTGCTGGAGCGGGTGGTGTCCGGCCCGGTGGCGCTGATGCTCTGGGGCATGCTCGCCGGCGGCGCCGGCCTGGCCCTGGGCGCCCTCGAATTCACCCCGAAGAGCGCCGCACGCCGCCTGCTGCAACTGCTTGGCCTGATGTTCCTGACCTACGCGGTGGCCGCCTGGATCGGCGCCCTGCAGGGCGAGTCGGACCCGATCCATCCGCTGGGCCGCTCGGTGCCGTCGATCCACGCCGGGCCACCGAGCACGCCCGGCGAATGGCAGAACCTGACCACCCCGGCGCAGCTGGACGCCGCCCTGGCCGAGGCACGTCTGGCCGGCAAGCCGGTGCTGCTGGACTGGTATGCGGACTGGTGCATCAGTTGCAAGGTCATCGAGCGCCAGGTCCTCACCGATCCCACGGTGCAGGCACGACTGCCGGCCTACCGCCTGCTGCGCTTCGACATCACCGATAGCAACCCGGCCCAGCGCGGCCTGCTGGACCGCTACAACCTGTTCGGTCCGCCGGCGATCCTGTTCTTCGCCCCGGGCGGTGACGAATGGAGCGACTTGCGCGTCATCGGAGAGATCGACGCCGCCGGGCTCGCCGAACGACTGCGCCGGGCCGCTACCCGGCAGTGACATGCGCTGACATACTTCTGCCGCAATTGCCGGTCAACATGCGGCGATCTACTGCAATCTAACAGTGACTGGACAGTCATACGGAAATTCCGGCATAGTGCCCGCTTGCCGTTTGCAGCCTGTACAGGACAATCAACAAGACAATGGCGACCCTCCTCGTATTGCACGGGCCGAATCTGAACCTGCTGGGCACCCGCGAGCCCGGCACCTACGGTTCGACCACCCTCGGGCAGATCAACCAGGACCTCGAGCGCCGCGCCCGCGAAGCCGGCCACCACCTGCTGCATCTGCAAAGCAACGCCGAATACGAACTGATCGACCGGATCCATGCCGCGCGCGACGAAGGCGTGGACTTCATCATCATCAATCCGGCGGCATTCACCCATACCAGCGTCGCGTTACGTGACGCGCTGCTTGCGGTGAGCATCCCATTCATCGAAGTGCACCTGTCGAACGTGCACAAACGTGAACCTTTCCGGCATCACTCCTACTTCTCCGACGTGGCGGTAGGGGTGATCTGCGGTCTCGGCGCCACAGGCTACCGCCTGGCCCTGGAATCCGCCCTTGAACAACTTCAACGCCCCTGACCTCACTGGGAGTGCTAGCGCTAATGGACATTCGTAAAGTCAAGAAACTGATCGAGCTGCTGGAAGAGTCCGGTATCGACGAGCTGGAAATCCGCGAAGGCGAAGAGTCGGTACGCATCAGCCGCCACAGCAAGACCGCCGCCCAGCCGGTGTACGCACAGGCTCCGGCCTTCGCCGCTCCGGTCGCCGCGCCGGCGCCGGCAGCCGCCGCTCCGGCCGCCGCTGCCGCGGAAAGCGCCCCGGCCGCTCCGAAGCTGAACGGCAACGTGGTTCGCTCGCCGATGGTCGGCACCTTCTACCGCGCCGCCTCGCCGACCTCGGCCAACTTCGTCGAAGTCGGCCAGAGCGTGAAGAAAGGCGACATCCTGTGCATCGTCGAAGCCATGAAGATGATGAACCACATCGAAGCCGAAGTTAGCGGCACCATCGAGTCGATCCTGGTGGAGAACGGCCAGCCGGTTGAGTTCGACCAGCCGCTGTTCACCATCGTCTAAGCCGCGGGGAACCTGCGATGTTGGAAAAAGTGCTGATCGCCAACCGCGGCGAAATCGCCTTGCGCATCCTTCGCGCATGCAAGGAGCTGGGGATCAAGACGGTGGCGGTACACTCCACCGCCGACCGCGAGTTGATGCACCTGTCGCTCGCCGACGAATCGGTGTGCATCGGTCCGGCCCCGGCCACCCAGTCGTACCTGCAGATCCCGGCGATCATCGCCGCGGCCGAGGTCACCGGCGCCACCGCGATCCACCCCGGCTACGGCTTCCTCGCCGAGAACGCCGACTTCGCCGAGCAGATCGAACGCTCCGGCTTCACCTTCGTCGGCCCGACCGCCGAGGTGATCCGCCTGATGGGCGACAAGGTCTCGGCCAAGGACGCCATGAAGCGCGCCGGCGTCCCCACCGTGCCGGGCTCCGACGGCCCGCTGCCGGAAGATGAAGAAACCGCCCTGGCGATCGCCCGCGAGGTCGGCTACCCGGTGATCATCAAGGCCGCCGGCGGCGGCGGTGGTCGCGGCATGCGCGTGGTCTACGACGAATCCGAGCTGATCAAGTCGGCCAAGCTGACCCGCACCGAGGCCGGCGCGGCGTTCGGCAACCCGATGGTCTACCTGGAGAAGTTCCTGACCAACCCGCGCCACGTGGAAGTCCAGGTGCTTTCCGACGGCCAGGGCAACGCCATCCACCTCGGCGACCGCGACTGCTCCCTGCAGCGCCGCCACCAGAAGGTGATCGAAGAGGCGCCGGCCCCCGGCATCGACGAGAAGGCTCGCCAGGAAGTCTTCGCCCGCTGCGTCCAGGCCTGCATCGAGATCGGCTACCGCGGCGCCGGCACCTTCGAGTTCCTCTACGAGAACGGCCGCTTCTACTTCATCGAGATGAACACTCGCGTGCAGGTGGAGCACCCGGTATCTGAGATGGTCACCGGTGTCGACATCGTCAAGGAGATGCTGCGCATCGCCTCCGGCGAGAAGCTCTCGATCCGCCAGGAGGACGTGGTCATCCGCGGCCATGCGCTGGAATGCCGGATCAACGCCGAAGACCCGAAGACCTTCATGCCCAGCCCGGGCAAGGTCAAGCACTTCCACGCCCCCGGCGGCAACGGCGTGCGCGTCGACTCGCACCTCTACAGCGGCTACAGCGTGCCGCCGAACTACGACTCGCTGGTCGGCAAGGTCATCACCTACGGTGCCGACCGCGACGAGGCGCTGGCGCGGATGCGCAATGCCCTGGACGAGTTGATCGTCGACGGTATCAAGACCAATACCGAACTGCACAAGGACCTGGTGCGCGACGCCGCCTTCTGCAAGGGCGGGGTGAACATCCATTACCTGGAGAAGAAACTGGGTATGGACAAGCACTGATCCGTCAGTCGCTGCGCACAAGGGCTGCCTCCGGGCGGCCCTTGTCGTTTCCGCCTGCCGGCCGCCCCAACGGTGCTATCCTCGTCGCCCCTCCACCACCGGACTCCTGCATGGAACGCATCCGCCGCTGGTACCGCCAATCGCTGGCCGCCGCGACCGAGGCCGCGACCTGCTTCGCCCTGGGTTTCAGGGAAAGCCTGCAACCCGCCGCACTCTTCCGCTCCGCGAGCCTGTGCATTCTCGTCAGCGTGCTGTGCACCTGGCTGTTCGTGCATTTCTTCGAACCGATCATCCGCCTCTGCGGCTGGGCCGCGCTGTACACGGCATTCAGCGTGGCCAACTTCGCCCTGATCCCCAGCGGCTCGCTGATCGAGGCCGGCAGCGGTGGCCCGTACTTCGATCCGCTGGCGGCCTTCAACGGCCTGGCGGGACTGGCGCAACTGGCGTTCTATTTCGTCGGCTATGCCGCGCTGTTCTTCGTCGCCCTGTACGCCGCCAGCATCGTCTTCGGCATCCGCCTGGGCCTGCGCATCGGCCTGCTCGGACAACTGAAGGAACAGGTCCGCCAACGCTACCCGCGACTGGCACCTGCCTCCGGCGAAAGGATCTCGCTGTGGCGTGCCGCCGGCTTCCGCCTGGCACCCTGGCTGGGCGTTTCCGGATCGATCCTGGTCGGCCTGCTGGTTCCGCTCTACAACGGTGTACTCCTGCTGCTGGCGCTGGCCTACCTGAACATCCGCTTCCTGCTGCCCGCCACGCTGGCCGGGCTGGCCGATGCCGGCGAGCAGCTCGCCGTGCTTCGTGCTCGCCGCGGCAGCCTGTTGCTGTTCGGCCTGCTGATACTGCTCCTGGCGCTGGTGCCGCTGCTCAACCTGCTGCTGCCGGCGGTGCTCGGCGGCGGTACCTGCCACCTGGCCAATCGCGGCCTGGCGCAACTGCGCGGCGAGGCCACGGCAGAGAGTGGCAGCGCCGGCTAGCCTCAAGTAAGCTTGCGCGGTGGAAAACGGGTCGCCCCTGGGCGGCCCGTTTCGTTTACAGCCGCAACAGAGGTCGCCCCATGCCCTGGTTACAAGTTCGCCTGGCCATCACCCCGGAACAGGCCGAAACCTACGAAGACGCCCTGCTCGAAGTCGGCGCCGTCTCCGTGACCTTCATGGACGCCGAAGACCAGCCGATCTTCGAGCCGGACCTCGGCACCACCCCGCTGTGGTCGCGCACCCACCTGCTGGCGCTGTTCGAAGCGGACACCGATGAGACCGCCCTGCTCGCCCACCTCGCCTTGCTTACCGGCGGCGACCTGCCCGAGCACCATGTCGAGGAAATCGCCGACCAGGATTGGGAACGCAGCTGGATGGACAACTTCCAGCCGATGCGTTTCGGCCGCCGCCTGTGGATCGTGCCGAGCTGGCACGCCGCCCCCGAGCCGGACGCGGTCAACCTGCTGCTCGATCCGGGCCTGGCCTTCGGCACCGGCACCCACCCGACCACCGCGCTGTGCCTGGAATGGCTCGACGGCCAGGAACTGGCCGGCCGGCAGGTGCTCGACTTCGGCTGCGGCTCGGGAATCCTCGCCATCGCCGCGCTGCTGCTCGGCGCCGAACGGGCGGACGGCACCGACATCGATCCACAGGCCCTGGAAGCCTCGCGCGACAATGCCTCGCGCAACGGTATCGAGCCCGCGCGGTTCCCGGTCTACCTGCCGGCGGACCTGCCGCAGCGACAGGCCGACGTGCTGGTCGCCAATATCCTCGCCGGCCCGCTGGTTTCCCTCGCCCCGCAACTGACCGACCTGGTACGTCCCGGCGGCCTGCTGGCGTTGTCCGGCATCCTCGCCGAGCAGGCCGCGGAGGTCCGCGAGGCCTACTCCGCACACTTCGATCTCGACCCGACCGCCGAGCGCGAAGGCTGGATCCGCATCAGCGGCCGCCGCCGCGCCGATTGATGGCGCGCCGCCAGCCACCACTGATCCCGCCCCACTGCCTTCGTGCAAGAAGCTTGGGGTAGACTAGCCGCCGGATTTTCCCTACGGATCGCCGCATGAGCGAAAGCGTCATCACCCAATGTCCCCATTGCAGCACCAGTTTCCGCGTCAACGACGCGCAACTGGGCGCCGCCAATGGCGCGGTCCGCTGCGGCACCTGCCTGAAAGTCTTCAACGCCCTGCAACACCAGGTCGGTGGCGCGCCGCGCGCGAACGCTCCTTCGGCAGCCGAAGCGAAGCCGGCCGCCGCTCCGCCACCCGCGCCAAGCGTCGCGGCCGCCACCTCGGCCGCGCCCCCGGCAGCGCGCCCGCGCGACGAAACCCTGTGGATCCATGACGACCTCGACCTGGACAGCCTCAACCTCGACGAGGAACTGGCCAAGCTCGACGAATTCGAGCTGAACCAGGAGTTCTCCAGCATCGAGAAGGCCCCGCGACCGGCGGAGAGCCTGCTGGCGCGCCGCGACGACGAACGCGATCCACACGACGAACGCTGGGCCGAGGCGCTGATCGCCGATGCCGAACCGGCCCAGCCGGCGCGCGGCAACCCGCGCCAGGAACCGAGCCTCGGCGAACCGCTGGCGGAAGAGCGGGTATCCTTCGTGCCGCTGCGCCGCGCCGAGGATCCGCCGGAACTTCGCCTCAGCCTCGATGACGACGATGACGACGAGCCCAGCCTCGGCAAGCGCCGCCACGGCCTGAGCGCCCTGGATGAAGACGACGAGGAAAGCGCCGAGGAACAGTCCGTCGCGCCCCTGGGCAGCGCCCGCAAACCGGACGAGGCGCCGGTCGAGAGTCTCGACCAGTTGCGCGACGAGCCACTGCAACTGGCCTGGGAGAAGCCCCGGCGCCAATGGCCGCGGCGTCTCGGCTGGCTGCTGCTGATCCTGCTGGCGCTGGGCGGTCTCGCCGCTCAGTACATCGCCTACCATTTCGACGAACTGGCGCGCCAGGACGCCTATCGCCCCTGGTTCGCCCAGCTCTGCCCGGAAATCGGCTGCACCCTTCCCTCCAAGGTCGACGTGGAGCAGATCAGGAGCAGCAACCTGGTGGTCCGCAGCCATCCCGAATTCAGCGGCGCGCTGGTGGTCGACGCGATCATCTACAATCGCGCCAGCTTCTCGCAGCCGTTCCCGCTGCTGGAACTGCGCTTCGCCGACCTCAACGGCCACCTCATCGCCAATCGCCGCTTCAAGCCCGGCGAGTACCTCGGCGGCGAGCTGGCCGGACGAACGGAAATGCCACCGCAGGTACCGATCCACGTGTCGCTGGACATCCTCGACCCGGGTCCGAAAGCGGTGAACTACAGCCTGAGCTTCCATTCCCCGGAGTGACCGGAAAGACCTCGCCGGTCGCCGCCGGGCCGCTACGCCCACCCGCTCGCGCGGAGCGCCAGGCGCAAGTGCCGCTCGTCTTCCAACTGTAAGAACTAAGGAATCGGCTGTTCAGAATTTATCCAAAACAGCCTTTATCCGGTCATCCAGAGCGGGTATCATGCCCTCCCTTTTTTCGCAGCACCGCAAGACAGGGAAGCCCCATGTCGGTGGTACGCATCGGCCCATATACACTGCCCAACAGACTGATCCTCGCGCCGATGGCCGGGGTGACCGATCGTCCGTTCCGTCAGCTTTGCCGTCGCCTTGGCGCCGGGATGGTGGTATCGGAGATGGTGACCAGCGACGTCCGCCTGTGGAACAGCCGCAAGTCGCGCCTGCGCCTGATCCACGATGGCGAGGACGAGCCGCGCTCGGTGCAGATCGCCGGCGGCGATCCGGCCATGCTGGCCGAGGCCGCGCAGCGCAATGTGGAACTCGGTGCGCAGATCATCGACATCAACATGGGCTGCCCGGCGAAGAAGGTATGCAACAAGGCAGCGGGGTCCGCCCTGCTGCGGGACGAGGCGCTGGTCGCCGAGATCCTCGATGCCGTGGTCAGGGCGGTCGACGTACCGGTCACCCTGAAGATCCGGACCGGCTGGGACCGGGACAACCGTAACGGCGTCACCGTCGCGAAGCTCGCCGAACAGGCGGGGATCCAGGCTCTTGCGGTGCATGGCCGGACCCGCGCCGACCTGTACACCGGGGAGGCGGAGTACGAGACCATCGCGGCGATCAAGCAGGCCGTGTCGATACCGGTGTTCGCCAATGGCGACATCGATTCGCCGGAAAAGGCCAGGAAAGTCATCGAGCAGACCGGGGTGGATGCCCTGCTGATCGGTCGGGCCGCCCAGGGAAGACCGTGGATTTTCCGCGAGATCGACCATTACCTGCGGACCGGCGAGCACCTGCCGGCGGCGCCGCTTCCCGAAGTGCAGAGCATCCTGCTCGAACACCTCGCGGAGCTGCACCTTTTTTATGGGGAAGAAATGGGTGTGCGGATCGCCCGCAAGCATGTGGGGTGGTATCTCGCGACTCTGCCGGGCGCAAGGGAATTCCGCGCCCAGTTCAATCGTTTGCAGGACACGGATGCGCAGTGCGCCAGCGTCAGGCAGTTCTTCGCCGAGCGCCAGAACAACGGAACAGGGGTGGCCGCATGACAACGATGACGACCGAGACTTTAGTGAGTGGAACAACGCCCGTGAGCGACAACGCCAACCTGAAACAGCACCTCACCACGCCGACGCAAGAAGGGCAGACCCTGCGCGACAGCGTGGAGAAGGCATTGCACAACTACTTCGCCCACCTCGAAGGGCAGCCGGTCACGGACGTTTACAACATGGTGCTCTGCGAAGTCGAAGCGCCGCTGCTGGAAACCGTCATGAACCACGTCAAGGGGAACCAGACCAAGGCCTCCGAGCTACTCGGCCTGAACCGCGGGACCCTGCGCAAGAAACTCAAGCAATACGATCTTCTTTAAGAGCGGCGGCGGGCTCCGGCCAAGGGCGCGCGTCCCGGCCGGCACCCGCGGCCGGAAGCCAGCCCTCAGGACCCTTGCAATGACCGACCAAACCACCCGCCTGCCCATCCGCCGCGCGCTGATCAGCGTTTCCGACAAGACCGGCGTCGTCGACTTCGCCCGTGAGCTGGTCGCCCTCGGCGTGGAAATCCTTTCCACCGGCGGCACCTACAAGCTGCTCCGGGACAACGGCATCTCTGCCGTGGAAGTGGCCGACTACACCGGCTTCCCGGAAATGATGGACGGTCGGGTGAAGACCCTGCACCCGAAGGTGCATGGCGGTATCCTCGGTCGCCGCGACCTGGACGGCGCGGTCATGGAGCAGCACGGCATCAAGCCGATCGACCTGGTGGCGGTCAACCTGTATCCCTTCGAGGCCACGGTGGCCAGGCCCGACTGCGACCTGCCTACCGCCATCGAGAACATCGATATCGGCGGGCCGACCATGGTCCGTTCGGCGGCGAAGAACCACAAGGATGTCGCCATCGTGGTCAATGCCGGCGACTACGCCGCCGTGATCGAATCCCTCAAGGCCGGCGGCCTGACCTACGCCCAGCGTTTCGACCTGGCCCTCAAGGCGTTCGAGCACACCTCCGCCTACGACGGCATGATCGCCAACTACCTGGGTACCATCGACCAGACCCGCGATACCCTAGGCACCGCCGACCGCGGCGCCTTCCCGCGCACCTTCAACAGTCAGTTCGTCAAGGCCCAGGAAATGCGCTACGGCGAGAACCCGCACCAGAGCGCGGCGTTCTACGTCGAGGCGAAGAAGGGCGAGGCCAGCGTCTCCACCGCCATCCAGTTGCAGGGCAAGGAACTGTCGTTCAACAACGTCGCCGACACCGACGCCGCCCTGGAATGCGTGAAGAGCTTCCTCAAGCCGGCCTGCGTGATCGTCAAGCATGCCAACCCCTGCGGCGTCGCCGTGGTGCCGGAAGACGAAGGCGGCATCCGCAAGGCCTACGACCTGGCCTACGCCACCGATAGCGAATCGGCGTTCGGCGGCATCATCGCCTTCAACCGCGAGCTGGACGGCGAAACCGCCAAGGCCATCGTCGAGCGCCAGTTCGTCGAGGTGATCATCGCGCCGAAGATTTCCGCCGCCGCCCGCGAGGTGGTCGCCGCCAAGGCCAACGTACGCCTGCTCGAATGCGGCGAATGGCCAGCCGAGCGCGCCCCGGGCTGGGACTTCAAGCGGGTCAACGGCGGCCTGCTGGTACAGAGCCGCGACATCGGCATGATCAAGGCCGAGGACCTGAAGATCGTCACTCGCCGCGCGCCCACCGAGCAGGAGATCCACGACCTGATCTTCGCCTGGAAGGTGGCCAAGTTCGTCAAGTCCAACGCCATCGTCTACGCCAGGAACCGCCAGACCGTCGGCGTCGGCGCCGGCCAGATGAGCCGGGTCAACTCCGCACGGATCGCCGCGATCAAGGCCGAGCACGCTGGCCTGGAAGTGAAAGGCGCGGTGATGGCTTCCGACGCCTTCTTCCCGTTCCGCGACGGCATCGACAACGCGGCCAAGGCCGGCATCACCGCGGTGATCCAGCCGGGCGGCTCGATGCGCGACAACGAAGTGATCGCGGCGGCCGACGAGGCGGATATCGCGATGGTGTTCACTGGCATGCGCCATTTCCGCCATTGAGTATCACGGCGGCTGAGCGCGATGCGGTCAGCCGCCCTACCCACGAATTTCACGCAGGGCGGATAACGCGGCGCGTTACCCGCCGTTGCGCCAGGAGAACCCCATGAACGTACTCATCATCGGCAGCGGCGGTCGTGAACATGCCCTGGCCTGGAAAGTCGCCCAGGACCCGCGCGTGGCGAAGGTCTTCGTCGCCCCGGGCAACGCCGGCACCGCCACCGAAGCCAAGTGCGAGAACGTCGCCATCGACGTGCTGGCCCTGGAGCAACTGGCCGACTTCGCCGCGAAGAACGTCCAGTTGACCATCGTCGGTCCCGAGGCGCCGCTGGTGGCAGGCGTGGTCGACCTGTTCCGCGAGCGCGGCCTGGATATCTTCGGCCCGACCGCCGGCGCCGCCCAGCTGGAAGGCTCGAAGGCCTTCACCAAGGACTTCCTCGCCCGCCACCGGATCCCCACCGCCGCCTATCGCAACTTCACCGAGGTCGAGCCGGCCCTGGCCTACCTGCGCGAGCAGGGCGCGCCCATCGTCATCAAGGCCGATGGCCTGGCCGCGGGCAAGGGCGTGATCGTCGCCATGAACCTGGACGAAGCCGAAGCCGCCGTGCGCGACATGCTCGCCGGCAATGCCTTCGGCGACGCCGGCTCGCGCGTGGTGATCGAGGAGTTCCTCGATGGCGAGGAGGCCAGCTTCATCGTCATGGTCGACGGCCAGAACGTGCTGCCGATGGCCACCAGCCAGGACCACAAGCGCGTCGGCGATGGCGACAGCGGGCCGAACACCGGCGGCATGGGCGCCTACTCGCCGGCCCCGGTGGTCACCGCCGAGGTCCACCAGCGGGTGCTGGACGAAGTGATCTACCCGACCGTGCGCGGCATGGCCGAGGAAGGCAACGTCTATACCGGCTTCCTCTATGCCGGCCTGATGATCGACAAGAGCGGCGCGCCCAAGGTCATCGAATTCAACTGCCGCTTCGGCGATCCGGAAACCCAGCCGATCATGGTCCGCCTGGAGTCCTCCCTGGTCCTGCTGGTCGAGGCCGCCCTGGCCAAGGCGCTGGACAAGGTCGAGGCGACCTGGGACCCGCGTCCGACCGTGGGCGTGGTACTGGCCGCCGGCGGCTATCCGGGCGACTACGCCAAGGGCGAGGTCATCGAAGGCCTGGCCGAGGCCGCCGCGCTGGACGGCAAGGTGTTCCACGCCGGCACCGCGCTGAAGGATGGCCAGGTGGTCACCTCCGGCGGCCGCGTGCTCTGTGCCACCGCCATCGGCGAGAGCGTGTCCGCCGCCCAGCAACAGGCCTATCGCCTGGCCGAGAAGATCCGCTGGAACGGCTGCTTCTACCGCAAGGACATCGGCTACCGTGCCATCGCCCGCGAGCGCGGCGAGTCCTGACCGGGCCCGAAGCCGCGGGCGCCGCATGGCGCTTCCGCGGCCTATGCCGTTGCCACGGCCACTTGGCTATAATCCGGCCATTCACCTTCGAAGGGACTTCGCCGTGGTACGGCTTCGGATCGCCATAGGACTACTCGTCAGCTTCCTGCTGCTTCTGCTCGGTCCGATGTCGCCGGCGGTCGCGGACGACGCCGGCGTTTCCAGCGTTCCCCTGCAAACCACCGCCACCACCCCCAGCGTCAACCAGAACTGGCGCCTGCTGCGCGACGAGAGCGCGCAACTGCGGATCGCCGACGTCCTCCAGCGCAAGGAGCAGTTCCGCCCGCTGGCCAAGCGCTCCTTCATCTTCCCCGCCAGCCCCCAGGCGGTCTGGCTGCAGGTCCAGCTTCCCGCGCAGAAGGTGCCGAGCTGGCTATGGATCTTCGCCCCGCGGGTGCAGTACCTGGACTACTACCTGGTGCAGGACGGCCAACTGGTGCGGGACCAGCACACCGGCGAGTCGCGACCGTTCCAGGAGCGCCCGCTGCCCTCGCGCTCCTACCTGTTCTCGCTGCCGGTCGACGGCAAGCCGATGACCCTGTACGTGCGGATGACCTCCAACCATCCGCTGATGGCCTGGTTCGACCAGATCGACGAAGCCGGCCTGGTCGGCCTGGAGAAGCCCGCCTACGCCTTCGGCATGCTGCTCGGCGGCATGCTCCTGCTGCTGATGTACAACCTGATCCGCTTCGCCTACTCGCGCAGCGCCAGCAGCCTGTGGCTGGCGGCGGTGCACGCGGCGCTGGCGGTCTGCGCCGCGGCGAACCTGGGGCTGGTGGCGTTCTGGCTGCCGGGACTCAAGTTCAACCAGTCGCTGACCGCCGACCTCGGCGCCCTCGGCGCCGCGGTGAGCCTGCTGTGGTTCGCCTGCAGCTTCTTCCGCGGCACTGCGGAAAGCCGCCTGAACCGCCTCCTGCAAGGCGAGGCGCTGTTGATCCTGGCGGTCGGCGCGATCATCGCCTTCACCCAGCAACTCTGGTTCAGCTGGCTGATCTACCTGCTGGTGATCCTCAGTTCGCTCAGCGTCCCGCTGATCGCGGCCTGGCACTGGTATCGCGGCTACCAGCCGGCGCGCCTGATCGTTGCCGGGATGATCGTGTTCAACGCCGGCTTCATGGTGTTCCTGCCGGTACTGTTCGGCACCAAGCAACTCGATCCGGGCTGGCTGGTGCTCGGCGTGTTCAGCTTCGCCACCCTCGCCGGGCTGGTCCTGAGCGTCTCGCTCACCGAACGCCAGCGGCTGATCCAGCAGCTCAACCTGCAACAGCGCACCAGCGAGGCGGCGCACACCGCGGAATTGCAGACCAAGGCCGAGTTCCTGGCCAAGATCAGCCACGAGATCCGCACGCCCATGAACGGCGTGCTGGGCATGACCGAACTGCTCCTCGGCACCCCGTTGTCGGCGAAGCAGCGCGACTACGTGCAGACCATCCACAGCGCCGGCAACGAGCTGCTCACGCTGATCAACGAGATCCTCGACATCTCCAAGCTGGAGTCCGGGCAGATCGAGCTGGACGAAGTGCAGTTCGACCTCAACGCGTTGATCGAGGACTGCCTGGATATCTTCCGGGTCAAGGCCGAGCAGCAGCGCATCGAGCTGATCAGCTTCACCCAGCCGCAGGTGCCGCGGGTCATCGGCGGCGATCCGACGCGCCTGCGCCAGGTGGTCCTGAGCCTGCTGGACAACGCGTTCAAGCAGACCGAGGAAGGCGAGATCCTGCTGGTGGTGGCCCTCGACGACCAGGGCGAGACACCGCGCCTGCGCATCGCCGTGCAGGACAGCGGCCACCCGTTCGACGCCAAGGAGCGCGAGGCGCTGCTCACCGCCGAGCTGCACAGCGGCGACTTCCTTTCCGCCAGCAAGCTCGGCAGCCACCTCGGCCTGATCATCGCCCGCCAACTGGTGCGGCTGATGGGCGGGGAGTTCGGCATCCAGTCCGGCAGCAGCCAGGGCACCACCCTGTCGCTGACCCTGCCGCTCGACCCGCAGCAGTTGGAGAACCCCACCGCCGACCTCGACGGCCCGCTGCAGGGCGCCCGGCTGCTGGTGGTGGACGACAACGAAACCTGCCGCAAGGTGCTGGTGCAGCAGTGCAGCGGCTGGGGCCTGAACGTCAGCGCGGTGTCGTCCGGCAAGGAGGCGCTGGCCCAGTTGCGCACCAAGGCGCACCTGCGCGAGTACTTCGACGTGGTCCTGCTCGACCAGGACATGCCCGGCATGACCGGCATGCAACTGGCGGCGAAGATCAAGGAAGACCCCAACCTCAACCACGACATCCTGCTGATCATGCTCACCGGGATCAGCAACGCGCCGAGCAAGATCATCGCCCGCAACGCCGGGATCAAGCGCATCCTGGCCAAGCCGGTGGCCGGCTACACGCTGAAGGCGACCCTCGCCGACGAACTCGCCCAGCGCGGCGTCAGCGGCGTCACCAACTACCTGCAACCGGCCAAGGAAGCGCAGGCGCCGAGCCTGCCGAGCGACTTCCGGATCCTCGTCGCCGAGGACAACAGCATCTCCACCAAGGTCATCCGCGGCATGTTGAACAAGCTCAACCTCCAGCCGGACACCGCCAGCAACGGCCAGGAGGCGCTCAGCGCGATGAAGGCGACCCAGTACGACCTGGTGCTGATGGACTGCGAGATGCCGGTTCTGGACGGCTTCTCCGCCACCGAGCAGCTCCGCGCCTGGGAAGCCCACGAACAGCGCCCGCATACCCCGGTGGTGGCGCTCACCGCGCACATCCTCAGCGAACACAAGGAACGCGCGCGGCTGGTCGGCATGGACGGGCACATGGCCAAGCCGGTGGAGCTGTCGCAATTGCGTGAGCTGATCGCCTACTGGGTCGGCGAACGCGATCGCCGCCGCCAGGGCGACGCCCTGCCCTCCTGAGGGCAGCGACGTGCTCCGGCGCTGCACCCGGCCTCCGCCACGGCGGATAACCGCAAGCGGCTATTCGCCCTACGCCCCGGTGGTCCCGGCTCCCTTAGGGCGCATGACGCCAACGGCGTTATCCGCCGACATCCGGCCTCGTTGTCACATGCCACGCGAACCGGCATATTGCCAACCCGCCGGACATCGCACCGGCCCGTCGCACGCTATGCTCATGCCCACACCCGGACCGGAAGCGCCTCCATGCATTTGCTGTTCAGCGTCTACCTGAAGATGCTGGTGCTCTATAGCCCCTTCTTCGTGCTGTCCTGCTTCATCAGCCTCAGCCGCGGCTTCGGCCCGCGCGACCGCAAGCGCATGGCCTGGCGGGTGGCCCTGGCGGCGCTGATCGCCAGCGTCGCGCTGTACCTGTTCGGCCGCTACATATTCATCCTCTTCGGTATCACCGCCGACGCCTTCCGCATCGGCGCCGGCAGCGTGCTGTTCATCTCCGCGGTGGGCATGGCCCAGGGGCGCGCGGCGGTGCAGAGCGACAACGTGCAGCAGGACGTGACCATCGTCCCGCTGACCATTCCTCTCACCGTCGGCCCCGGCACCATCGGCGCGCTGCTGGTGATGGGCGTCGGCCAGGGCTGGGAGGCCAAGCTGATCTCCCTGGTGGCGATCTTCCTCGCCTGCCTGACCCTCGGCACCACGCTCTATCTTTCCGACCGCATCGAACGCCTGCTTGGCGACCAGGGGCTACAGATCGTCAGTCGCCTGATGGGCCTGTTCGTCTGCGCACTGGCGGCGCAGATCATCGTCACCGGCCTGAAGGGTTCGCTGTTCCCAGGCTGAGCGCACCAGCCTGAGGCGGACGCCCTGGATGCCGCGCCCTGACGCACCGCGGTGGTGCCAGGACGGAGCGACGGCGTTCCCATGGACGCGCCGCCGGCGGCAAGGAGAGAGGTCAGCGCGACGCATCCCCTTCCGGTGCCCACGGCGCCTTCTCCCTCGATATCCGGCGAAAACCCGTTGAAAACGCCGCCTTCCCCGGCACAACCAGGCCTGCTCGGCATGCTTCCCCGGCGACTCGCGGCGCCTTTTCGCCGACCGATACCGGCCAGCGCCAAGAAGAGGCACAGCCTTTGCTCTGGAGCCTCGACGAAGAGATCCAGGCCGCAGTGCGCACCCCGCCGTCCACCGGACGGATGCCCGACGACAAGCACGACGCCTCCTGAAAACTGCCGCCCCGACCGCTGGTGAATGGAGAACAACACCAATGAAACGTCGCAGTCTGCTCAAGGCCTTCACGCTGTCCGCGTCCATCGCTTCCATGGGCCTGTCCTGGTCCATCCAGGCCGCCGAAACCATCAAGGTCGGCATCCTCCACTCGCTGTCCGGGACCATGGCGATCTCCGAGACCACGCTGAAGGACATGGCCCTGATGACCATCGACGAGATCAACGCCAAGGGCGGGGTCAACGGCAGGAAGCTGGAGGCGGTGGTGGTCGATCCCGCGTCGAACTGGCCGCTGTTCGCGGAAAAGGCCCGCCAGTTGCTGACCCAGGACAAGGTCGCGGTGGTCTTCGGTTGCTGGACCTCGGTGTCGCGCAAATCGGTGTTGCCGGTGTTCGAGGAACTCAACGGATTGCTGTTCTACCCGGTCCAGTACGAGGGCGAGGAACTCTCGCCGAACGTCTTCTATACCGGCGCGGCGCCGAACCAGCAGGCGATCCCGGCGGTGGAGTACCTGATGAGCGAGGACGGCGGCGGCGCCAGGCGCTTCTTCCTGCTCGGCACCGACTATGTCTACCCGCGCACCACCAACAAGATCCTGCGCGCCTTCCTGCACAGCAAGGGCGTGGACGACAAGGACATCCAGGAGGTCTACACGCCGTTCGGCCACAGCGACTACCAGACCATCGTCGCCGACATCAAGAAGTTCGCCGCAGGCGGCAAGACCGCGGTGGTCTCCACCGTCAATGGCGACTCCAACGTGCCCTTCTACAAGGAACTGGCCAACCAGGGCCTGGAAGCCACCGAGGTGCCGGTGGTGGCCTTCTCCGTAGGCGAGGAAGAACTGCGCGGCATCGACACCAAGCCGCTGGTCGGCAACCTCGCGGCATGGAACTACTTCGAGTCGGTGAGCAATCCGGTCAACGAGAAGTTCGTCGCCGACTGGAAAGCCTACGCCAAGGCAAAGAACCTGCCGAACTACGGCACCGCGGTGACCAACGACCCCATGGAAGCCACCTACGTCGGCATCCACATGTGGGCGCAGGCCGTGGAAAAGGCCGGCAGCACCGAGGTCGACAAGGTTCGCGAGGCGATGGCCGGGCAAAGCTTCAAGGCGCCATCCGGCTACACGCTGGTCATGGACAAGAGCAACCACCACCTGCACAAGCCGGTGATGATCGGCGAGATCCAGGACGACGGCCAGTTCGAAGTGGTCTGGAAGACCCCCGAGCCGCTTCGCGCGCAACCCTGGAGCCCGTTCATCCCGGGCAACGAGAAGAAGCCGGAGCATGCGCTGAAGAGCAACTGAGTTCTGCCGTGAAGAACCCTGCCCCCCTGACCAGGCGTTCCCCTGAACGGAACGGGAACGCCCCGGTCGCGCGCCTAACGGCCCCCTCGTCCTCCAGGGAGAGGGCGGGGGACCGGCCATACCGCACGTCGCCCAGGAACCCCAGCATGCCCCTTGCCCTCCTCACCCGCCCGCTCCATGCCTGTGTCCTGGTCCTGGCCGCCCTTCTCGCGGTGACGGCCTACGCCGGACCGGCGCAGGACTTCGCCGCTGCCGACAACGGCGGTCGCGCCCACCTGCTCGAACACTGGGCGGCGACGCCCGACGCCGATCGCCTGGCCTTTCTCGAAGCGCTGCGCCACAACCGCATTGCGCTGGACAGCCGCCAGCAGCCATTCATCCTCGGCGCCGACCAGCGTTTCCAGGCCGCCGAAGGCGACGCCCTGCCGGACGGCGAGCCGAAGCCGCTGCGCCTGAACAATCGCCTGCGCGGCCTGCTCAACACCGCCCTGGCCAGCCACCAGTTGGTGGCCAACGAAGTGCCGCTGCGGCAGGCCGCCGCGCAGCAGTTGCAGAAAACCGCCAAGGCCGCGCAACGGCCGCTGCTCGAAGCGCGCCTGCGGATCGAGAGCGACGCTGGCGTGAAGGAAGCCCTCGGCCTGGCCCTGGCCAACCTGCAACTCGGCGATCCCGACCCGGCGCTACGCCTTTCCGCCGTGCGCCTGCTCGGCGAGTCCGGCGATCCGCTGGCGCGAACCCGCCTGGAGAACCTGCTCGACCCGGCGGTGGAACCGGAGGAAGGCGTGCGCATCGCCGCCGCCACCAGCCTGGCCCAGGTCAAGCGCCGGCTGCTGGTCGGCGACCTGCTCGGCCAGGCCTTCAGTGGCCTGTCGCTGGGCTCGATCCTGCTGCTCGCGGCGCTCGGCCTGGCGATCACCTACGGCCTGCTCGGGGTGATCAACATGGCCCACGGCGAAATGCTCATGCTCGGCGCCTACTCCACCTACGTGGTGCAACTGCTGTTCCAGCGCCTGGCGCCGGAATGGCTGGCGCTCTACCCGTTGCTGGCGCTACCGGTGGCGTTCTGCGTCAGCGCCGCCATCGGCATGGCCCTGGAGCGCACGGTGATCCGCCATCTCTACGGCCGGCCGCTGGAAACCCTGCTCGCCACCTGGGGCATCAGCCTGGTGCTGATCCAACTGGTGCGGATGCTGTTCGGCGCGCAGAACGTCGAGGTAGCCAACCCGGCCTGGCTGTCCGGCGGCATCCAGGTGCTGCCGAACCTGGTGCTGCCGTGGAACCGCATCGTCATCATCGGCTTCGCCCTGTTCGTGCTGCTCCTCACCTGGCTGCTGCTGAACCGTACGCGGCTCGGCCTGAACGTCCGCGCGGTGACCCAGAACCGCAACATGGCGGCCTGCTGCGGGGTGCCCACAGGGCGCGTGGACATGCTCGCCTTCGGTCTCGGCTCGGGCATCGCCGGGCTCGGCGGGGTAGCCCTGTCGCAGGTCGGCAACGTCGGCCCGGACCTCGGCCAGGGCTACATCATCGACTCCTTCCTGGTGGTGGTGCTCGGCGGCGTCGGCCAGCTCGCCGGCAGCGTCCTCGCCGCCTTCGGCCTCGGCGTGGCGAACAAGATCCTCGAACCGCAGATCGGCGCGGTGCTGGGCAAGATCCTGATCCTCGCGCTGATCGTCCTGTTCATCCAGAAACGCCCGCAGGGACTGTTCGCCCTGAAAGGGAGGGTCATCGATTGAACCAGCCACTCACCGTCACCCTCGCCCGCCGGGCCGGCGGCCGCGTCACCGCTATCGCGCTCGGCGCAGCCTTCGCCACGCTGCTGGCCATGCCGCTGCTGCACCTGCTGCCGGCGGACAGCGCGCTGCACCTCTCGGCCTACAGCCTGACCCTGACCGGCAAGATCCTCTGCTACGCCATCGTCGCCCTCGCCCTCGACCTGGTCTGGGGCTACGCCGGCCTGCTGTCCCTCGGCCACGGGCTGTTCTTCGCCCTCGGCGGCTACGCCATGGGCATGTACCTGATGCGCCAGGCCTCCGGCGACAGCCTGCCGGCGTTCATGACCTTCCTTTCCTGGAACGAACTGCCCTGGTACTGGGCCGGCACCCAGCACTTCCTCTGGGCGCTGTGCCTGGTGGTGCTGGTGCCCGGCGCGCTGGCCTTCGCCTTCGGCTACTTCGCCTTCCGCTCGCGGATCCGCGGCGTGTACTTCTCGATCATGACCCAGGCCCTGACCTTCGCCGGCATGCTGCTGTTCTTCCGCAACGAGACCGGTTTCGGCGGCAATAACGGCTTCACCGACTTCCGCAGCATCCTCGGCTTCCCGATCACCGCGCCGGGCACCCGCGCCGCCCTGTTCCTCGCCACCGTCGCGCTGCTCGCGGCCAGCCTGCTGCTCGGCTGGCGCCTGGCGCGAAGCAAGTTCGGCCGGGTCCTCACCGCGCTGCGCGACGCCGAGAACCGCCTGATGTTCTGCGGCTACGACCCGCGCGGCTACAAGCTCTTCGTCTGGACCCTGAGCGCGGTGCTCTGCGGCCTCGCCGGCGCGCTGTTCGTGCCGCAGGTGGGGATCATCAACCCCAGCGAGATGTCGCCGACCAACTCCATCGAGGCCGCCGTCTGGGTCGCCCTCGGCGGACGCGGCACCCTGCTCGGCCCGCTGCTCGGCGCCGGCGTGGTGAACGGCGCGAAGAGCTGGTTCACCGTGGCCTTCCCGGAATACTGGCTGTTCTTCCTCGGCGCGCTGTTCATCGTCGTCACCCTGTACCTGCCGCGCGGCCTGCTCGGCCTGCTGCGCAAGGAGAAGGAGCAATGAGGACCACCCCGCACCTGATGCTCGAACCGGCCTTCCACCCCGGCCTCGATACCGCCGGCAGCGGCCGCGACGCCATCGGCCTGGGCGCCGCCACCAGCGGCCGGCTGGACGCGCGCCACGGCACCATCCTCAGCCTGGAAGACATCAACGTCAGCTTCGACGGCTTCAAGGCCCTGCGCGACCTGACCCTCTACATCGGCGTCGGCGAATTGCGCTGCATCATCGGCCCCAACGGCGCCGGCAAGACCACCCTGATGGACGTGATCACCGGCAAGACCCGCCCGCAGAGCGGTACCGCGTATTTCGGCGACACCCTCGACCTGACCCGCATGAGCGAGGTGCAGATCGCCCAGGCCGGGATCGGCCGCAAGTTCCAGAAGCCCACGGTGTTCGAGGCCCTGAGCGTGTTCGAGAACCTCGAACTGGCGCAGAGGGCCGACAAGTCGGTGTGGGCCAGCCTGCGCGCGCGGCTCGACGGCACGCAGAGGGAACGCATCGAGGAGGTGCTCGCCACCATCCGCCTGCTGGAGTCGCGGCAGCGTCCGGCGGGTTTGCTGTCCCACGGCCAGAAGCAGTTCCTCGAGATCGGCATGCTGCTGGTGCAGGAACCGCAGTTGCTGCTGCTCGACGAGCCGGTGGCGGGCATGACCGATGCCGAGACCGAATTCACCGCCGAGCTGTTCAAGTCCCTGGCGCGCAAGCACTCGCTGATGGTGGTGGAGCACGACATGGGTTTCGTCGGCAGCATCGCCGACCATGTCACCGTGCTGCACCAGGGCCACGTGCTGGCCGAAGGCTCGCTGGCGGAGGTACAGGCCGACGAACAGGTGATCGAGGTCTACCTCGGTCGCTGACGCCAGCCATCCGCTCGGCGGGTAGCGCCTGCCAAGTGGCGCCCGTCGCGTAGGGCGAATGACCGCTCGCGGTTATCCGCCGAGCCAGGTTGGGAATCGCAGTGAAGAACCATCACGGGACAAATGGAAGAGAACCATGCTGCAAGTCGACAAGCTCCACCAGTACTACGGCGGTAGCCATATCCTCCGTGGCCTGAGCTTCGAGGCGAAGGTGGGCGAGGTGACCTGCCTGCTCGGTCGCAACGGGGTGGGCAAGACCACCCTGCTGCGCTGCCTGATGGGCCTGGTCCCGGCCCGCGAGGGCCAGGTCGCCTGGGAAGGCCGTTCGCTCACCGGACTCAGGCCGCACCAGCGGGTCCGCGCCGGGATCGCCTACGTGCCGCAGGGACGGGAAATCTTCCCCCGGCTGACGGTGGAAGAGAACCTGCTGATGGGACTGTCCCGTTTCAGCGCCAGGGACGCCCGGGCGGTGCCGGACTTCATCTACGAGCTGTTCCCGGTCCTGCGCGAAATGAAACAGCGCCGCGGCGGCGACCTCTCCGGCGGCCAGCAGCAGCAACTGGCGATCGGCCGCGCCCTGGCCAGCCAGCCGCGACTGCTGATCCTCGACGAACCCACGGAAGGCATCCAGCCTTCGGTGATCAAGGAGATCGGCACGGTCGTCCGCAGCCTGGCGGCGCGCGGCGACATGGCGATCCTGCTGGTCGAGCAGTTCTACGACTTCGCCGCCGAACTGGCCGACCAATACCTGGTGATGGCGCGCGGCGAGATCGTCCAGCAGGGCCGCGGCCGCGACATGGAGAGCGAGGGCGTGCGCGGGCTGGTGGCGATTTGAACGGACTGGGACACACTGCCGCTGGCGCAACCGGGGCCTGCGCTGGCAATCTCTATGCCCTCGTCTTTCCGCAGGAGGTCGAAATGACCGTCACTCTGCGCCCGGCCGTCCAGGCCGACGCGGGCTTCGCCGCGCTCTGCGTCGCCGCCGCCTATGCCCCGTGGATCGCGGTGATCGGCCGCAAGCCCTGGCCGATGACCCAGGACTACCACGAGGTGATCGCCAGCGACCGGGTCCTCATCGCCGAGCACGACGGCCAGCCGGTCGGCCTGCTGGTGACGCGGGAAACCGCCGACGGCTTCCTCGTCGACAACCTCGCCGTGCTTCCCGAATGCAAGGGCCAGGGCATCGGCCGACAACTGCTGGAGCGTGCCGAGCGCGACGCAACGAGCCTCGGCTACCGCTCGCTGTACCTCTACACCAATGAGCGGATGACGGAAAACATTGAGCTCTACGCCAGGGTCGGCTACCTCGAATACGAACGCCGCCAGGAAGAGGGATTCCGCCGCGTGTTCATGCGCAAGGCCCTGGCCTGACCCGACCGATGACCGCCGCCCTCCCCGACCTGAGCTTCCACCCCGCCTGGCACGCCCAACTGGAGCTGGCCTACGCCCGCGCCGGCGACGCCACCCGCCCGGTGACGCGGCGCCACTCCGGACCGCTGCGGGTGCAGAAGCACCTCTACGCCGAAGGCCCGGAAGTCTGCCAGCACATCCTCGTGCATCCGCCCGGCGGCATCGCCGGCGGCGACAGCCTGGCCTTCGACGTGCGCCTCGGCGAACGCGCCTGGGCCCAGCTCACCAGCCCCGGCGCGGCCAAGTGGTACCGCGCCGCCTGCCCGTCGCGGCAGACCCTGGAGATCCACCTGGAGCCCGGCGCCACCCTGGAATGGCTGCCGCAGGAAAGCATCGTCTTCGCCGGCGCCCAGGCCGAACTGGAAACCCGTATCCAGCTGCGCGGCGACGCCCGCCTGTTTTACTGGGACATGGTCGCGCTCGGCCGCCCGGCCAGCGGCGAGCGCTTCGCCAGCGGCCACTTCGTCGCGGCCCTGGACATCCGTCGCGACGACCGCCTGCTCTGGCACGAGCGCCAGCGCATCGACGGCGGCGACCGCCTGCTCGACTCGCCGATCGGCCTCGCCGGGCATCCGGTGCTGGCGACCCTGGTCGCCAGCGGCGAGATCGACACCGACCTGCTGCAACGCTGCCGCGCGCTCCCCTGCGCCGGCCGCGGCAACCTCAGCCAGTTGCCCGGCGGCCTGCTGGTGGCGCGCTGCCTGGCCGACGAGGCGCTGCACGCGCGAGCCTGGCTGATCGAACTCTGGCGCCTGCTGCGGCCGGCGCTGCTCGGCCGCGAGGCCGTTCCCCCACGCATCTGGAGTACCTGAGATGGACTTGTCCCCCCGCGAGAAAGACAAGCTGCTGATCTTCACCGCCGGCCTGCTCGCCGAGCGCCGGCTGGCACGCGGTCTCAAGCTGAACTACCCGGAGGCGGTGGCGCTGATCTCCGCCGCCCTGCTGGAGGGCGCGCGCGACGGCCGCAGCGTCGCCGAGCTGATGCACTACGGCACCACCCTGCTGAACCGCGAGCAGGTGATGGAGGGCGTGCCGGAGATGATCCCGGACATCCAGGTGGAGGCCACCTTCCCCGACGGCACCAAGCTGGTGACCGTCCACCAGCCCATCGCCTGAGGCCGGCCATGAGCGCTTCGATCCGCGACGCCGGCGTCGCCGACCTGCCCGGCATCCTCGCCATCTACAACGACGCCGTGGGCAATACCACGGCGATCTGGAACGAAACCCCGGTGGACCTGGCCAACCGCCAGGCCTGGTTCGACACCCGCGCCCGCCAGGGCTACCCGATCCTGGTGGCGAGCGACGCCGCCGGCGAAGTGCTCGGCTACGCCTCCTACGGCGACTGGCGACCCTTCGAGGGCTTCCGCGGCACCGTCGAGCACTCCGTCTACGTGCGCGACGACCAGCGCGGCAAAGGCCTCGGCGTGCAACTGCTGCTGGCGCTGATCGAACGTGCGCGGGCCCAGGGCCTGCACGTCATGGTGGCCGCCATCGAAAGCGGCAATGCCGCCTCGATCGGCCTGCACCGGCGCCTCGGCTTCGAGATCAGCGGGCAGATGCCGCAGGTGGGCCAGAAGTTCGGCCGCTGGCTCGACCTGACCTTCATGCAACTGAACCTCGACCCGACGCGCAGCGCGCCCTGAGCCCCAAGGAGCCCCCATGATCCCCGGTGAATACGACATCCAGCCCGGCGATATCGAACTCAACGCCGGCCGCCGCACCCTCGCCCTGAGCGTGGCGAACACCGGCGACCGGCCGATCCAGGTCGGCTCGCACTACCACTTCTTCGAGGTCAACGACGCCCTCGCCTTCGACCGTCCGGCCACCCGTGGCATGCGCCTGAACATCGCCGCCGGCACCGCGGTGCGCTTCGAACCGGGGCAGAGCCGCGAGGTGGAGCTGGTGGAAATCGGCGGCGGACGGCGGGTATACGGCTTTGCCGGGCGGGTGATGGGGGACCTCTAGGGCCCATTCCCAACTGGCCAGGTCCGAGGAAAGACAGCGAACACCGACGATCGCCAAAGGAGCGTTCGATGAAAATCAGCAGACAAGCCTACGCCGACATGTTCGGCCCCACCGTCGGCGACCGCGTGCGCCTGGCCGACACCGACCTGTGGCTCGAGGTGGAACGGGACTTCACCGTCTATGGCGAGGAAGTGAAGTTCGGCGGCGGCAAGGTCATCCGCGACGGCATGGGCCAGAGCCAGCTGGGCGCGGCGCAGGTGGTCGACACGGTGATCACCAATGCGCTGATCCTCGACCACTGGGGCGTGGTCAAGGCCGACGTCGGTCTCAAGGACGGGCGCATCCAGGCCATCGGCAAGGCCGGCAACCCGGACATCCAGCCCGGGGTAAACATCGCCATCGGCGCCGGCACCGAGGTGATCGCCGGCGAGGGCATGATCCTCACCGCCGGCGGCATCGACACGCACATCCACTTCATCTGCCCGCAGCAGATCGAAGAGGCGCTGATGAGCGGCGTCACCACCATGATCGGCGGCGGCACCGGCCCCGCCGCCGGGACCAACGCCACCACCTGCACCTCCGGTCCCTGGCACATGGCGCGGATGCTCCAGGCCGCCGACGCCTTCCCGATGAACATCGGCTTCACCGGCAAGGGCAACGCCAGCCTGCCGCTGCCGCTGGAGGAGCAGGTACTCGCCGGCGCCATCGGCCTGAAGCTGCACGAGGACTGGGGCAGCACCCCGGCGGCGATCGACAACTGCCTGGAGGTCGCCGAGCGCCACGACATCCAGGTGGCGATCCACACCGACACCCTCAACGAATCCGGCTTCGTCGAGACCACCCTCGGCGCCTTCAAGGGCCGCACCATCCACACCTACCACACCGAGGGCGCCGGCGGCGGCCACGCACCGGACATCATCAAGGCCTGCGGCTTCGCCAACGTGCTGCCCAGCTCGACCAACCCGACACGGCCGTTCACCCGCAATACCATCGACGAGCACCTGGACATGCTGATGGTCTGCCACCACCTCGACCCGGCCATCGCCGAGGACGTGGCCTTCGCCGAGTCGCGCATCCGCCGCGAGACCATCGCCGCCGAGGACATCCTCCACGACCTCGGCGCGTTCAGCATGATCAGCTCCGACAGCCAGGCCATGGGCCGGGTCGGCGAAGTGATCACGCGCACCTGGCAGACCGCCGACAAGATGAAGCGCCAGCGCGGCCGCCTCGACGGCGACGGTGCGCGCAACGACAACTTCCGCGCCAGGCGCTACATCGCCAAGTACACCATCAACCCGGCGATCACCCACGGCATCAGCCATGAAGTGGGCTCCGTCGAAGCCGGCAAGTGGGCCGACCTGGTGCTCTGGCGCCCGGCCTTCTTCGGCGTCAAGCCGAGCCTGATCCTCAAGGGCGGGGCCATCGCCGCCAGCCTGATGGGCGACATCAACGGCTCGATCCCCACGCCGCAGCCGGTGCACTACCGACCGATGTTCGCCAGCTACGCCGGCAGCCGTCACGCGACCAGCCTGACCTTCGTCAGCCAGGCCGCCTTCGCCGCCGGCGTACCGCAGCAGCTCGGCCTGCGCAAGGCCATCGGCGTGGTCAGCGGCTGTCGCGGTGTGCAGAAGACCGACCTGATCCACAACGGCTACCTGCCGACCATCGAGGTCGACGCACAGAACTACCAGGTACGCGCCGACGGCCAGTTGCTCTGGTGCGAACCGGCGGACGTGCTGCCGATGGCGCAGCGCTATTTCCTGTTCTGATTCCCACGCGACGGGTCCCGGCGCCACGCCGGGACGTCGACCGCTCCGTTCGGACAGCTTGGCTTGTCGGCGCTAGCGGCGACAATGGCGCCTACCCGTAGCCGCCGGCAGTCCGTCCATGTCCTCCCGCCAATCGTCCCGCAACGCTTCCACCCCGTATCTGGCCAAGGCCTTCCAGGCAACGGCCATCGTCGTGGTGAGCTACTTCCTCTACTGGACCTACCAGCTCTACCAGTACGGCGAGATTCCCATCAGCAAGAAGGACGTGATGCTGCGCCAAGCCATCCTCGCGCGCTTTCCGGCGGACTACGAGGTGGAGATCAAGGGCGCCGACCTGCTCGGCTTCGGCGAGAAATTCCTGGTCGCCTACGGCAATCGGCGCTTCGTCGGCAAGGCCTTCGCCATGGACGACCAGGTCATCGAGCGCCTGGAGCGGAACCAGGGACGGACCAACCTGCCGCTGGTGAAGGTGTTCTACATCGCCGAACCCGGCCTCCTCTCCTCGCTGCTCAACCTCTCCCCGTTCCTGGATATCCAGAAGAACATGGTCGAGCTGAGCCTCCGGGAATACCGGAAGATCCAGTTGGTCCCCTTCGATCCGGACGCGAAGCGGAAACCGCGCGAGCAGTTCGAAACCGATTATGCCTTCCCCCAGCTGTTCAGCCTCAGCCAACTGGAAGTCGCCGACTACGACGGCGACGGCCGCGACGAACTGCGCCTGGGCTACCTGTCCTACGCCGGCGGTTCGGGAGGGACGCGCTGGTCGGTGATCTACGACCTGAAGGACGGCGCGCTGACCGCCCATTCCGGCTATCCGGAAATGCTCGACATCGACGTCGCCCGGTTCATCCAGGCGGTCAACCTGTACGCCGGCCTCGACGGCACCCTGCCGCGCGACCAGCGTCAGCTGGAAGACGTGGTCGGCCGAGGCAGCGAGCGCTTCGCGCTGACCGCCGCGGAGCGCCAGGCACTGGTCGCCGACCCGCAGCAGCGGGACGACTACGCCAGGGTCCTGATGAGCCTTTCGCCGCGCTCGCCCTACGCCCCCGATCGCTTCATCGACCTCGGCGACGGCAGCCGACTGAGCCTGGCCCCGCGCCATACCGACGATTACTCGACCTTCCTCGACATCGGCGGGAAGAAAATCTTCGTCGAAGCCTTCTACGTCGACGACGACGCCTGCCACTGGTGCGAGCATCGCTGGCGAGTGATGGCTTTCCATTACGACGACGGTCGCTGGATCTCGGACCGCACCATCAACGGCGACAGCTTCAACGGGCAATGGCTGCGCAACGCGGAGCCGCTGGGCCTCAACGACGTTTTCGGTACCTACCGCGACCAGGGCCCGGCGGGCCTGGCCTGGTCCTTCATCGACCCGCGCTGGACCGCCTCCAGCCAGCATGACATGGACGATCCGCTGGGCGTGGGAATGCGCACCCTGTCGCCGGTGGAGCAATGGGTGAAGGAACGCTATCGGGAAAACTGAGGCAGGCCTTCAGCGCAACTGGCTGTCCTTGCTGCCGCGGCGGTTGTAGCCGCTGAACTTCGCCTGTTCCCTGTCGTGCTCGGCCTGGCAGTTGACGCACAGGCGCACGCCGGGAATCGCTCGGCGCCGCGCTTCGGGGATAGTCGCGTCGCACTCTTCGCAATGGGTCAGGCTCTCGCCACGAGGCAACTGGCTGCGCGCACGAGCGATGGCATCCTCGATCGTGCTGTCGATCTGTTCCTGCACCGCACCGTCGTTCGCCCACCCGCTGGCCATGACTGACTCCTCTGGCTGAAACCCTGGAACCTCCAGATATGGGCGTTCGCCCGCGGCTTTGCAAGGGCGGCGCGACCATCGGCCTGGCGTGGCACAATCGCCAGCCAAGCCTGGAGGTACACCGCATGATGGGACCGTTCCGCCGCCTCGCCCACCTGATCGACCAGGGCCGCCAGCTCGACGCCGCGCTCGCCGGCGATCCGTTCGCCCTGCCGGCGCCGGAGGACCGCTATAGCGTCCGGCAACTGCACGGCCTGTATCCGCGCCGTCATCCCGGTCTCTACGCACCGCTGCTCGGCAGCCTGGCGCTGCTGCTCGGTGCCGCGCCGCTGGGTCTTGCCGCGCTGCGCCTGGCATTGCCGGAGGCTCCTTTGCGGCCGCTGGGCTGGCTCTCCGCCCTGCCGCTGCTGGCGGCCTGGCTGTGGCTGATCGCCCTGCTCTCCCGTGGCGCCAGCCTCGGCCCGCGCCTGGCCCGCGACGCCAGCCTGCTGCTGGTCGCCACCGGGCTCCTGCTGCGCCTGGCCAGCGGCGAGACGTCGGGCCTGGTGGCGCTCGGCGGCGGCGCCTGTGCCTGGCTGCTGTTCAACAGCCGGGCGATGCAACGCTACATGGAACTGGTCTACGCCCAGCGCCTGTACCGCGCCCAGTCGGCCAACCGCCCCGGTTCGGCGCAGCGGCGCCTGGCCAACCAGGCCGCCTACCGCGAACGCAAGCGACGCGAGCGCTCCGGGCGATCCTGAGCCAGCCTGTCGCACTGCGACCTTCTGCGCATTGGCGGGCGTCGCCGACCTGCAGGCGCGGCAGCGCAACATGGGCCTGGCCTGAAATCGCCTACTCTTTGACTTCCATGTAGTCGCGGGCCCAGGCCTGGTATTCCTCGGGGAAGGTGTACTTCTTCGACAGCTCCGAGGCGGTCAGGTCCGAGGCCACCGCACCGCGCTCCTCGCGCAGGCAGTCGTAGGTCGCCTTGATCGCGGCGAAATAGGCGGCGTGGCCGTTGACCACGACACGCACGCCGAGCCGCGCCAGGCGGGCGTCGTCGCGCAGTTGCGGATTACCGTAGGTGACCAGCATCAGCGGGATGTGCAGGTGCTCGGCGATCGCCTCGAGGTGGGCGAAGTCGCGCACGCCGACCAGGCAGATACCATCGGCGCCGGCTTCCTGGTAGGCCAGGGTGCGCTGGATCACCGCATCGACGTCGATCAGTTCGGCGTTGGTCCGGGCAATGATGGTCAACGCCGGGTCGACCCTCGCCTCCAGGGCCGCGCGGATCTTGCCGACGCCTTCCTCGACGCAGATCAGGTCGGTGGACTTGCGCCCGAACTGCGCCGGCAGCAGGGTGTCCTCGATGGTCAGCGCGGCGATTCCGGCGCGCTCCAGTTCGACCACCGTACGCATCACGTTCAGCGCGTTGCCGTAGCCGTGGTCGGCGTCGGCGATCACCGGCAGGCGCGCCACCCGGCCGATGCGGGTGGCCTGCTCGACGAATTCGCTGAGGGTGATCAGGGCGAAGTCCGGCGCCGCCAGGACCTGCAGGGAAGCCACCGAACCGCCGAGGATACCGCACTCGAAGCCGAGGTCGGCGGCGATACGCGCCGACATGGGATCGAACACGGAAGCGGTGTGGTAGCAACGGGAGGAGTCCAACAGCGCGCGAAACATCGCACGCAACTCATGGTGTGAGGCTCTATGCATGGCGAAATCCAGGACAACACGGCAAGACGGAGTGGGAAAGCAGCGCCAACATAGCACCATGCGCAGGCCCCTTGGCAAATCCGTATACAAAGGTCGGGGCGGCCCGCACGGACGTCCCAGGACGCTTCCTGCCGATCGCCGGCGGTGAAATCTACGACGCTCTCGCATACACTGCGCGGCCGTTTTTTTCCCGGACCGTTTCGCGCCATGAACCCGAGCACCGCCGCCCGCGCCCTGGGCATCGATTTTGGCACCTCCAACTCCACCGTCGGCTGGTGGCGGCCGGAGGTCGAACCGCTGATCGAGCTGGAGGACGGCAAGATCACCCTGCCCTCGGTGGTGTTCTTCAACGTCGAGGAGCGCCGCCCGGTCTACGGCCGCCAGGCGCTCGGCGAGTACCTGGAGGGCTACGAGGGCCGGCTGATGCGCTCGCTGAAGAGCCTGCTGGGCTCCAAGCTGCTGAAGAGCGAGACCACCGTGCTCGGCAGCGCCCTGCCGTTCAAGGACCTGCTCGGCCTGTTCATCGGCCAGCTCAAGGCGCGCGGCGAGGCCGCCGCCGGGCAAGCCTTCGACGCGGTGGTGCTGGGTCGCCCGGTGTTCTTCGTCGACGACGACCCGGAGGCCGACCGCGAGGCCCAGGACACCCTGGTGCAGGTGGCCAACAAGCTCGGCTTCAAGGAGGTTTCCTTCCAGTACGAACCGATCGCCGCGGCCTTCGACTACGAGCGCGGCATCCAGCGCGAGGAACTGGTCCTGATCGTCGACATCGGCGGCGGCACCTCGGACTTCTCCCTGGTGCGCCTGGCGCCGGAGCGGCGCAACCTGGCCGAGCGCCAGGACGACATCCTGGCCACCGGCGGCGTGCACATCGGCGGTACCGACTTCGACAAGCAGCTCAGCCTGGAAGGCGTGATGCCGCTGTTCGGCTACGGCAGCCGGATGAAGAGCGACGCCTTCATGCCCACCAGCTACCACCTGAACCTGGCCACCTGGCACACCATCAACGCGGTGTACGCGCAGAAGTCGCAATTGGCGCTGAAGAACATGCGCTACGACATCGTCGACAGCACCGGCATCGACCGCCTCTTCAGGCTCATCGAGGAACGCGCCGGGCACTGGCTGGCGATGCAGGTGGAAGACAGCAAGATCCGCCTGACCGAAACCGAGCGCCTGCACCTCTCGCTGGAGCGCATCGAGGCCGGGCTCGGCGTGGAGCTGACCCGTGGGCTGTTCGAGAACGCCGTCGACGGACTGCTGGAGCGCGTGCGCAACAGCGTCGCGCAACTGCTGGCCTCGGCCGGGGTCGACCCGGACCGGGTCGACACGGTGTTCTTCACCGGCGGTTCGAGCGGCATTCCGGCGCTGCGCCGGAGCGTCTCGGCGATGCTGCCCAACGCCCGTCATGTCGAGGGCAACCTGTTCGGCAGCATCGGCAGTGGCCTGGCCATCGAGGCGAAGAAGCGCTACGGCTGAGCCGCCCTGGCCGCGCCCCTGCCCTATAGGGGGATAAGGTCACACCGGGCCCGCCATGGCGGATAACCGCGAGCGGTTATTCGCCCTACGCCAAGACCACGCCACACCCGTCCGCAGGGCGGATAGCGCCACAGGCGTTATCCGCCGCCACACCGAGCCCGACGAGGGTGGGGCTCACTTCTTCAGGCAGGTGCTCATGAACGCCTTGCGTTCGTCGCCCTTGAGCGCCTTGGCGGTGGCATCGGCGTTGCAGGTCTTCATCTTCTCCTGCTGGGTCGCCGCCTTGGCGCTGCCGCCGGCCTTCAGGCAACTGCTCATGAACGCCTTGCGTTCGTCGCCCTTGAGCGACTTGGCACTGGCGTCGGCGTTGCAGCTCTTCATCTTCTCCTGCTGGGCGGTGGCCTTGCCGCCGGCAGGCGCGCCGGCCTTCAGGCAGCCGCTCATGAACGCCTTGCGTTCGTCGCCCTTGAGCGCCTTGGTGGTGGCCTCGGCGTTGCAGGCGGTCATCTTCTCCTGCTGCGCGGTGGCAGCGAAACCATGGGCCGAGACGGCCATGGCCAATACGAACATCGGGATACGCAGGATATTCATCGAACTCTCCTTGAAGGGCTGCACGTTCGCATGCAGGTGCGCTGAAGTCTAGCGACTGCGGCGGGCTTTGCAGGGGCTGGGAACGCGTCCTGTGCGCTTGCGACAAGCGTCATGTTTCGCGGCTAGACTGACGCCTCGCACGAGGAGGAGTTCCATGCAACAGGTCATCGCGGTGAGCCTCTGCGCCACCCACGCGTTCAGCAAGCAGGTGCGTCCCGCCATCCGCCTCCTGAAAGGTCTCGGCGTCGAGGGCGACGCCCACCACGGCGTCACCGTGAAGCACCGCTCGCGGGTGCGGCAGGACCCGACCCAGCCGAACCTGCGCCAGGTCCACCTGATCCACGAGGAACTGCACGACGAGCTACGCGCCAGCGGCTTCGCCATCGGCCCGGGGACCATGGGCGAGAACATCACCACCCGTGGCGTCGACCTGCTCGGCCTGCCCACCGGCACCCGCCTGCGCCTGGGGGAAAGCGCCCTGGTCGAGCTGACCGGCCTGCGCAATCCCTGCTCGCAGCTGGACAACTACCAGCCCGGACTGACCGCCGCCGTGCTCGGCCGCGACGAACAGGGCAACCTGATTCGCAAGGCCGGGGTGATGGCGATCGTCCTGGAAGACGGCGAGGTTCGCCCCGGCGACGCCATCGATATCCAGCTGCCCCCCTTGCCGCACCGGGCCCTGGAGAAGGTCTGAGGCAATCCGCCGCGATTCCGGGCGAACTCTGCGCGAGGGCCTGCGTTCCAATGTTGGCAAGCACCGCTCAACCACAAGGAGTCACAGCATGTACAAGCAGTCACTGGCGGCACTGTTCGTGATGGCAACCCTGGCCGGCTGCGCGTCGACCAAGGTGCAGAACCCGGTCAACTACATCACCTTCCGCAACGAACCGCTGGTCAAGGATGTCGAGAAAGGCATGAGCCAGCAGGAAGTCCTGCGCATCGGCGGCACGCCTTCCGGCACCCAGAAGCGCCTGATGAAACCGGGGAGCTGCAACAGCTACATCCTCAACAAGGACGGCCAGCAGCAGCCGTTCTACGTCAGTTTCGACGGCAGCGGCAAGGTCGACGGCTCGGGCTTCCTGAGCTGCTCCGAGCTGGACCGCCACGAGCGCGACGCCCGCCCCTGACGGCTCGACGCCCCGCTTCCTTACGGAGGCGGGGCGTCTGCGTTCAGGCCCGGGACAGGGCCTCGATCAGTTCGGCCTTGCGCATCGTCGAACGACCGCGGATGTCGCGCTTGCGCGCCAGCTGCATCAATTCCTCGCGGGTCATCTCGCTCACCGAGGTACTGCCTTGACGTTTGCCACGGCTCGCCGAGCCGCGGTTGGCCGGTCTCCCTGAGCGGGCCTGGGCGGCGCGATGGGCCGAGTCCTTGCGGTCGGCGCGCTTGGCCGTCTCGCTCTTGGCGCGGCCGGAACCGCCCTTGCGCTCGCCGCCGCCGGACTGCTTGTTCACCGTCGCCCAGGCGCGCGCCTCGGCTTCCGATTCGCTCACACCCTTGGCCTTGTAGCTCTCCTCGATGTGCTCGGCCTTGCGCTGCTGCTTGTCGCTGTACTTGCTCTTGTCGCCACGGGGCATGGGGATATCTCCCTTTGCGATGGGTTCACTGTTGGGACCGGGAGGCGACGGCGGACGTTCAGAGAAAGTGCGCACCGGCACAAACCCCTTGACCTTGCCCCAGGGGCAATCCGTAGTCTGCCGGTATCCCGCAGCAGGAACCGGAAATGCTCACCATCGGCCAACTGGCGCGAATCTTCGAGATCTCCACCAAGACGCTTCGCCACTACGATGCCATCGGCCTGTTCGTCCCCGCGCGCACCGGTAGCGACAACGGCTACCGCTACTACCAGCCGGAACAGATCGAGCAGCTCTCGCGCATACTCGCGCTGCGCCGGCTGGACGTTCCGCTGGAAGCCATCGACCGCCTGAAACGCGATGGCGCGCTGGACGACCCGCAACGCCTGCGGCATTTCCTGCAACGACACCAGCACACCCTGCGCGAAGAGATCAGCGCCCGCCAGCGCCTGCTGGCGGAACTCGACCGAACCCTGGCGACGCTCGCCCACTGGAGGATCCGCAACATGCATGCACGAATCGTCGAACGTCCCGCCTTCAGCGTGGTGGGCATGGAATACTTCGGCAGCGCCCCCGGCGACACCATCGGCCAGCTCTGGGAACGCTTCATCCCGCGCGAGCACGAGATCGCCGGCAAGCACGATCCCGAGGTCTCCTATGGCATCTGCGCGCAGCAGCCCAACGGCGAATTCCACTACGTCGCCGGCTTCGAGGTGCAGGAGGGCTGGCCGGTGCCGGAGGGCATGGTGCGCTTCCAGGTGCCAGCGCAGAAGTACGCGGTGTTCACCCACAAGGGCACGGCGCCGCAGATCGCCGAGAGCTTCCAGGCGATCTACAGCCACCTGCTCGCCGAACGCGGCCTGGAGCCCAAGGCGGGGGTCGACTTCGAATACTACGACCAGCGTTTCCGCGGACCGCTGGATCCGAACTCGCAAGTCGACCTGTATATCCCCATCTACTGAATCAGCGCTTGCCGGCCGGCACCTTGGCTGGCAAGCGCATGCGCTGCAGCAGCGCGGTGCACTGGTTGTCGTCGCTTTTGCTCGGCGCCACCAGCGCCAGCAGGCTGGCCGCCGGGCCCACCGTCACGCCGAGGGCTATCATTCCCGCGCCGCGCGCCACCAGCGGCCCGGCATGGACCCCGGCGTCGGGCTTGGCGAAGGTGCCGCGCACGTACAGCGGCGAGCGCAGCGAGAAGATCCGCAAGCCCTTGCTGTGCGGGGTGACATCGAGATCGAGCTTCTCATTGGCGAAGTTCACCGTGCCGTCGACGTTGACCAGCGCGTTCTCGGTGTCGAAGACGAACAGCCGGCTGGTCATCAGGCCCTTCTGCAGGCCGAAGTCGGCGGCCGCGCAGTTGATCTTCACCTCGTCGTCGCCGAACAGCTTGGTCACCAGGTAGTTTCCGACATTGAGGCCGGCGATTTCGGTCAGGCCCTTGCTGATCGCGCCGTCGTTGATCAGCATCTTCAATTCGCCATCGGCGCCGCCGAGGATCTTCGCCACCGAATTGCCACTGCCGCTGAGACTGGCGTCGCCGTTCAGCTCGCCGAAGCTGGTCTGCATCGGCGCGAAGCCGGGGAACAACTGCTTCAGCTTGAAGCCCCGCGCGCTCATCTTCACTCGGCTCTGCATCGGCTGCTTGCCGCCGTCCAGGCGGATGTCCGACTCCAGCTTGCCGCCGGCCACGCCGAAGCGCAGGGGCTCCAGGCGCAGCAGGCCGTCGTTGAGCACCAGATGGGTATAGAGGTCGCTGATCGGCAACTGGTCGCTGTGGACGATACGCTTGCCGGTGAATTCCACGTCGGCGTCCATGTCGCGCCAGCGCTCGGTACGGAATTCCTCCACCGGCAGCACCTTGTCGCCCGGCTGGCGGCTGGTCTGCCCGCGCTTCTGTTTTTCGGCATTGCTGTCGGCGCCGATCAGCGGGCCGAGGTCGGCGAAGCGCAGCTGCTCGGAGGTCAGCTTGCCGGACAGCTTCGGCCTAGGCTGGCGAGCGACGAAGGTCAGGCTGCCGTGCAGGTCGCTGGCGCCGACCTTGCCGTTGAAGTTCTCGTAGCGGAACAGTGCGCCGCCCTCCTCCTTGAGCCGCGCCAGCAGGTGTCCGTCGGTGGAGTAGGCCGGAGTGTCCGGCAGGGTGATGCCGGTCAGCGGATAGAGATTGGCCATGCTGGTCCCGGACAGCTTCAGGCGCAGGTCGAGGGCGCCGAGGTTGAGCGGGTCGGTCAGGGTGCCGACCACCGCGGCACGGGTGCTGCCGGCACTGACCTCGGCCTGTAGCGGGAAGGGCTTGCTCGCATCCTGCAACGCCAGCATCCCGCCGACCTTGCCCGAGCCGGCCAGAGCCTGGCCCTTGTAGGTGCCCTTGACCTTCCAGCCGAACACATAGTCCTGGGCGTTCGCCGCATCGCCCGTGGCCAGCGCCTTGCCGGCCAACTGACCGAACGGCACCGGCTTGCCGAGCGGGTCGACCAGCACTTCCAGGCGGGTCTTCAAACGCTGGTCGTCGAGGCTGACGCTACCCTTGTCGAAACCGATCTCGCGGATGTCCAGTTGCCAGGCGGACGGCTCGTCGCTGTCGCTGGCAGGCAGGTCGAAATCCCAGTTGGCGCGGCCGTCGGCCAGGCGCAGGAGGTCGGCGCGCGGCTGGGTCAGCTTGATCTGTGGAATGCGGATGGTCTGCCAGAGCAACGGCAACAGCGCGAGGCGGAATTCGATGCGTTCCAGGCTGGCGAACTCGCTCGCCTTGGTCTTGCCCGCCGTCCACTCCGGGTTGCCGAGGGTGATGTCCTCGGCGCTGAAGCGCGGCCAGGGGATCCAGGCGCGCCAGCCTTCCTCGCCCTCCTCGCGGCGCCAGGCCACGGCGAGGTTGCCGTTGATGGCGAACGGGCGGTTCAGCGCCGCCGAGACCTTTTCGTTGAGGGTGGGCTTGATCAGGTTCCAGTCGAAGGTGGCGATGAACACCACCAACGCCGCCAGCAGCAGGACCAGGCTGGCGAGGCTCCAGGTCAGGATCTTTCGGCCGCGCGTCATGCACAACTCCTTTTCGCCGCGTCGGTTGTCGGGCAGGCGCGGCAGCGCGCCTCGCTCAGCCCGTCAGTGTGCAGGCTGGCCCATGGACTCGCCAGCGCGAATACGCCGGCCCGTTCCGTTAGGACCGGCGAAACGCCGGCATTGCTCCCCGTCCCACGCATTTCAGGCAAAAGGCCAGTTCGGCGGCGGGTCGATAAAACTTTTTCGACCGCGCGGGACTCACACCTTAGGTAAGCAGAAAAAGCCGGCCGCAGAGCCGGCCCTTTTCACCGGATCAGCCTCAAGGAGAAAACCGATGACCACCGTTCAACTGACGGACGTCCAGACCCTTCGCGACCGTGCCCGCAAGAACATCCAGGAAGGCGCGGTCACCGAAGGCTATTCGGCCGATCGCCAGACCGTCCTGCGCCTGCTCAACGAAGCGCTCGCCACCGAGTTGGTCTGCTTCCTGCGCTACAAGCGCCACTACTTCATGGCCACCGGCCTTAAGGCGAGCATCGCCGCCGCCGAGTTCCTCGAGCACGCCAACCAGGAAATGCAGCATGCCGACCAGTTGGCCGAGCGCATCATGCAACTGGGCGGCGAGCCGGACTTCAATCCGCGCGGCCTGGAGGAGCGCTCCCATGCCGAATACGTCGAAGGCAAGACCCTGAAGGACATGGTCACCGAGAACCTGATCGCCGAGCGCATCGCCATCGACAGCTATCGCGAGATCATCACCTACCTCGGTAACGACGACCCCACCACCCGACGCATTTTCGAGGAAATCCTGGCCCAGGAAGAAGAACACGCGGACGACATGGCCGACATCCTCGACGACCTCGCCTGACTCCAGAGCAAGACCCGTCCGAGAGCCGGCGCCCGCAGCGCCGGCTTTTCTTTTCGCCTTATTTATCCAATTTATCGATTAAATAGAGAAAAGCTAACTATCCTTTACGAAATCTTCGACATCACAAAAATAATCAACTAACTTACTGATAAATAATAAGAAAACACATAATCACCCATGTCGATAGACACTATCATCGCACTTCGTTTTTAAATCGACTTATCCGAACTGAAAATGACTCCAACGCAATCGACAACCCACTCGGAGTCACCGTCATGAAAGCTTCCCTGATCCTCGGCCTCGCCCTCGCCACCCTGACCGCCAACGCCGCCTTCGCCGCCGATGGCTCCAGCCGCACCATCGACCGGCTGCACCAGGACATGTCCAGCGTCGAACTGCGCATCGCCGACAACGGCAGCGAGCAGACCGTCGACCGCCTGCACAAGGACATGACCAAGGCCGAAGCCCGCCTGGCCGACAACGGCAGCGAACAGACCGTGGACCGCCTGCATCGCAGCATGAGCCGTTTCGACCTGCGCACCGCCTGACCGCTCGTTACGCCGCAAGGCGCGAGAAAAGCCCGGCTCGATGCCGGGCTTTCCTATTTTCCCATCCCTGTCGCGCTGGGCGCATGGCCCGAGGCAAGCCGCACTCTCCCGCCTCAGACTCCGCTGAACCAGTTGTAGCCCTGGTCCTCCCAGTAACCTCCGGGATTGCTGTTGCTGACGAAGATCTCCACCACGTGCTTGGCGTTCTTGAAGCCGAGCTTGGTGGGAATCCGCAGGCGCAGCGGATAGCCGTTCTCCTCCGGCAGCGCCTGCCCGGACATCTCCAGCGCCAGCAGGGTCTGCGGATGCAGCGCGCTGGGCATGTCGAGGCTGGAGTAGTAGCGGTCGGCGCACTTGAAGCCAACGTACTTCGCCGAGGTGTCGGCGCCGACCAGCTCCAGGAAGGTGCGCAGCGGCACTCCGCTCCACTGGCCGATCGCGCTCCAGCCCTCGATGCAGATCAGTTGCGTGACCTGGCTGGCCTGCGGCAGCCGGCGCAGTTGCTCCAGGCTCCAGGGGCGCTTGTCGCGGACCCGCCCGGAAACCTGCAGGCGGTATTCCGGCAGGTCGATCTCCGGCACGTTGTAGGCCGGGTAGAACGCGTTGAAGGGGAACGGCGAGGCCACCTGCGACGGATCGAAGGTCGGCGCCAGCCGCGTACGGCTGAACAGCCAGGCCTGGACCCGGTCGTTCCAGCGCGACATGGCCCAGAGTACCTTGTCGACCGAATCGCCATCCTGTAGCCGGCACCCCGAGAGCATCGCCAGGGCGCCCAGGGACAGGCCGCCGCGCAACAGCAGGCGGCGTTGCAAATCGACTATCTGCCGCTCGCTGGACGGGTCGATCGCGATCTTCGCGCGCTTCTTCTCCGGCCCCTTCATCCTTCGCTCCTCCGTCCGCGCCGCCACTCGCGTCCGATGATCATCGGCAGCAGGGTGCGCGGCACCAACAGCACCAGCAGCAGGTGCACGACGACGAACCCGACGACCCCGGCCATGGCCAGGAAATGCACCCAGCGCGCCCCCTGGAAGCCACCGAACAGCGCGGTCAGCCCGTGCAGTTGCACCGGTTTCCAGATCGCCAGCCCGGACAGCACCAGCAGCGCGCCGAGCGCCAGGACCAGCCAGTACAGCAGGCGCTGCACCGCGTTGTAGCGGCCCGGCTCATGGACCAGGCGCAGGCCGAGGGCGAGGCGCAGGTCGCGCCAGACGCCGGCCGCGCTCAAAGGCAGGAAGTCGCGACGAAAATGCCCGCTGGACAGTCCGTGGGCGAGGTAGCACAGGCCGTTGCCGAGCAGCAGCCACATGGCGGCGAGATGCCAGGCGATGGAACCGCCGAGCCAGCCGCCGAGGGTCGCCCAGGCGGGAAAACGGAAATCCAGCAGCGGCGAAGCGTTGTAGATGCCCCAGCCGCTGCCGATCAGGCAGGCCATGGCATAGGCATTGAGCCAGTGGCAGAGTCTCACCGGCCAGGCGTGCAACGCACGGTTCATGGCTTTTCTCCCAGGAAACCCGGCCGGGACGGACGCGCCGTCCCGGCGAAACCTCACATCGGCGGGGTCACGCCGTCCTTGCCGACCGAGATGGCCAGGGCGGTGAGGCTGCCGTCGGCGCCCTTCTGCGGGAACAGCACGACCTTGGCGCCAGGCTTGAGCAGGCTGCGCTCGCCCGGCTCCAGGCTGACGATGGGCACGTCGTCCGGCACCACCACGGTCTTCTCGCCATCGCCGTATTTCACGGTCATGCGCCGGCCCTGGCTGACCACCAGGTTGCCGACCGTACCGTTGGTCATGGTCGAGGCGCTGCCATCGGCGTTCTCCCAGGGCCGGTGGCCTTCGCCGCTGCCGCGCAGGCTGGGGGCGAAGACATGCACCTCGAGGGCCTTCAGGGTGCCGTCGGGCTGCGGCACAGCGGCGGTGCCGATGAAGCTGTCGGGCTGGATGTCCTCCGGCTTCGCCAGCGACACGGCGCGAATCGCGGTCTTGTCGGTGAGCCTGACCGTCAGTTGCTGGCCGTTGCGGGCCTTCAGTTGCAGGTGGTCGTCGGCGGCCTGCTGGATGGTGCCGCGCAGCGGCTGCAGCATGCCCGCAGGCGGTTGCGCGGCGAAGCTGGCGGCACTGGCCAGGAGCAGGCCGAAGAACAGCGCGGGGGAAGCCTTGAGTCGAAGCATCGGTCGATCCTCGGTGGGGTTGAGCCTCGATGGTCGCCCCGCCGGCGGTACCCGGAGATGACTTTCGCATGACAAAAATGTCACCGAATCCGCGCCGCGCGCTGGCTAGAATGGCGGCGAACGAGGGGGAACGAGACATGCGCATCCTGGTGATCGAAGACGATACGAAGACCGGCGAGTACCTGAAGAAGGGCCTCGGCGAGTCGGGCTATGCGGTCGACTGGTCGCAGCACGGCGCCGACGGTCTCTACCTGGCGCTGGAGAACCGCTACGACCTGGTGGTCCTCGACGTGATGCTGCCCGGCCTGGACGGTTGGCAGATCATGGAAGTGCTGCGCAAGAAGCACGATGTGCCGGTGCTCTTCCTCACCGCCCGCGACCAGCTGCAAGACCGTATCCGCGGCCTCGAACTGGGTGCTGACGACTACCTGGTGAAACCCTTCTCCTTCACCGAGTTGCTGCTGCGTATCCGTACCCTGCTGCGCCGCGGCGTGGTCCGCGAGGCAGAGCAGGTGCAACTGGCCGATCTGCAGCTGGACGTGCTGCGGCGCAAGGTCAGCCGCCAGGGGCAGGTGATCGCCCTGACCAACAAGGAGTTCGCCCTCCTGCACCTGCTGATGCGCCGCGAGGGCGAGGTGCTGTCGCGCACCCTGATCGCCTCGGAGGTCTGGGACATGAACTTCGACAGCGACACCAACGTCGTCGACGTGGCGATCAAGCGCCTGCGCGCCAAGGTCGACAATCCCTTCCCGAACAAGCTGATCCATACCGTGCGCGGCATCGGTTACGTCTGCGAGGAGCGCCCGTGCCCGCCCGCCGCTCCCTGACCCTCTACGCGGCGCTGCTGTTCGCCGCGGTGGCGGCGCTGGTGGTCAGCGCGGTCGGCTTCTACCTGTACCGCTCGGTGGAAGAGGCGATGCTGCGGCGCAGCGACGTGATGGTCGCCGGCCGGGTCGAGCACTTCCGCAACCTGCTGCGCGACAACCTCACCCTGGCCGAGCTGAAGGCGCGCCCGCGTCTGTTCGAGAACATGCTCGGCAACGAGCAGGACATCCTGCTCCTCGGTCAGCCCGGCGAGGCGCCGATCGTCGCGGTCAACCCGCGCCACGAACGCCTGCCGTCGCTACGGGTGGTCGCCGCCGGCCAGGCGTTGAATCCGTCCGTCGTGCACGCCGCGCTGACCCACGACGGCATCCCGATGCGCGTGCTCGCCGCCGAGGTCCTGGTCGGCGGCCGCGAGCCGTTGCAGATCACCGCCGCGCACCTGCTGCTGGGCGAGACGCGGATGCTCGCCCAGTACCGCGACCGGGTCATCGCCGCCGTGCTGCTGGCGTTCCTCGGCACCGCCCTGCTCGGCTGGCTGGTCCTGCGCCACGGCCTGCGCCCGCTGCGCACGCTGGCGGCGAAGGCGGCGGAGATCCATCCGACCAGCCTGGATACCCGCCTCGACGTCGCCGCCGCGCCTGCCGAGTTGCAGCAGGTGGCACAGTCGTTCAACGCCATGCTCGAACGCCTAGACGACGGCTACCAGCGCCTGCAGCAGTTCTCCGCCGACCTCGCCCATGAGATCCGCACGCCCATCGGTTCGCTGATGGGCCACGGCCAGGTGGCCCTGCGCCAGCCGCGCAGCAACGAGGAGTACCAGGCGCTGATCGCCTCCAACCAGGAAGAGCTGGAGCGCATCGCGCGGATGGTCGAGAGCATCCTGTTCCTCGCTCGCGCCGACGACGTACGGGCAGCGGTGGAGCGCAGCCGCCTGGACCTGGGCGAAGAACTGCGGCGCCAGGCGGAGTATTTCGAAGGGCTGGCCGAGGAACGTGGGCTGAGCCTCGACGTCCAGGTCAGCGGCCAGCTACGCGCCGATCCGCAACTGTTCCGCCGGGCGCTGAGCAACCTGCTGGCCAACGCCATCCGCTACGCCAGCGCCGACAGCCTGATCGAAGTGCGCGGCCTGCGCCGATCGGGGGAATTCCTGCTGAGCGTGGAGAACGCCTGCGACAGGCTGCCGGCCGAACCGCTGTCGCGCCTGTTCGACCGTTTCTACCGTGGCGACGCCGCGCGCAGCGACGCCCAGTCCAGCGGTCTCGGCCTGGCCATCGTCCAGGCGATCATGCGCCTGCACGGCGGCCGCGCCGAAGCGAGTGCACCGGCTCCGGGACGCATCCGCTTCGACCTGGCGTTCCCGGCTCAGGACTGAGCAGGTTTCTCGCCGGCGTCCGGCTCGCCGTCGGAGCGGCCGATATTCGCCGGCGCCTCCACCACCAGCTCCTCCGGCACTTCCTCGACGCGCGGGTCGAGGGTGGCGGCCATCGGGCTGACCGTGTCCGGCATCGCCACGTGTTGCAGCGGCGCCTCGTCGACCCGGTGTTCGCCGGTGACGCGCTTGGGCTGCACCCAGAACACCAGCAGCACCGCGTAGCCGGACACCAGCATGTAGAACAGTCCCGGACCGAAGTGGCGCATCAGCGCGCCGGCCACCAGCGGACCGATACAGGCGCCGACCCCGTAGGTGGTCAGGAGCATCGCCGACAACGCGACCCGGCGCGGCTGCTCGACGTGGTCGTTGGCCAGCGCCACCGCCAGCGGATAAAGGGTGAACAGCAGCATGCCGGTAACGAACCCGTTGGCCAGCAGCAACCAGTACGGCAGCGTCACCAGCCCCCACATCGGGATCGAGGCCAGGCACAGCAGCACCGCATTGCCGCGGATCAGCCAACTGCGGTCGAGGCGGTCGGACAGCCAGCCCAGCGGCCACTGCGCACAGAAGCCGGCGACGATGCACATGCCGACGAAGAAACTCGATTGCGAGGCATCCAGGCCGTTGCGGTTGGCGTAGACCGGCGCCAGGCCGTAGAAGGCGCCGACCATCAGGCCGGCGATGAAGATGGTGCCCAGCGCCTGCGGCACGCGCTGCCAGAAGAAACGCACTTCCAGCGGCGCGGCGACCAGCTTGGCCGGGTGCACGCGCCGGGTCATGGCCAGCGGGATCAGGCACGAGGCGAAGCAGATGGCGACCAGCAGCAGCGGCTTGTAGTCGAGGGTCGGGCTCAGCGCCAGCAGGCCCTGGCCGAGCACCAGGCCAAGGTCGACGGCGACCATGTAGCCGGCGAACACCTTGCCGCGCTGGTGGCTCTCGGCCTGCTCGTTGAGCCAGCTCTCGATCACCATGTACTGGTTCATCATCACCGCGCCGGTGATGAAGCGCAGCAGCAGCCAGACTTCCAGCTGATCGACCAGGGCATGCAGCAGCACGGTCACGGTGGCAATCCCGGCGCAAGCCACGTAGGAGCGGATATGGCCGAAGCTGGCGATCAGCTTGTGTCCGAATTTTCCACCGCAGACCAGGCCGAAATAGTAGGACGCCATCAGCCCGCCGACCCACAGGTCGCCTGCGCCTTCCTGGGTCAGGCGCAGGCCGATGTAGGTGGTGAACAGGCCGGAGCCGGCCAGCATGAGCAGGGTGGCGGTGTAGAGCGCGGGAAAGGTGACGAGCGGGCTGAACATGACGGTTCCTGGACGGACGGGCCCCACGGCCGGCATCCGCCGAGCATTGTTAGATTCGGGAAGGATCGACGCTGCTGGCCGATCGCGGGCGCAGGCCGTCCTGCGTTCGGCGAGACTCCGACGCCACGCGGCGGCCGGAAGCCACGTCGCGGTGCACAGGGCGGCATTATCCCCGCTCCGGAGCGGCCCCGCCACGGGCGCCGCGAGCGTTCCGTCGGCTCAGCCGCGCCCCGCCGGGAGGGGCTCGCGCGGCGGCAGCCGATATACCCAGATGCGCCGCAAGACAGTGAGGAATTGCCGTCCCAGGCGTCCGCTGTTGTAGGTCTGCCCGTAGCGCCGGGCGATTTCGCGGACCTCGCGGGACAACGCGGCGTAGCGACGCGCCGGCAGGTCCGGGTAGAGGTGGTGCTCGATCTGGTGGCTGAGGTTGCCGGTCAGGATGTGGAACAGCGGCCCGCCCTCCAGGTTGCTGGAGCCGCGCAACTGGCGCAGGTACCAGTGGCCACGGGTCTCGCCCTCCAGCACCGAGGGCGGGAAGACCACCGCCTTCTCGGTGAAGTGGCCGCAGAAGATCACCGTGAAGGTCCACAGGTTGCGCAGCACGTTGGCCAGCAGGTTGCCGACGAACACCGCGCCAAAGCCGCCGGCGAACAGGCCGAGAAGCGGGAACAGCAGGTAGTCCTTGGTCCACTGGCGACCCAGCTTGGCACGCAGGCGGCGTAGCAGCGGCATGAGTTCGGCCTTGTCCAGGCGCCCCTTGGCGTACTTGTCCAGGCGCAGATGCTGGATCGCCACCGCGTACTGGAACAGCAGCGCCTGCAGCGTCACCCACAGCGGTTGCCAGCGGTAGAACGGCTTCCAGCGCTGCTCCGGGAACAGGCGCACGACCCCGTAGCCGACGTCGTCGTCCTTGCCCAGCACGTTGGTGTAGGTGTGGTGGATATGGTTGTGGGTGTGCCGCCAGAAGTCGGACGGCCCGGCGATGTCCCACTCGTAGGCGCGGCCGGCGAATTCCGGATCGTTCATCCAGTCGTACTGGCCGTGCATGACGTTGTGGCCCAGTTCCATGTTCTCGAGGATCTTGCCCAGGCCGAGAAGCAGGCTGCCGAGCAGCCAGGTCGGCGGCAGCCAGCCGAACATCAGCAGCGCCCTGCCGCTCCAGCAGCAGACGCGCACCGCCGCGCGGACCCGGCGGATGTAGCGCGCGTCGTCCGCGCCGAGATCGGCCAGGGTACGCTGGCGCAGGGCGTCGAGTTCGGCGCCGAAGGCCGCCAGTTGTTCCGGGGTCAGTTCGCGGTCGTCGCGCATCGCAGGGCTCGCAGGTCGGTTCACAGGTCCAGCGCCAGGTCGCCGTGGGCGGCGCTGACGCAGAGGCGGATAGGCTGGCCGGGCTCGCTGCACAGCGCGCCGCTGCGCAGGTCGCGCACGCAGCCGCTGAGCAGGACGCAGGTGCAACTGGCACAGATGCCCTGGCGGCAACCGTGGGCCGGGCGCAGGCCGTGGGCCTCGGCCTGTTCCAGCAGGCTGGCGGCGCTGTCGCCGGAGACTTCCCGCTGCGACCGGGCGAAGCGCAGGCGCACTTCGCGCGGCGCCTCCCCGCTGCGCCAGCGCGGGACGCTGAAGGATTCCGTCTGCAAGCCGGCGAAGCGTGCCCCCAGTTGCTCGCCCACCGCCTCGACGAAAGCCGCCGGCCCGCAGGCCAGGGCCTGGCTGCGTGCCAGGTCGGCTGCCCAGCCGTCCAGGTGGCGCGGCTGGAAATGCCCCTCCAGGCAGCCATCGGCCCGCGCCCCGCGGGTCAGGCTCCAGCGCAACTCCAGGTTCGGGTGGCGCGCCGCCAGCGCCTCCAGCTCGCCGAGCCAGGCGCGCTGGCCGGGATGACGGACGTAGTGCAGCCACAGCACGGGACCGCGATAGCCGTTCTCCAGCGCCTCGCGGAGCAGGCCGAGCAAGGGCGTCAGGCCGCTGCCGGCGGCCAGCAGGCAGACCGCCTCGGCCTGCATCGGCCAGCGCAGATCGCCTTGCGCGGGTTGCAACTCGACACGCTGGCCGACCGCCAGGTGTTCGCACAACCAGGGCGAGAGCAGCCCGTCCGGGTGACGCTTGACGGCGATTTCCAGGCGCTCGCCGACCACCCGGGTCAGGCTGTAGCTGCGCCCGACCCGCACCCCGTCGCGCTTCGCCAGCAGCTGGATGTGCTGGCCCGGCCGCGCCGGCGGCCAGCCGGGGGCGGTACGCAGGGCCAGGGCGAGCATATCGTCGGCCACCCAGTAGCGTGCCTCGACCCGCGCATAGTGGCGGTTCAACGACGCCAGCGGATGGGCGTGGCGCAGCAGGCCGTCGACATCGGCCTCACGCAGCCAGCCACGGGCGGCGAGACGGCGCAGGGGTGCGAGCAAAGGGGTCAGGAGCGCGAGGGGAAGCAAGGCCATGGAAAATATTTCAGTGAACGATCGTTCACAAAACTTTGCCCGTTCCGCGCAATCGAGTCAACAAGCGTTCACTGATGTATCCTTCGACCGCTGCCGTCCCCGGTTCGACCGGGTCGCAGGGCTTTTGCTACAGTCGCCGGTCCGCCAAAGGAAGCCGTATGTCCTCACCCCGCGCCGAACAGAAACAGCAGACCCGCCACGCGCTGATGAGCGCCGCGCGCCACCTGATGGAAAGCGGGCGCGGCTTCGGCAGCCTCAGCCTGCGCGAAGTGACGCGCGCCGCCGGCATCGTCCCGGCCGGCTTCTACCGGCACTTCAGCGACATGGACCAGCTCGGCCTGGCGCTGGTCGCCGAAGTCGACGAGACCTTCCGCGCCACCCTGCGCGCGGTGCGCCGCAACGAGTTCGAACTGGGCGGGCTGATCGACGCCTCGGTGCGCATCTTCCTCGACGCGGTCGGCGCCAACCGCTCGCAGTTCCTCTTCCTCGCCCGCGAGCAATACGGCGGCTCGTTGCCGATCCGCCAGGCCATCGCCAGCCTGCGCCAGCGCATCACCGACGATCTGGCCGCCGACCTGGCGCTGCTGAACAAGATGCCGCACCTCGACGGCGCGGCCCTCGACGTGTTCGCCGACCTGGTGGTGAAGACTGTCTTCGCCACCCTTCCGGAGCTGATCGACCCACCCGCCGCCGATCTGCCGCCGCACCTGATGCCGGCCGCGAAGATCACCCACCAGCTGCGTTTCATCATGATCGGCGGCAAGCACTGGCACGGCCTGCCCGGCTGACCCCGCACCTCCCCAGCGGACCTCCGGCTCGGCGTTCGTCCGCGGACTAGACGCGCGCGCACCTTTCCGGTGCGGCAAAAAAGTCGTTGCGCACCAACCTGGCGCGCTGCAATATTTTGTTACATCCCTATGGCCCCGTTTTCCCGGTACAGGCGTCCCGCATCGACCTGGCAAGGCCCTTGCTGGTGCTTGTTGTGATCCCTTTCCTGTCGCATTGCGGAAACTGCCCATGCTGGTCATCCACCAACGCCTGCCCGCCCGCTCGCCCCGCTGGGACGAAGAACTCCACCTGACCTACGAGGCGCGCAGCAAGAGCCGCCTGCGCTGCTTCGCGGCGAGCGGCGAGGAGGTCGGCCTGTTCCTCGAGCGCGGCCAGCCTCCGCTGGCCGACGGCGACTGCCTGGAGGCCCGCGACGGTCGCCTGGTGCGGGTCGTCGCCCGCTCCGAACGTCTGCTCCACGTCACCTGCGCCAGCCCGCTGGAACTGACCCGAGCCGCCTACCACCTGGGCAACCGTCACGTCGCCCTGCAGGTCGGCGACGGCTGGCTGCGCCTGCTCGACGACTACGTGCTGAAAGCCATGCTCGAACAGCTCGGCGCCACGGTGGAGGCCATCGAGGCGCCGTTCCAGCCGGAGCACGGTGCCTACGGCGGAGGCCACCACCACTCGCACCATGGCGAGGCGGAGTTCAACTACGCGCCGCGCCTGCACCAGTTCGGCGTGCGCCGGTGAACAGCATCTGGGCGCGCCTGCGCCTGGCCAGCTCGCAGTTGCCGATCGGCGGATACAGCTATTCCCAGGGCCTGGAGGCGGCCCTCGACAATGGCTGGGTGCGCGACGCCGAGAGCGCGCGGACCTGGCTGGTCGACCAGTTGCAACTGAACCTGGCGCGCTTCGAGGCGCCGCTGCTGGCCGGCCTGCTGCGCGCCGCGTTGATCGGCGACTGGGCCGCCTGCGATGCGGCCAGCGAGCGCCATAGGGCCAGCCGCGAGACCCGCGAGCTGGCCCAGGAGAGCCGGCAGATGGGCTTTTCCCTGCACCAATTGCTGGAAGCCCTGCCCGAACTCGACGCTCCCGGCCGCGCCTGGCTGGCGCGCCAGGACCCGCCCAATCTCGCCGCCGCCTGGGCGATGGCCGCGCGCGCCTGGCGCCTGGACGCCGAGGAGGCGCTCAGTGCCTGGTTCTGGAGCTGGCTGGAAAACCAGTTGGCGGTGCTGATGAAAACCCTGCCGCTCGGCCAACTGGCCGCGCAGAAACTTGCTTCCAGCCTGCTGCCGGAACTCGACCGCGCCTGCGCCGAGGCGCTGCGGCGGCCCGCCGTCGAGGGCAGCGCCGCGTTCGGTCTGGCGCTGGCCAGCATGACCCACGAAACCCAGTACAGCCGTCTGTTCCGTTCCTAGGAGAAACCCCATGACATCCCAACCCCTGCGTGTCGGCATCGGCGGTCCGGTGGGCTCCGGCAAGACCGCCCTGACCCTGGCCCTGTGCCGCGAACTGCGCGAGCGCTACAACCTCGCGGTGGTCACCAACGACATCTATACCCAGGAAGACGCAGAGTTCCTGGTGCGCAACGAGGCCCTCGCCCCCGAGCGGATCATCGGCGTGGAAACCGGCGGCTGCCCGCACACGGCGATCCGCGAGGACGCCTCGATCAACCTGGAGGCGGTGGACCAGCTCAACCGGCGCTTCCCCGGCCTCGAACTTATCCTGGTGGAATCCGGGGGCGACAACCTGTCGGCCACCTTCAGCCCCGAGCTGTCCGACCTGACCCTCTACGTGATCGACGTTTCCGCCGGCGACAAGATCCCGCGCAAGGGCGGCCCCGGCATCTGCAAGTCGGACCTGCTGGTGATCAACAAGATCGACCTGGCGCCGCTGGTCGGCGCCTCCCTCGACGTGATGGACCGGGACGCCCGGCGCATGCGCGGCGACAAGCCGTTCGTGTTCAGCAACCAGAAGACCGGCCAGGGGCTGGACGAAATCATCGCCTTCATCGAGCGCCAGGGCCTGCTGACCGCCGCCTGACGCCACCTCGCAACGACAAGGAACCGCCAATGAAACTGCCCAAGCTGCTCGCCGCCCTCGCCCTGCTCGCCGCGCCGGCGCTGGCCTTCGCCCACCCCGGCCACGGCGAACACGGCCTGGTCGCCGGCCTCGCCCATCCGCTCACCGGCCTCGACCACCTGCTGGCGATGTTCGCCGTCGGCCTCTGGGCCGCCCAGCAACAGGGAGCCGCGCGCCTCGCCCTGCCCTGCACCTTCGTCGGCACCATGCTGGTCGGCGGGCTGCTCGGCTTCGAGGGCCTGCAACTGCCGTTCATGGAGACCGGCATCGCCGCCTCGGTGCTCGCCCTCGGCCTCTGCGTGGCCCTCGCCGTGCGCCCGCCGCTGGCGCTGGCGATGGCCGCCACCGCGCTGTTCGCCCTGGCCCACGGGGTCGCCCACGGCCTGGAGCTGCCGGACCTCTCCAGCCCCTGGCTGTACGCGCTCGGTTTCGTCGCCGCCACCGCCGCGCTGCACGCCGCCGGCTACGCGCTGGTGCGCTTCCTGCCGCAGGCGGCCGCGCCCCTGGTACGTCTCGCCGGGCTGGCCTCGGCGGGCGCCGGGGTCTGGTTGCTGGCCGGCTGAGCCGCCGCGCCTCCCTCAGCGCCTGATCAGCACCCGCCGACCTTGGTGCACGAGGCGCAGGCCATGGGTCTGCGCCAGCATCGCCAGGGCCAGCGGCAGGTCGTCGATGGGAAAGGTGCCGGAGACCCGAAGCGCGTCCAGCGACGGCTCGCACTCGATGCTCTCGCCCCCGTAGCGCATCAGTTCTCCCGCCCACTGCCGCAGCGGCATGTCGTCGGCCACCAGCAGGCCCTGGCGCCAGGCCAGCGCGGCCTCGCTGGCGGACTCGACGGGGCCGATCCGCTGGCGATCGAAGCGCACCCGCTGGCCAGCCTCGATCACCCGGCCATCCGCCGCGCTCGCGGCGCCCTCCGGACGCACCTGTACCGCGCCTTCGTACACCGCCAGCACTGTCTCTGCGCCCTCGCGTCGGACGCTGAAGGCGGTACCCAGCGCGCGCATCAGGCCCTGTTCGGTGCGCACCAGGAACGGCCGCGGCGGCTCGCGCCGATCCGCCGCGGTGCGGAGGTAGATCTCTCCGCGATACAGGCGCAGCAGGCGCTGGCCGGCGTCGTAGCGCACGTCCAGCGCGCTGTCGGTGTTCATCTCGACCTGGCTGCCGTCCTCCAGCACCAGATCGCGCCGCTCGCCGACGGCAGTGAGGTAGTCGGCGCCGAAGCCGTCGCGCCAGACCTGGGCGCGCCATCCCCACCAGACCAGCGGTGCGCCGCCGAGCAGCAGGGCGAGGCCGCGCAGGACCGCGCGCCGGCCGCTGCCGGACGGACGCTCGAGCGCACGCCGGGCCAGCGCCGGCGGCAGCGAACCGATATTCGCCAGCAGACGCTCGGCGCGCCGCCAGGCGCGCTGGTGCTCGGGGCTGCGCGAGCGCCAGGACTCCAGCTCGGCCTGCTGCGCCGGAGCCAGCGGCCCCTCCTGCATCAGCAGCAGCCAGGAGGCGGTCTCCCTGAGCACCTGCGGGGCGATCGCCTCGGCGGCCGGCGGCCCGGAAAGCTCCGTATCGCCCGCCTGCGGCGCCCGGCGGGAGGCGCGGTCATTCATCGGGCATCAGGCTCAGGCAGGTCACGTAGGCCTGGTGGATGAACTTCTTCACCGTCGGCAGCGCGACGCCCAGCGCCTGGGCGATGTCCTTCTGCTTCATGCCGTCCAGCGTCGCCATCAGGAATGCCTGTTTCACCCGCGGGCGCAGGGTATCGAGCAGCGCGTCGATCTCGTGCAGGGTCTCGACGATCACGCTCTGTTGTTCCGGCGACGGCTGCAACGGCTCGGGCAGCGTGGCCAGGGCCTCCAGCCAGGCAAGTTCCAGCGATTGGCGACGGCGCCAACTGACCAACACGCAGTTGGCGATACGGGTGAGATAGGCGCGCGGCTGACGGATCGCTTCACGCTGGCCGCCGTCGCGGCTGGCGAGAATGCGCAGGAAGGTGTCATGGGCCAGGTCGTCGGCCACGCCGCGTCCCCAGGAGCGGAGTCGGTAGGCCAGCCAGTTGCGCAGCCAGGCATGGTTTTCACGGTAGAGCGTGGCGACGCCGTCGCGGTCCGCGGACAGGCAGGAACTCGGCGCATTCATCGGAGGCGCATTCATCGGAATAGTCAGCTGGATTCAATCGCAAATGAAAACTATTATCACTAATTTTGCGTTGACCACAATGCCGGCGACCCTTTCCGTCCGGCCCGCCGAACCCGAAATATCCCTTTTCCGATCTCGTGCGACAGAGGGAATGAGAGCCCGCAATGCCGGGCGCCAACCCTGCGAGCGAAGAAGTCATGTCCCTACAACGCCCTATCCCCAGCCTGGCGCGCCCCTTGTCGCGCCTCTCCCCGCTCACCCTTGCCCTGCGCTGGGCCCTGCTCGGCCTGTCGGCGGCCGGCGCCGGCCTGCTCGGCGGCGGCCTGGCCCACGCGCAGAGCGTCGGCCAGCACAGCGCGGCTACCCGCCTGGACGACGCCACGCCGCGCAGCTACGACATCCCGGCGGGTTCGCTGGGCGCCTCCCTGGGCGCCTTCGCCAGCCAGTCGGGCCTGCTGCTGTCCTTCGACCCCGAGCTGACCCGCGGCCGCACGGCGCCGGCGCTCAAGGGTCGCTACAGCGTACTGGAAGGCTTGCAGCGAGTGCTGTCGAACACCGGCCTGCAGGTCGCGGCGGGAACCTCCGGCGCCTACCTGCTGGTCGAGCCGCGCATGTCCGGAGAAGCCCCGGCCGACCTGTCGCCGGTGGTGGTCTCGGCCGCCGAGCTGGCCGATCCGCAGAAGGAAACCTATACCGCGCCGCGCTCGTCGGTGTACCTCTCCAGCGAAGACATCGACCGCTTCGGCCGGGTTTCCGTGGGTGACCTGCTCCAGGGCATCCCGGGCGTACAGGTCGGCGACAGCCGCAACGGTGGCGCGCTGGACGTCAACATCCGCGGCATCCAGGGGCAGAGCCGGGTGGCGGTGCGGGTCGACGGCGCGGAGCAGGCGCTGGACGTCTACCGCGGCTACGCCGGCACCCAGCAGCGCAGCTACATCGATCCCGACCTGGTCAGCAGCGTGACCGTCGACAAGGGTCCCTCGACCCGCTCGGGCGCGATCGGCGGCAGCGTGGAAATGCGCACCATCGGCGTCAAGGACATCCTGGTGGACGGTAAGGACCTCGGCATGCGCTTCACCGGCAACGTCTGGAACAACGGCGCCGCCCCGCAGCACCGCAGCGCCAGTTCGAAGACCGAGAATCTCAGCAGCGTGCCGCACGATGACCGCGGCAGCCTGTTCGGCTCCCAGGCCAAGTCCGGCAGCGCCGCCTTCGCCTACCGCAACGAGCATCTGGACCTGGTCGCCGCCTATGCGCAGCGCAATCAGGGCAACTACTTTTCCGGCAAGAAAGGCCAGAACCGCTATCGCGTCTACAACCGCTACGGTCGCGAGGAAAGCAGCGTAGCCAAGGTCTACAACGCAGGAGAGGAAGTGCTCAACTCGTCGTCGGAGACCGAGTCCTACCTGCTCAAGGCGACCTGGCGCATCGCCGACGAGCACACCCTGGACCTCGGCTATCGTCGCTACGACGGGCGCACCGGGGAGATCATGCCGTCGGACATCTTCCGTTTCGGCACCGCCGGCATCTACCAGTACCCATTGAGCGAAGTGAAGATCGACACCTACACCGCACGCTACCGTTACCTGCCCGAGAACAATCCGCTGGTGGACCTCAGCACCGGACTGTGGATGACCGAGGCGAAGAGCGACATGCTGACCTCGGTGCTGGCGCCGCGCTCCCAGGCCTATCGCTCCGATCGCAACTGGACGCGCCAGGACAACCGGCGCATCGGCGGCGACCTGAACAACGTGGCGCGCTTCGAAACCGACTTCGGCGATTTCAAGCTCGACCTCGGCGGCTCGTTCCAGGTCGAAGACATCCAGCCGCAGAAAAGCGTGGTCACCACCCTCCACGACATCAACGCCAACCGCACCCTGAGGGACGCCACCCGCCAGGAATACGGCCTCAACGGCAAGCTCGAGTTCAAGCCGGTCGAGCGCCTGACGCTATGGGGCGGCGGCCGCTACAGCCACTTCAACAGCAAGGACAACGGCATCTCCGCCTCGCCGCGGCGCGAGGATCGCGACATGCGCTTCATCACGGTGAGCAGGCCCGGCTACTACGGCTCGATGATGTGGTTCCCCGACCAGAACGGCCAGTACACCGACGCCACCGATCCGCGCCTCAACAACGGCATCGTCACCAACAACACCAACAATCCGTTCGAAGGCATTCCCTTCGACGAGTTCGGCCCGGCCAACGTGACGGTCCATCCCTCGCGGGTCACCAACGTGGTCACCGGCTACAACTACAGCAAGAAGGGCAGCAGCCGCGGCGGCGGTTTCTCGCCGGCATTCGGGATCAATTTCGAGCTGGCCCCGGATACCTTCGTCTACGCCTCCTATACCGAAGGCCTGCGTCTGCCGTCGCTGTTCGAGACCAGCCAGGGCACCCTCCAGGTCGAGCCGGGCAAGGACCTCAAGCCCGAGCGTTCGCGCAGCTGGGAGATCGGTGCCAGCGCGCTGCGCGACAGCCTGTTGGCCGACGGCGACTCGGCGGCGATCAAGCTGGCCTACTTCAACAACACCATCAAGAACTACATCACCCGCTATTACGATCCGGGCCAGATGGGCCTGATGACCTTCAGCAACACCGACAGCTACCGCACCAGCGGTCTCGAACTGCAATCGCACTACGACGCAGGGCGGGTGTTCGCCGACCTGTCGGCGACCTACTACCTGAAGACCGAGACCTGCGACGCCGCCTTCGCCGCCAGGCTGCGCGCCGGCGCCAACCGCTACCAGCGCACCGAGAACACGCCGAACTGCACGCCGGGCAGCTTCATGGGCTCCTATACCAACACGCAGAACCCGCCGCGGCTGGCGACCAACCTGACCGCCGGCCTGCGCTTCTTCGACCAGGCCCTGACCCTGGGCGGACGCATGACCTATACCTCCGGCCCCACCGCCACGGCGGACAAGCCCTGGCAGGTCGGCGCCACCACACCGCAGATCGAGTACCGCTCGGTGCAGCTGTTCGACCTGTTCCTCAAGTACAAGCTGTTCGAGCACACCGAACTGAATGCCTCGCTGCAGAACCTCACCGACCGCTATTACCTCGACCCGCTGGCACAGAGCTTCATGCCCGCGCCCGGGCGTACCCTGCGGGTGGGGATGCAGGCGAAGTTCTGAGCCGCCCTCTCCTCCTCCAGGCGTTGGCGGCGGAGCGCCGCTCCGGTAGGGCGGATAACCGCCCAGCGGTTATCCGCCGAAGCACCGGGGCACCCGCTCCCCATCCCTCTGGAGCTGTCCGGAGGAGCGGCGAGACAGCGTCCGTCACCACGACAACGGGTAACTCACCACCACCCGCGTCTGGTCAAAGTCGCTGTTGAAGCTGCGTCGGTTGCTGGCGTGGTTGAGGCGCACGTTGAGCCGCGCCAGCGGACCGCTCTGCACGGTGTAGCCGAGTTCGACATCGCGCTCCCATTCCTTGCCGCCGCTACCGGCCTTGGTGGTGGCGTTCGAGCCATGGCCGTAGCGGACCATGCCGATCAGGCCGGGCCAGCCGAGGCCGACGAAATCGTAGTCGTAGCGCACCTGCCAGGAGCGTTCGTCGGCGTTGGTGAAGTTGCCGTTGAACATGTCGTTGCCCATGCTCCGCCCACTGCTGCCGTAGACCGATTGCCAGCCGCTGTCGCCGCCGACCTTCTGCAGGCCAAGGTAGAAGGTATGCAGGCCGATGCCGGCGGAAAACAGGCCGTAGAGGGTATGGCTGTCGATCTCTCCGGCGCGCGCGGCGCCGTCGTCGCGGTCGACGAACAGGCCGAGGTTGGCGCCCAGGGTCCAGTCGCCGACACGCTGCTTGTGCAGCAGGTTGGCGTAGCTCTGCCGGTAGACGTCCTCCAGTTGCCCGTGCCACAGGCCCAGTTGGGTGCGCTCGCGGTTGAAGCGGTACTCGGCGCCGGCATAGTTGAAACCGTCCGATTTCTGCGTCGGCGCGCTCCAGGCCGATAGGTCCTGCATGTCCGCCGAATTGCGCAGGCTCACCGCGTCGAAGCGTCCGGCCTGCAGAGCCAGGCCCGGCAGCTCGCGGGAAACCACGGCGAAACCGCGGAACGTCTGCGGCAGCAGGCGTCCGTCGTCGTAGCGCAACAGCGGAATGTCCGGGAGCATCTCGCCGATCTTCAGTTCGCTGGCCGAAACGCGCAGCTTGGCGGCCACGCCGACGCGCCCATAGTTGTCCGCCGCGCGACCGTCATCGTGCAACGGAAGAAGCTCGGAATTGCTGGTGCCACGTCCGCTGTTCAGCTTCACGCCGAACAGGCCGATGGCGTCGAGGCCGACGCCGACCGTGCCCGGGGTATAGCCGGAACTGAACTTGAGGATGAAGCCCTGCGCCCACTCGTCCACCAGGCTCTTGCCGGCATCGTGGTCGCGGAAATCGCGGTTGAAGTAATAGTTGCGCAAGACCAGGTCGGTCTTCGCATCCTCCAGGAAGCCGCCCTCGGCAGCTTGCGCGGCAAGACAGGCGAGCATCGGCAGGACCGCCCCTGCATTGCGCGGGACTGCGGTTTTACGACGGATTTTCATTGTTATTGTGCTCCGTTTTTCAGGGACGACCGAGCCCCGGCAGCCTCTGCGGGCCACCTGGCGACGACGGTCGGTTCAGCAGCGGGGCGCGGGCCCCGCCGCCAGGGTCAGAACGGGTACTGGCGCGGCGCGTGCTGCACGCTGATCCAGTGGTCGGTGGTGAATTCCTCGATGGCCCAGTCGCCGTTGAAGCGGCCAAGTCCGGAGTTCTTCTCGCCGCCGAAGGGCGCGTTGGCCTCGTCGTTCACCGGAATGTCGTTGACGTGGGTCATCCCCGCGCGAAGCTGGCGGGCAAAGCGCACCGCGCGTTCTAGGTCGCGGCTGAACACCGCGCTGGACAGCCCGTATTCGCTGGCGTTGGCCAACTCCAGCGCATGCGCCTCGTCGCGCGCGCGGAGCAGGCCGACCAGCGGGCCGAAGATTTCATCGCGGGCGATCTCCATCGTCGCGGTGACCTCGCCGAATACGTGCGGAGCCAGCAACTGCCCATCGACGCCGCCCTCATACAGCGGCTTGGCGCCTTCCTGGCGGGCCAGGCGGATCTTTTCCAGCAGGCCTTCGAGCTGGCGCGCGTTGACGATCGGCCCGACCGCGGTATCGGCGCGCTGCGGATCGCCGACCCGGAGACCCTTGACCCGCTCGACGAAGCGCGCGGCGAAAGCGTCGTAGAGGCTGTCCTCGACGATGATGCGGTTGATCGCCATGCAGATCTGTCCCTGGTGGAGGAACTTGCCGAACACCGCGGCATTCACCGCCTGCTCCAGATCGGCGTCGCCGAGCACCACGAACGGACTGTTGCCGCCCAGCTCCAGCGCCACGTGCTTGAGGTGCGCGCCGCCGCTGGCGATGCGGCCGATGTTGCGGCCCACCGGGGTCGATCCGGTGAAGGTCACCAGGCCCGGCACCGGGTGCTCGACGAAGGCGTCGCCGATCTCGCTGCCAGGGCCGACCACCACGCTGAACAGCCCGGCCGGCAGCCCGGCCTCTTCGAAGATCCGCGCCAGCAGCAGTCCGCCGCAGACCGGCGTGTCGCTAGCCGGCTTGACCACCACCGCGTTGCCCAGCGCCAGGGCCGGGGCGATGGAACGCTGGGTCAGGTGCAGCGGGAAGTTCCACGGGCTGATCACCCCGACCACGCCGATGGCGCTGCGGTAGACCCGGCTTTCCTTGCCCGGCACGTCGGACTCGACGATGCGCCCGTGCACCCGTGCCGGGAACGACGCCGACTCCAGGGTGATCGCGCGCGCCGCGCCCCATTCGATCTCGGCCTTCAGGCGGGTGCTGCCGGACTCGCGGATGATCCAGTCGACGATCTCCTCGTGGCGGCGGTCGAACACCTCCACCGCCTTGTACAGTACCGCCGCGCGTGCCGAGGGCCCGAGCGCGGCCCATGCCGGCTGGACCTCGGCGGCCTTGGCGTAAGCGGCATCGAGGTCGTCGCGGTCGGCCTGCTCGATCTCCAGCAACAGGCTGCCGTCGAACGGGTTGCTCACCTTCAGCCGGCGGCCGGCCCGGCCGTGGCGCCACTCGCCGGCCAGGGGCTGGAGACCGAGGTCGGTATAACGGGAATCGCTCATCGCTCTTCTCCTCTTTCGAAAATCACAGGGGTTTCTTCGCCGTCGCGTCGACGGACGCTTCCGCCGGCACGCGCGGCCGCAGGTGGATGCAGGCGATCGCCAGCGCGCCGATCACGCCGGGCGCGGCGAAGGCCAGGAAGTTCTGCTGGAACGGCAGCTCCAGGGCCAGCAGGCTGCCGCCGAGCATCGGCCCGGCGATGGCGCCGAGGCGGCCGACGCCGGCGGCCCAGCCGACCCCGGTGGAGCGCACCCAGGCCGGATAGAACTGCGCGGCGTAGGCATGGATCACCGCCAGGGTGCCGATGGTGGTGGCGCCGGCCACCACCAGCAGGCCGTTGAGCAGCCAGGGGCCTGGCCCCAGGCCGAGGGCCGCCAGGGAGGCCGCGGCCAGGGCGAAGAACAGCACCAGGGTGCGGCCGGCGCCAAGGCGGTCGGCCAGCCAGCCGCCGAACAACGCACCGAGGGTCGCCCCGACATTCAGGGTGACGAGGAACGCCAGGCTCGAACCGAGGGCGTAGCCGCCGCCGGCCATCAGTTTCGGCAACCAGGTGTTGAGCCCGTAGCTCATCAGCATGCACATGGCGAAGGCCACCCACAGCAGCAGGGTGCCCACTGCCTGGCGCCCCTCGAACAACTGGGCGACCCGTCCGCTCGGCGCTTCGGCCGCGACAGCGTTCGCCCGCTCGGCGCCGGGCCGGTAGTCGGGATCGACCTTGCGCAGCAGCGCGTCCAGTTCGGCGCGGCGGCCCTTGAGTTCGAGGAACGCCGCCGACTCCGGCAACCAGCGCAACATCAGCGGCACCGCCAGTACCGGTAGCACCGCCACGTAGAACACCGATTGCCAGCCCCAGGCGGGGATCATGGCGATCGCCAGTAGCGCCGAGAGCACCGCGCCCACCGAGTAGAAGGCCGACATCACCGTGACCAGGGTGCTGCGCCGCCCGGCCGGGGCGAATTCGCTGATCAGGTTGATCGCGCTGGGCACCAGCGCGCCCAGTGCCAGGCCGGTGAAGAAGCGTCCGGCGCCCAGCTCCAGCGGGTCGCGGGCGTGCCCGGTGAGGAAGGCGGCGAGGCTCGCCAGCAGGGTGGTGGCGATCACCAGGCGGCGCCGGCCGAAACGGTCCGCCAGCGGCGCCAGCAGGGTGCCGCCGAAGAGCATGCCGAACAGCGCGCAACTGCCGAGGGTGCCGGCCTGCACCGGGCTCAGCTGCCACTCCTGCATCAGGCGTGGCACCACCGAGCCGTAGATGACCATGTCGTAGCCGTCGAACAGCATGATGAAACACCCCCAGCCGAGGATCAGCCAGTGAGTACGGTTAAAGCGGGCAGCGTCGATCACCGCCGCAGCGGATTGCCTGTTCATACCAACCTCTCTCTTGTTCTTGTTATGGGCGCACGCGGGCGTCGGTCGGCACCGCCCACTCTGGCATGGGGCGGCGCCGTGGAACATCAGGGTTCGATGGTTTGCGTCGGCACCTCGATCAAAACCGGGCGATCAGCGGCCAGGGCATGCTTCAAGGCACCTTCCAGCTCTTCGCGGGTGGCCGCGTGGAGCGCCTCGACGCCATAGCCGCGGGCGATCGCGCAGAAGTCCAGGCCGGGCACGTCGAGCCCCGGCGCATCGGGCACCTCGAGCACCCCGGCGAACCAGCGCAGGGCGCCGTAGGTACCGTTCTTGAGGATGATGAACACCGCCGGCACGCGGTATTGCGCGGCACTCCAGAGCGCGGTGATGCCGTAGTTGGCCGAGCCGTCGCCGATGATCCCGATCACCTGCCGCCGCGGCTGCGCCAGTTGCGCACCGACCGCCGCCGGCAGGCCGAAGCCGAGGCCGCCGGCGGCCGGGAAGAAGTAGCTGCCCGGCTCGCGCATCTCCACGCGCTGCCAGAAGGCGGTCACGGTGGAAGTCGACTCCTTGACGAAGATGGCGTCGCGCGGCGCCAGCGCATCGATCACGTCGAACACGGTTTCCGGACGCAGCGGTCCGCCCTCCTCGGCCAGCGCCGGCGGTCGCGGCAGCGCCTCGGGCAACGGCCGCGCACTGGGGCGGACCTGTTCGAGCAGTGCCTCGAGGGTCAGCGCGATGTCGCCGACCAACGCGTCGCCCATCGGCGCCCGTGCCGCTTCGCCGGGATCGCAGGTGACCTGCACCAGCTCGGCGCCGGCCGGCAGGTAATCGCCGGGGGCGAACTGGTGATAGCGGAACACCGGCGCGCCGACCACCAGGATCAGGTCGTGGCCGTCCAGCAGCCGGCTGATCCCGGCGATGGCCGCCGGCAGCACGCCGCGGAAGCAGGCATGACGGGTGGGGAACGGACAACGCGAGGCCGACGGCGCGACCCAGGCCGGCATCCGCAGCTTCTCCGCCAGTTCCACGGCCAGGCCGTTGGCATTCGCCCCGTCGACGTCCGGACCGAGCACCAGCACCGGGTTGCGCGAGCGCGACAGGCGCTCGCCGAGTTCGGCCAGCAATGCCGGCGCGGGCAGCGCGGCGCCGCTGACCTGGCGCGCAGCCAGGTGTTCGACGCCGGCCGGCGCCGGTTGCGCCCAGTCGTCGTAGGGAATCGACAGGTACACCGGCGCCCGCGGCGGCAGGCTGGCGGTCTGGATCGCCTGGCTCAGCGCGCGCGGTACATCCTGGGCGCAGGCCGGCTCGTGGCTCCATTTCACCAGCGGCTTGGGCAGTTGTCCGGCATCGACGTTGGCGAGCATCGCCTCGACCCCGATCATCGAGCGCACCTGCTGCCCGGCGGTGATGACCAGGGGGCTATGGGAGTACCAGGCGTTGGTCAGGGCACCCATACCGTTGCCGGTGCCAGCCGCCGCATGCAGGTTGACGAAGGCCGGGCGGCCGCTGGCCAGGGCGAAGCCATCGGCCATGCCGACCACCGCGCCCTCGTGCAGGCCGAGGATGTAGCGGAAATCCTCGGGGAAGTCCTTGAGGAACGGCAGCTCGTTGGAGCCGGGGTTGCCGAAGACGGTGGTCAGGCCGTGGCGACGGAGGATCTCGTAAGACGCGGAATGGACGGTTTTCATGCAGGCCTTCAAGCTCGTTTCCTGGATTTGCGCTACTGTTGCAGCCGCTCGATAATCAATCAAATCGATACTCTTTCTATAAAAAATAGAACTGGTCTATATGAGTCCGATCGATCTCAACCTGATCCGCACCTTCGTCACCCTCTACGAAGCCGGCAGCGTGACCCTCGCCGCGGAGCGCCTGTTCGTCACCCAGCCATCGGTGAGCTACGCCCTGGCGCGCCTGCGCGAACTGTTCGACGACGCGTTGTTCACCCGCACCCGCGACGGCATCCAGCCGACCTTCGTCGCCGAGCAGCTCTACGGCACCTTCCGTGAGTCGCTGACGCGCATCGAGGGCGCGGTACAGAGCGTTCGCCACTTCGATCCGGCAACCACCGAGCGACGTTTCCGCATCGCCCTCACCGATCTCGGCGAAGTGGGTTTCCTCTCGCTGATCCTCGAACGCCTGACCCGCGACGCGCCGTTCGCCGAAGTGGAAGTGCTGCCGCTGCAGGTGGACGAGGTCGGCGCCTGGCTGAGCAGCGCCAAGGTCGACGCGGCGATCTGCCGCCAGCCGGTGCCCGGCGCGCGCAGCCAGCGGGTCCTGCACGAGCGCTACGTGTGCCTGCTCAGCGACCGCCACCCGCGGATCGGCGACAGCCTGAGCCTGGAGCAGTACCTGGCCGAGCGGCACATCGTGGTGACCCGTACCTCCGGCCACGGCATCGCCGAGGACGTGCTCGAGGCCATGCAGGTGCAGCGCCGCATCAGCCTGCGGGTGCCGCACTTCTCGGTGCTGCCGAAGATCATTCCCGGTACCGAGCTGCTGACCATCCTGCCGGCGCAGATCGCCTATCGCTTCGTCGCCGAAGGCGGCATGCGCATGCTCGAACTGCCCTTCACCCTGCCACCGTTCGACGTCTCCCTGCACTGGCACGAGAGCAGCGAACGCTCGGCGGCGCTGAACTGGTTCCGCACCACCATCGCCGAGGCGATCATCGCCGCCCAACGCTGAAACGCCGGCGGCCCTCACGCAGCGTCTCCCAGCGTCGGCGAGCGCTCGCGACGCCGCGCACCGAGCAGCGGCAACACGGCGGCCGCGGCGACGAACACCGCCGCGAACGCCCCATAGAGGGACAGCGGCTGCCAGCCGTCGTCGAGCAGGAGCCCGGCCACCAGCGGCGAGAGGATCGCCCCGCCGCGACCGACGCCGATCCCCCAGCCGACCCCGGTGGCACGCACCGAAGCGTCGTAGAGGCTCGGCGCCAGGGCATACAGGCCGGCCACGCAGGCGTTGGCGCAAAGCCCGATCAGCAGTCCCAGCGGCAAGGCCGCGCCGGGCAGCCCGGCGCTCAGCGAGAACAGCGCGAGCAGAGCGGCGGTAAGCAGCATGAACAGCGCCAGCACCCGTTCCAGGCGAAAGCGCGCGGCAAGCCCGCCGAGCAAGGCGGCACCGAAGATCCCGCCGATGCTCAGCAGGGTGCCGCCGGTGATGCCCTGGGCGGTGGACAGGCCGGCGGCGACCAGCAGCTTCGGCGTCCAGCTCATGATGAAGTAGAAGCCGAACATCACCAGGAAAAACAGCGCCCAGAGCAGCAGCGTGGTACGTCGCTGGGCAACGCAAAGCAACCGGGCGAGGCGGCTACCGTGCTCCGCTCCGCCACCGGGCGGGCTCGGCAGTTCGGCGAGCGCCGCGCGGCCCAGGTGCCGGGCCAGCGCGTTGACCCGTTGCAACGCCCGCGGCGGCCGGCGCGCCAGGAGGAAGTCCAGCGACTCCGGCAGGCACAGGCAGACCAGCGGGATCACCGCCAGGGTCAGGCCAGCGCCGAAGACGAACACCGAGCGCCAGCCCCAGGCGCCGATCAGCCATACCGCGAGCAGTCCGCCAAGGGTCGCGCCGAGCGCGTAGCCGGTGGATTGCAGGCTTACCGCCAGGCCGCGCCAGCGGCGCGAGGCGTACTCGCTGGCGATCACGTTGCTGCTGGCGAGGATGCCGCCGATACCCAGTCCGGTCAGCCCGCGCAGCAACGCCAGTTGCCAGGCCGCCTGGCTCAGCGCCGAGGCGAGCATGCCCAGGCCCGACAGCGCCAGGCAGGCGAGGATCAGCGGGCGGCGCCCCCAGCGGTCGGCCCAGGGCGCGATGAACAGCGAGCCGGCGGCCATGCCGAAGAGGCCGGCGCTGAGCAGCAGGCCGATCTCGGCGCCGCCAAGGTTCCATTCGGCGGCCACCGAGGATGCGGTGAAGGCCATCACCAGCACGTCGAAGCCATCGATCAGGTTGAGCACGATGCACACAGCCACCGCCAGCCACTGGAACGGCCGCATCGGTTCGTCGTCGAGAGCGCGGCGCAAGTCCCGGTTCATGGGCGGCCCTCCCCGAGCGGACAGGAAAGAAGCGACGGCAGGCGGGAGCGAGGCGCGGGAATGCAGGAATCCATCATCGGGAAGACCCTTTTCTTGTTGTTGTAGGCACGGCAAGCGCAGGCACCCTGGCACCGTTGCGTCGATGCCGCAATCCTATTGGATCCATTTGTGCGACAAGAAAACGGATGGCCAGTGGATATCCCACTGTCAGCGAAATCTGAGAAAGGCTCTGGAACGAGATAATTGAGCGATTTATTCCTGAATTTTTTTATGTGCGACTATCGAACGGATTATTTTTTGTACAGAAGCGGTTGACTTGGAAAAGTTGCCTCGCGAATCATTGGATCCAATTACAAGAACAACGAGAGGATCCGACGATGTTTCCGAAGAACGCCTGGTACGTGGCCTGCACCCCCGACGAACTGGCCGGCAAGCCGCTCGGCCGACGCATCTGCGACGAGCCGATGGTTTTCTACCGAGGCGAGGACGGCCGCGTGGCGGCCCTCGAGGATTTCTGCCCGCACCGTGGCGCGCCGCTGTCGCTGGGCTTCGTCGAGGACGGCGTGCTGGTCTGCGGCTACCACGGCCTGGCGATGGGCGAGGACGGTCGCACCCGCGCGATGCCCGGCCAGCGGGTCCGCGGCTTCCCCTGCATCCGTCGCTTCCCGGTGCAGGAGCGGCACGGCTTCGTCTGGGTCTGGCCGGGCGCGGAAGAACAGGCCGACGCCGCGCTGATACCCCGCCTGGAATGGGCGGAAAGCCCCGATTGGGCCTATGGCGGCGGGCTGTACCACATCCACTGCGACTATCGCCTGATGATCGACAACCTGATGGACCTGACCCACGAGACCTATGTCCATGCGTCCAGCATCGGCCAGAAGGAAATCGACGAGGCCGCGCCGACCACGCGGGTGGAAGGCGACGAGGTGATCACCAGCCGCCACATGCAGAATGTCATGGCCCCGCCGTTCTGGCGCATGGCCCTGCGCGGCAACGGCCTGGCCGACGACGTGGCGGTGGACCGCTGGCAGATCTGCCGCTTCACGCCGCCCAGCCACGTGCTGATCGAGGTCGGCGTGGCCCACGCCGGCCACGGCGGCTACCAGGCGCCGGCGGAGCGCAAGGCGGCGAGCATCGTGGTCGACTTCATCACCCCGGAGAGCGCCACTTCCATCTGGTACTTCTGGGGCATGGCGCGCAACTTCCAGGCCCACGACCAGGCGCTTACCGAGAGCATTCGCGAAGGCCAGGGAAAGATCTTCGGCGAAGACCTGGAAATGCTCGAGAGCCAACAGCGCAACCTGCTGCGCCATCCACGGCGCGACCTGCTGAAACTGAACATTGACGCCGGCGGCGTGCAGGCCCGGCGCATCATCGAGCGCCTGCTGGCGGACGAGCGCCAGGCCGCCGCCCCCAACCGCGCCCAGGCCTGACGGGAGCCTTCGCCATGATCGAGGTCATCGTCGGCGCCATCCGCCTGGAGGCGCAGGATATCCACAGCTTCGAACTGTTCCGGGCCGACGGGGCGGCACTGCCGTCCTTCGAGCCGGGCGCGCACATCGACCTGCACCTGCCCAACGGCCTGGTCCGCCAGTACTCCCTCTGCGGCCCCGCCGAACGGCCGCGCCACTACCGTATCGCCGTACTCCGCTGCCGCGACTCGCGCGGCGGCTCGGCCACGCTGCACGCCGAACTGCGGGTCGGCCAGCGGCTGCGCATCGGCGAGCCGCGCAATCTCTTCCCGCTGTCGCCGGAGCCCGGTCCGCGCCTGCTGTTCGCCGGCGGCATCGGCATCACGCCGCTGCTGGCGATGGCCGAACGCCTGGCCCGCGATGGCGCCAACTTCCAGTTGCACTACTGCGCGCATTCCGGCGAGCGCGCGGCCTTCGTCGACTATCTTGACCGGTGCGCCTTCGCCGACCGCGTGTACTGCCACTTCGACCACGGCGACAGCAGCCGCCGCGCGGACCTTCGCGCCCTGCTGGCGGCCAGTCCACGCGACGCCCAGCTATACCTTTGCGGGCCGGCGGGCTTCATGCAGTGGATCGAAGAAAGCGCCCGCGAACTGGGCTGGGAAGCAAGCCGCTTGCATCGCGAGCACTTCGCCGCCGCGCCACGGGACGCCAATGCGGACGGCACCTTCGAAGTGCAGTTGGCGAGCAACGGGGCGCTGATCCGGGTCGCCGCCGGGCAGACCGTGCTGGCGGCCCTGCGCGAAGCCGGGGTGGACCTGCCGGCCTCCTGCGAGCAGGGCATCTGCGGCACCTGCCTGACCCGCGTGCTGGACGGCGAGCCGGAGCATCGCGACCTCTACCTCAGCGAAGAGGAGCAGGCCGCCAACGATTGCTTCACGCCCTGCTGTTCGCGTTCGCGCAGCCCACGGCTGGTGCTGGATCTCTAGTCGGCGGCGACGTCGCCGTGAAGCACGGTGACACCCTGCCGCGCCGGATCGAAGTAGTCGGCGTAGCGCAGGGTCGCGTTGGCGTGCTCGCGCATGATCGCCTCGGCGCGCGCCCCCTGGCCGTTGACCAGCGCGTCGACCACCGCGTGGTGCTGCATGTGGGCGAAGTTGAAACGGCGGAATTCCTGCTCGAGATTGTCGCGATCCACCGCCAGGGCGCTCACCGAGGCGAACGGCAGGTGGTCGTTGCGCGCCAGCGCCACGGCGATCGCCGGGTTGCCGCTGGCCTCGATGATGGTGCGGTGGAAACGCATGTTCATGCGCTGGTAGCGCTCCAGCTCCTCCAGCAGGACCTGGCCGTTGGCGAACAATCGGTCGCCCTCGGCCAGGCATTCCTCCAGGGTCGCCCGTGCCTCGGCGGACAGCCCGCGCTCGGCCGCCTGGCGTGCCGCCAGGCCTTCCAGAACGCCGCGCACCTCGACCGCGCCGGCGATATCCTCGCGGGTCACCGCGCGCACCCTGTAGCCGCGCCCGGTCTTGCACAGCAGGCCTTCCTGCTCAAGGGTACGCAGGGCGATGCGCACCGGCATGCGCGAGACCTGCAGGCGTTCGGCGGTGGGAATCTCGACGATGCGCTCGCCGGCGGCGAGTTCGCCGGAAGCGATCAGCTTGCGTAGCTCGGCCAGCACGCGTTGGCCCGGTTTGCTCATGGAATTCGCTTATTCGATCGGGACGACCGGGGCATCATAGCGTGCCCCGGCCGCCTCCGCCGGTCAGCTTTCGCGGTGGATGGCGAAGCCGGCCCAGGACTGGCTCACCGGCATGATCTCGAGGCTGTTGATGTTCAGGTGGGCGGGCTGGTTCATGATCCAGAAGATGGTCTCGGCGATGTCTTCCGGCTGGATCGGATGGGCTCCGGCGTAGGTCTTGTCGTAGCGCGCCTGGTCGCCGCCGAAGCGGACCAGGGAGAACTCGCTCTCGCACAACCCCGGCTCGAGGTTGGTCACGCGCACCCCGGTGCCCTGCAGGTCGCAACGCAGGTTCAGGGAGAATTGCTCGACGAAAGCCTTGGTGCCGCCGTAGACATGGCTACCCGGATAGGGCCACTTGCCGGCCACCGAACCCAGGTTGACGATGCTCGCCCCGGCGCCGTGGGCGATCAGCCGCGGCAGCAGCAGGCGCGTGCTGTAGAGCAGGCCCTTGATGTTGGTGTCGACCATGGTGTCCCAGTCGTCCAGGTCGCAGGACTGCGCCGGGTCGGTGCCCAGCGCCAGGCCGGCGTTGTTGATCAGGCCGCGCAGGGTGGCGAACTCTTCCGGCAGGTTGTCCACGGCCGCGCTCATCGCCGCGCGGTCGCGCACGTCCAGGGTCAGCGGCAACACCCGGGTCTTCGCCGAAAGCTCACCGGCCAGGGCTTGCAGACGCTCCTCGCGACGGCCGGTGAGCACCAGCGACCAGCCGGCCTCGGCGAAACGACGGGCGCAGGCTTCGCCGAAGCCTGAGGTGGCGCCGGTGATGAACAGGGTGGACGACATGGGCATCTCCTCGTACGGGGCGGAAAAACGATGTCCGGGGATTCTAGAGCCTCGCCGTGCCCGGTTGGCCATACAGTTGCGCACGAGTTTGCCGAGGCGTCTGCTCAAAAAACGACCAACCTCGCGGAACCCGCACCGTGCCTGGGCCGCAGCGAACAGCCACCAACTTGTCCACAGGGCGTCGCACAGTTTTCCTGAACAACTGTGGCAGCGGGATGACCACGCGTTGGGGATAAGTACCTGGCGCGAGCGCTGTTCATTTTCTGACCAGCCACGCATAACCCTCGCCGATTCGGGGGTTTGGCGGTTCTTACCCACCTTATCCACAAGCCCCCGCACAGAAATCCTGAACAACCTCAGGCGGCGTTATCCACAACCCGGCGCGCGGCGACCAGGTCCTCCAGCGCATAACCCACCGACTTGAACAGGGTGATTTCCCCGGGATCGCCGCGCCGCCCTGCCCCGCCCAGCAAGTCGCGCAGTTCGGTGGATATCGCCTCGCGCCCGATGGCGCCTTCGGCGATCGCCTGCAACAGGTCGCCGGCCTCTTCCAGCGCGCCTGCGCGGGTATCCACCACGACCCGCGCGCGCGCCACCGCCAGGGCGTCGGTCTCGCGCATGGACGGCAGGAAGGCGCCGACCAGGTCGAGATGGACGCCCGGCTTCAGCCATGCGCCGCGCACCAGCGCTTCGCGGGAGGTGGTAACGCAACTGACGCAGTCGGCCGCCTCCACCGCCGCGCGCAACCCGTCGGCCGCTCGCGCCGGGTAGCCCTCCTCGCGCAGCCGGGCGGCCAGCGCGGCGGCCTTGGCCGGATCGCGGCCCCAGATGTCGATGTGGCGATAGTCGCGCACGCAGGCGTGGGCCCGCACCATGTGCGCAGCCAGGGTTCCGCAGCCGACCACCAGCAGGCGCCGCGCATCGTCCCGCGCCAGGTAGTCGGCGGCCAGCGCCGAGCTGCAGGCGGTACGCCGGGCGGTCAGCTCCGAAGCCTCCAGCAACGCCAGTGGGCGACCGTCTTCGCCGTCGAACAGAGCGAACACCGCGGCCACCGCCGGCAGGCCACGCGCCCCATTGCCAGGGAACACCGTCACCAGTTTCACGCCGATCCCCGCGCCGGCTTGCCACACCGGCATCTGTAGCAGCGAGGCCTGCGCCGGCAAGGCATGGCAGTTGCGCAGCGGCGCGCTGCAAGGCTTGGCCAGGCCGATGCGCAACGCCTCGATCAGTTGTGGATAAGCCAGGCGCTCGGCGACCTCGGCGTTGCTGAAAAAGCGCAGGCTGTGCATAAGTCGAGTTTCCTCCGTGGCTCCAGGGCAGCGCCCGCCCCGGCGGCCAGGCAGCCGGGGCGGGGCGCGCTCAATGTCCGCCGAGATAGGCGTTGCGCACCTCCTGGTTGCCGAGCAGTTCTTCGCCGCTGCCGCTCATGCGGATTTCCCCGGTGACCATCACGTAGGCGCGGTCGGAGAGCTTCAGCGCATGGTTGGCGTTCTGCTCGACGAGGAAGATGGTCATGCCGCTCCTGGCCAGCTCGCGCAGGGTCTGGAAGATCTGCTTGACCACGATCGGCGCCAGGCCCAGGGAGGGCTCGTCGAGCAACAGCAACTTCGGCCGGCTCATCAGCGCGCGGGCGATGGCGAGCATCTGCTGCTCGCCGCCGGACATGGTCATGGCGCGCTGGTTGCGCCGCTCCTTCAGGCGCGGGAACAGCTCGAACATGCGCTGCATGTCCTCCTCGGCGTGGTCCATGCCGATGGGAATGGTACCCATCAGCAGGTTTTCCTCGACGCTCATGTCGGGGAACACCCGGCGTCCTTCCGGCGACTGCGCGATGCCGTTGGACGCCACGTAGTGCGCCGACTTCTGGCGGATGTCCTGGCCGCGATAGAGGATCTGCCCGGCCGCCGCACGCGGCTGGCCGAAGATCGACATCAACAGCGTCGACTTGCCCGCGCCGTTGGCGCCGATCAGGCTCACCGTCTCGCCCTCGTTGACCTGCAGCGAGACCTTCTTCAGCGCCTGGATCGGCCCGTAGAACACGTCCACCTCACGGAATTCCAGCAACGCCGCGCTCATGACAGCTCCTCTTCGTCGGCACCGAGATAGGCGGCGATCACCTTCTCGTCATGGCGGATCTGTTCGGGGTTGCCACGGGCGATCACGTCGCCGTGGTCGAGCACGATGATGTGGTCGGAGATGTTCATCACCATGCCCATGTCATGCTCGATCAGCAGTACGGTGATCCCGTGGTGGTCGCGCAGGTAGCGGACGATGTTGCTCAGGGCGTGGGTCTCGGCCGGGTTGAGGCCGGCGGCCGGTTCGTCCAGGCAGATGAGTTCCGGCCGCGTGCACATGGCCCGGGCGATCTCCAGGCGCCGCTGCTGGCCGTAGGACATCTCGCCGGCCAGGCGGTTGGCGCAGTCCACCAGGTCGACCACCTCCAGCCAGTAGAACGCGTGGTCCAGCGCCTCGCTCTCGGCGCGGCGATAGCCGGGAGTGTTTAGGATGCCGGCGAGCAGGTTGCGGTTGACGAACATGTGCTGCGCCACCAGCAGGTTCTCCACCACCGACATGTCCTTGAACAGGCGGATGTTCTGGAAGGTCCGCGCCAGCCCGGCGCGGTTCACCAGGTGGGTGCCGCCGAACATCTTGTAGTAGAGGCGACTGCCCAGTTGCGGCGGCTTGACGAAGTCGTCCAGCTGGAACGGCTCGCCGAGCACCTGGATGACGTCCGTGGTGCGCCCCTGGGTGTTGAGCAGGATGTTGCCGCCGGTGGCCTTGTAGAAGCCGGTGAGACAGTTGAACACGGTGGTCTTGCCGGCGCCGTTGGGGCCGATCAGCGCGGTGATCGAACCGCGCTCGACGTCGAGGTTGACGTCGTTGAGCGCCTTGATGCCGCCGAAGTGCATCATCAGGTGCTCGACGCTGAGGATCTTGTCGCTCATGGCGCCACCCCCTTGCGCGGGGCGAAGCCCACCCGGCTGATGCGGATCAGCCCGCGCGGCCGCCAGATCATCATCACCACCATGAGTATCCCGAGCAGCAGCACGCGGATGTCGGCGAAGCTGCGCAGCAGCTCCGGCGCCACGGTGAGGACGAAGGCGGCGATCACCACCCCGACCGTCGAGCCCATGCCGCCGAGCACGACGATGGCGAGGATCAGCGCCGACTCGAAGAAGTTGAACGAGGACGGGTTGACGAAGCCCTGGTAGCTGGCGAAGAACACCCCGGCCAGTCCCGCGGTGGAGGCGCCGAGCATGAACGCCGAGAGTTTCACCAGCACATGGTTGAGGCCCATCGCGCGACAGGCGATCTCGTCCTCGCGCAGCGCCTCCCAGGCGCGCCCGACCGGCATCCGGGTCAGCCGGTGCTTGATGTAGAGCACCAGCAGCACGACCAGGAACAGCACCACGTAGATGAACAGGAACTTCATGTTGGGGTTGTAGGCGATGCCGAGGAACTCGTGGATCGGCACCCCGCCATCCTTGGCCCGGCGGCCGAACTCCAGGCCGAGGAAGGTCGGCGCCGGCGCCGGCATGCCGTTCGGCCCGCCGGTGAAGGACAGCCAGTTGTTCAGTACCAGGCGGATGATCTCGCCGAAGCCCAGGGTGACGATCGCCAGGTAGTCGCCATGCATGCGCAACACCGGGAAGCCGAGGATCGCCCCGGCCACCGCGGCGGTCAGCGCGGCCAGCGGCAGGACGGTCCAGAAGCCCAGGCCGAGGTACTGGTAGCCCAGCGCCAGGCCATAGGCGCCAATGGCGTAGAAGGCCACGTAGCCGAGGTCGAGCAGCCCGGCGAGGCCGACCACGATGTTCAGGCCCAGGCCCAGCAGCACGTAGATCAGGCCGAGGATGACCACCGCCAGCAGGTACTTGCTGGCGAAGAACGGGAAGATCACCGCGGCCACCAGGATCAGCGGCACGATCCAGCGCAAGCGGGTCTTGTAGCCCGGCGGCAGGACGTGGACGCCGCTGCCAGCCCCCTCGAAGCGCTCCAGCACGGCGCGCCCGCCGCGGGTCTGCAGGTAGAGGCTGAGCAGGAAGCGCCCGGCCATCACGATCGCGATGATCCAGCCGACCCGCTCGTAATGCAGGTTGAAGCCGTAGCCGTCGAGGACCACGCCGACGATGGGACCGAACACCACCAGGGCGATCAACCCGGAGAGCACGGCATCGACGACGCACTGCTTGAGATCGATGGAAGTCTCGTTGCTCATCGTCGTCCCCTTACACCTTGGCGATCTGCGGGCGGCCGAGCAGGCCCTGGGGACGGAAGATCAGGATCAGTACCAGCAACGAGAAGGCGAACACGTCCTTGTAGTCGGTGTTGACCATCCCCGAGAACTGCGCCTCGGCCACTCCCAGCACCAGGCCGCCGAGCATCGCCCCGGGCAGCGAGCCGATGCCGCCGAGCACCGCCGCGGTGAACGCCTTGATGCCGATGATGAAGCCGGCGTAGAAGTCGAAGGTGCCGTAGTTCATGGTGATCAGCACCCCGGCCAGGGCGGCCATCGCCGCGCCGATGACGAACACGTAGGAGATCACCCGGTCGGTGTTGATCCCCAGGATCGAAGCCATCTTGCGGTCCTGCTGGGTCGCCCGGCACATGCGCCCGAGCTTGGTGTAGCGGATCACGTAGGTCAGCACCGCCATGCCGATCAGCGAAGCGATCAGGATGAACAGCTTGGTGTAGGTGAGCTGGACGAAACCGTCGCCGACGTGGAATTTCAGGGCGCCGTCGAGCAGGGTCGGGATCCCCTGCTGGCGCGGTCCCTGCGCCACCTGCACGTAGTTCTGCAGGATCAGCGACATGCCGATCGCCGAGATCAGCGGCGCCAGGCGCGTGGAGTTGCGCAGCGGCTTGTAGGCGATGCGCTCGATCACCCAGCCGTAGGTGCAGGTCACCAGCACGGTGAACAGCAAGGTGCCGAGGATCAGCAGCGGGAAGTTCTGCAGGCCGAAGAAGGCCAGCAGGGCAAGGGCGATGGCCGACAGGTAGGCGGAGATCATGTACACCTCGCCGTGGGCGAAGTTGATCATGCCGATGATGCCGTAGACCATGGTGTAGCCGATGGCGATGAGGCCGTAGACCGAGCCGAGGGTCAGCCCGTTGATCATTTGCTGGAGGAAGATGCCGTCCATTTTTCAGTCTCTTCAGGGCGAATCGCGACGGCCTTTGTAAGGCGCGCCGGCGCTCGCCGGTGAAAGCGGACGGGTGCTACTGAAACGGCCCCGGATCGCGGGACTCCAGACCGACCACACGCAGACGTCTTCGGTGAATCCGCACTACGGCGGCAAGCACGGGCGAGCACTTCAGCAGCTCCCGGACTTACCCATGCGCCGGGCCTGTGCCCGGCGCATGGCGGTCGAGCGCGATCAGGGCAACTGGTGGTACTTGCCCTTGTCGTCCCACTCGTAGACCACGTAGTCGGAGACTTTCAGGTCGCCCTTCTTGTCCCATTCCTTCTTGCCCATCACGGTCTGCACCGGATGCGACTTCAGCCACTCGGCGGCCTTGGCCGGATCGTTGGCGCCGGCGCCGTTGAAGGCCGCCGCCAGGGACTGGATCGAGGCGTAGGAGTAGAGGGTGTAGCCTTCCGGCTCGAAACCGCCGGCACGGAATTTCTCCACCACCGCCTTGCCGTCGGGGATCAGCCGCGGGTCGGCGCCGAAGGTCATCAGCACGCCCTTGACGTACTGCGGACCGCCGGCGGTGGTCGCCAGTTCGTCGGTGACCACGCCGTCGTCGGACATGAACTTGGCGGTCAGTCCCTGTTCGCGCATCTGCCGTACCAGCGGACCGGCTTCCGGATGCAGGCCGCCGAAGTAGACGACCTCGGCACCGGAGGCGCGGATCTTGGTGACCAGCGCGTTGAAGTCCTTCTCGCCGCGAGTCAGGCCCTCGTAGAGAACCTCTTTCACGCCGAGCTTGTTCAGTTGCGCCCTGGTGGCGTCCGCCAGGCCCTGGCCGTAGGTGTCCTTGTCATGGATCACCGCGACCTTCTTGGCCTTGAGCACGTTGACGATATAGTCGCCGGCGACCACGCCCTGCTGGTCGTCGCGGCCGCACATGCGGAACATCCCGGAGAGTCCGCGCTCGGTGACCTGCGGGTTGGTGGAACCGGGGGTGATGGCGATGATCCCGGCCTCGTCGTAGACCTCGGATGCGGGGATGGTCGAAGAAGAGCAGAAATGGCCGACCACGGCGATGGCCTTGTCCTGGTCCACCAGGCGGTTGGCCACGGCCACGGCCTGCTTCGGTTCGCAGGCGTCGTCGGCCTTGACCAGCTTGATCTTCTCGCCGTTGATCCCACCCGCCGCGTTGATGTCTTCCGCCGCCTGGGACGCGCCGCGCCAGTATTGCTCGCCGAAGGAGGCGTTGGCGCCGGTATGCGGTCCGGCCACGCCGATCACGACGTCGGCCAGCGCATGCGTGGAAAGACCCATCACGGATGAAACCGCGAGAGCCAGGATGCCTTTTCTGAACAGCTTCTTGGACATGGGGTGTTGCTCCTGAGGATGATGTTGGCGCTCGTAACTACGATGTTGTTGTTGTGTTTCGCTCAACAGGCAGAGCAAGCGGCGTGCCATTCGTTTTTTTCCTGAGTGGCCGGCCACAAGAACTTTAGCCCTCCTTTCCGTTTTTATCTTTGTTATTGGAAATCAGTCATTTAGGCATTTCTCCGAATCCCCTTCGGAGAGCTACAGCCCAGGCTTCACAAGGCCTGAACCGTTCCTAGGAATAACTCTACAACGATATTGAAGCGGTTAGAAACTGCACGTCACTGGTGCGTTCCACGCACTAATTGAGGTCCTCTTTTTCAATGAAAGTGCAGGACAGAGCGGTTTTTAAAATTAATATGAACATGAACTTCCCGTAATTCGGTACTTGGCGGAAAAAGTCGATTCGAATACGACATGAACATATCCGTTAGCGACGCCACGTTCGGCGCAAAACCCTGTGACGGATTCGTCATAAGCCAGCGAATGCTCTATCGCGAGACTTGCCGGCAGTAATAAGCGTCGCGCGGCACTCCGGCAAGCGAGCTTTCCTCCCCACGTCATTCCGTTTATTCATATAACGCGTTCCGCCCGCTCCACCCGCGCCAGGAAACCCGCCATGCTGAACAAACGCCGCCTGCCGTCGATGACCGCCCTGCAATGCTTCGAAGCGGTAGCCCGGCACCTGAGCTTCACCCGCGCCGCCGAAGAGTTGAGCCTGACCCAGAGCGCCATGAGCAAGCAGGTCGCGCAACTCGAGGAGCAACTGCAGCACGCCCTGTTCCGCCGGGTGCGCAAGCGCTTGCAACTGACCCCGGCCGGCGAGCTGTACCTGGCCGAGGTACGACGCATCCTGCAACAGGTAGAGCTGTCCACCCGCTTCCTGCTTTCCTACGGCGGCGAGACCGAAGTGCTGCGAGTGGCGACCCCGCCGACCTTCGGCGCGCGCTGGCTGATCCCGCAACTGAACGGCTGGCGCCACCGCCACCCGAACATCCACCTCGACCTGCGCCAGGAACTGGAACCGGACGACCTGCGCCAGGGCCATTGCGACCTGGCGTTCTTCTTCGGCCCCGGCACCCTGCCGGGCGCCGAGTGCATCCGCCTGTTCGGCGAACAACTGGTGGCGGTCTGCGCGCCATCCCTGTTGCCGGCCGGCGGACTGGACGAACCGACCCAACTGGCGGAGCTGGTGCTGCTGCAGAACGCCAGCCGCGCGGAGGCCTGGCACGACTGGTTCGCCAGCCTGGAGCGAAATTGCCAGGGTTGCTACCACGGTCCACGCTTCGACACCTTCTACATGTGCATCCGCGCCGCCCAGGCCGGTTGCGGGGTAGCCCTGCTACCGCGCTTCCTGGTCGAGGAGGAACTCGCCGAAGGCAAGCTGGCGATCGCCTGGCCGCACGCCCTGCCCAGCCAGGAGGCCTACTACCTGGCCTATCCCGAGCATGCCGCGGAAGTCCCCAAGGTGCGCCATTTCATCGAGTGGATGGTAGAGCGCCTGGAGCAGGAGCAACCCTCAGCGGGCCCCCGCCAGACGCGCCACGGCCCGGTTTGACGTTTCCGCTGCGCGGAACCATCTTTACTCTCACTCGGTTCACCTCGGAACGTCCCATGCTCACTGGCGTCACGGTTCGAATCCGCCTGCTGGTCCTGGCGCTGCTACCGCTGACGATGCTCGTCACGGTCATCGCGATGGCGCTGGCCAACGCCAGTCGACTCGATGCCAGCTTCCAGGACCTTTTCAACAACCGGATGAAGCCCATCAGCCAGCTCAAGATCGTCGCCGACGCCGTTGCGGTCAGCGTGGTCGACGCCCTGCACAAGTACCGTGCGGGGGTCTTCGATGAAGAGCGCCTGCAGCAGGAGTTGAGTGGGGCGCTGTCGCGCATCGAGAAGTCGTGGGCCGACTATTCCGCAGACCACCGGACTGCCGCCGAGAAGGAAATCATCGAGTCGCTGGTCCCCACCCTGGAACGGGTCAAGCGGATGACCCTGGCATACGGCGAGCAGGCCAGGGCCGGAAGCCTGCGAAACGTCGAGGCCGGCACGTTCAATCGCGAGATGTATGGTGCGTTCGATCCGCTGGGAACCGCGCTGTCGACGCTGATCGACCTGCAGCTCAGTGAAGGCGCCAAGCTCAACGAGCAGATGGAGAAACGCTACGACTCCATGCGCACCACCTTCCTGCTCATCGGCGCCGCAGCCCTGGTCCTCATCGTCGCCGCGGCCTGGTTCATCAGCCTGTCGATCATGCGCCCGCTTTCCGATCTGCGCGGGGTGATCCGCCGCGTGCAGGACTCCTCGAATCTCACGCTCCGCGCCGATGCGCGCGGGCGCGACGAAGTGTCCGATACGGCGCGCGCCTTCAATATGATGCTGGAAAGCCAGCAGGCGCTGCTTCGGCATCTCGCCGAGACAGCCAGGAAGCTCACCATCACCTCGGACGAGATGAGTGCCATCAGCAACCAGGTCAGCCATGTCGCCACGTCCCAGGGCGACCAGACCGACATGGTCGCCACGGCGGTACACCAGATGAGCATGGCGGTCCAGGACGTGGCGCGGAACGCCCAGGCCGCCGCAGCCAGCGCGGAATCGGCGAACAGCGAGGCGCACACCGGAACCGGACTCGTGCATGCGAACCTCGACGCCATCCAGGGCCTGTCGGTCATGGTCGGAGAGGCGGGAGCCGTCATCGACACGCTACGCAACAAGACCGAGGAAATCAGCACCGTTCTGGAAGTCATCCAGAACATCGCCCAGCAAACCAACCTGCTCGCCCTCAATGCCGCGATAGAAGCCGCACGGGCGGGCGAGGCCGGACGCGGGTTCGCGGTGGTCGCCGATGAAGTGCGCAGCCTGGCCACCAATACGCACAAGGCCACCGAAACCATCCGCGAGATGATCGAAGCCCTGCAGGCAGGCGCCAGCAGCGCGGTCAGCGTGATGCAGCAGTCACGCGAGCAGGCCCAGGTCAGCGTCCAGCGCGCCCACGAGGCGGGAAAGGCGCTCGGTCTCATCGCCCAGGCGGTCGAAGGTATCGCCCAGAGCAACGCGCAGATATCCACGGCGACGGAAGAACAGACCGCCACCGCGAGCGAGGTCAGCCAGAACATCGACTCGCTCAATGCCAGCATCGGCGAAGTCGCCGAGGGCGCGGTGAAGACCTCCACCTCCAGTGTCGAGCTGGCGAAGCTGGCAAACGGACTGGAGCAGCAGATCCAGCGCTTCACCGTCTAGCAAGCGCGGCAGGGAGCGGCCTCACCGGCCCTGCCGCACCCGTTTGTCAGGACGCCAGCAGGCTGCGGTCGAAAACGAAGGCGCCGCCCGGCTTCGGGGTGAAATGCAGGACGTGTTGCGGGCGCCCCATGGGCGGACGCTGGCGTTCGCCGGTGTCCTCGACCCAGCCAGCCTCCTTCATCCGCTCCAGGCGCCCGCGCAGGCTGGAATGCTGGACTTCCTGGCCGATGGCGCACTCGAAGGCCTTCAGCGCCTCGGCCACGGTGAAGCGCGGCGCCAGCAGGAACAGCGGCAGGGCGCTGTACACCGACTTGCTCGCCAGGCGCTCGCAGGCCTGCTGTACCAGTTGGGCGTGGTCGAACGGCAGGGCGAAGCGCTCGCTGCGAACGTCGCGCAGCGGCACGAAGTCGAGGTCGTCGTCCTCCACCCGGGTGTCCGGACCGACCAGCACCAGGTAGAACACGCTCAGCGACCAGCCGCGCGGGTCGCGTACCGCGTTGCCGACCGTGGCCACCTGCTCGATGTAGGCCGGCTCCAGCCGCGCCTTGTCGCGCAGGGCGCGCACCGCCGCGTCGTCGAGGCTGTGGTCGGCGCTGCGGCCGTTGACCAGCACGCCGGGCAAGGCCCACTGGCCGGCGAAAGGCGCCTGGGCGCGGCGGATCAGCAACAGCTCCAGTCCGTGCCCGGGGTTCAGGCGCAACGCCACGATATCCACGCTGGCCAATACTTCCGCTGAACTCATCGTCACTCCTCTCTTCAGCCCGCCTGGCGTTCGCCGCCATAGCAGTGCAGTTCGTCCTTCACTTCCGGCAGGCACCAGGCCTCCGGTACCGCCAGCCCTTCACGCAGGCGCTGGCGGATCATCGAGCTGTGCAGCGGCAGCCGCTCCTCCGCCACCAGCCGGCCGAAGCGCCAGCACAATTCGGCGGCGCGTTCGAAGCGCGGCAGCTCCGCCTCGTTGTCGGCGCCGATCAGCAGGGCGATCCGCGGTGACGCCAGGCCGCTACGCGCGGCCAGCGCTTCCAGCAGGTCGATGCTGTAGACCGCCGGACAATCAGGCATCAATCCTGCTTCGATCGGTTCGCAATACACCCGCCGCGGATCGATCCGCCGGGCCAGCCGCGCCAGCCAGCGGCAGCGCAGCTCGAAATCGCCCATGCGCTTGCCGAAGGCGTGGCGGTGGCTCGGCACCAGGGCGACCCGTTCGGCGCAAAGCAGCGCCCGGCGGATCACCGACTCATGGCCGGGGTGCGGCGGGTCGAACGCCCCACCGTAGACCGCGAGGGCGAAGTCGGGGGCGCGTCCGCCGCTCATCCCGGCAGGCAGTCGGCGAATCCGGTAACTTATTTCATCACGCATAGAAAATACCTTCCACTGCGAAATTTTGTAGTACAAGTGCTTGACGACTTATTTCACGTGATGAATTATGTACCCACATTCAGCCCCAACCCGTCAAGCGGAGGCTTCCATGAATCGTCCCAGCAAGATCGCCAGCTTCGATGTCGACGCCCAGAAAGGCTTCACCCCGCTGTGCCCGGACGAACTGCCGGTGCCCGGCGGCGACGCCATCGGCGCCGCCCTCAACCAACTGGCCAGCCGCGCCGCGCTGCGCCTGGGCAGCAAGGACGCGCACAGCCCGAAGGCTGCCTGGGTAGTGGAAAGCGCCGAGCAGATGCTGCGGCCGCTGGCCTATCCGGATGCCGACCTGACCTGGGTGAACCACTGCGTACCGGGTACGCCGGGTTTCGAGCTGCTCGACGAACTGCCGCGGCCGATCGACTACGACTTCTTCGTCTGGAAGGGCGTGGAGCCGGACCTGCATCCCTACGGCGCCTGCTACCACGATCTGGCGGAACGCCGCAGCACCGGGGTCATCGAATACCTGAGGCAGAATGGCGTGAGCCATGTGCTGGTGGGTGGCCTGGCGCTGGACTACTGCGTGAAGAACACCGCCCTGCAACTGCGCCGCGCCGGTTTCGAGGTGCTGCTCTACCTGCCCGCCTGCCGGGCCATCGCCGAGGACACCGCGCAGCGGGCCTGCGACGAGATGCGCGACGCCGGGGTGATCCTCTGCGCCGACCTGGAACGACTGGATAGCGCCCTCGCCGGCGCCGACAAGGAGAAGTGAACATGGCCGAAAGCGTCTTTGCCGAGCGCATCGTGCAGAACCTGCTCGATACCGATTTCTACAAGCTGACCATGATGCAGGCGGTGCTGCACAACTACCCCAACGCCGAAGTGGAGTGGGAATTCCGCTGCCGCAACGCCGAGGACCTGCGTCCGTACCTGGCGGAGATCCGCTACCAGATCGAGCGCCTCGCCGAAGTCGAGGTAACCGCCGACCAGCTCGCCTTCCTCGAACGCATCCCGTTCATGAAGCCGGACTTCATCCGCTTCCTCAGCCTGTTCCGCTTCAACCTGCGCTACGTGCACACCGGCATCGAGGATGGCCAACTGGCAATCCGCCTGCGCGGCCCATGGCTGCACGTGATCCTCTTCGAGGTGCCGCTGCTGGCCATCGTCAGCGAGGTGCGCAACCGTTATCGCTACCGCGAGGTGGTCCTGGAACAGGTCGGCGAGCAGCTCTATCGCAAGCTCGACTGGCTCTCCGCCCAGGCCAGCAGCGAGGAACTCGCGGAATTCCAGGTCGCCGACTTCGGCACCCGCCGGCGCTTCTCCTACCGCACCCAGGAGGAAGTGGTGCATATCCTCAAGCGCGACTTCCCCGGGCGCTTCGTCGGCACCAGCAACGTGCACCTGGCCCGCGAGTACGACCTCAAGCCGATCGGCACCATGGCCCACGAATGGCTGATGGCCCACCAGCAACTCGGCCCGCGGCTGGTCGACAGCCAGCAAGCGGCGCTGGACTGCTGGGTCCGCGAGTACCGCGGACAGCTCGGCATAGCCCTGACCGACTGCATTACCATGGATGCCTTCCTCGACGACTTCGACCTGTACTTCGCCAAGCTCTTCGACGGCCTGCGCCACGATTCGGGCGACCCGCTGGCCTGGGCGGAGAAAGCCATCGCCCACTACCGCCGCCTGGGTATCGACCCGCTGAGCAAGACCCTGGTGTTCTCCGACGGGCTGGACATGCCCAAGGCGTTGCAGCTGTTCCGCGCGCTACGTGGCAAGATCAACGTCAGCTTCGGCATCGGCACCAACCTGACCTGCGACATCCCGGGGGTCGAGCCGATGAACATCGTCCTGAAGATGACGGCCTGCAACGGCCATCCGGTGGCGAAGTTATCCGACGCCCCGGGCAAGACCCAATGCCGCGACGAGAACTTCGTCGCCTACCTCCGCCACGTCTTCAACGTGCCGGCCTAATCCTTTCGCACCTAACGGGAGCCCGAACATGCAACAGATCCAACGCGACATCGCCCAAGCCCTGCAGGTCCAGCCGCCGTTCCAGTCGGAGGCCGACGTGCAGGCGCAGATCGCCCGGCGCATCGCCTTCATCCAGCAGTGCCTGAAGGATTCCGGGCTGAAGACCCTGGTGCTGGGGATCAGCGGCGGCGTCGACTCGCTCACCGCCGGCCTGCTGGCCCAGCGCGCCGTCGAGCAACTGCGCGAGCAGACCGGCGACCAGGCCTACCGCTTCATCGCCGTGCGCCTGCCCTACCAGGTGCAGCAGGACGAGGCCGATGCCCAGGCCTCGCTGGCGACCATCCGCGCCGACGAAGAGCAGACCGTCAACATCGGTCCGTCGGTGAAAGCCCTGGCGGAACAGCTGGAGGCCCTGGAAGGACTCGAGCCGGCGAAGAGCGACTTCGTCATCGGCAATATCAAGGCGCGCATCCGCATGGTCGCCCAGTACGCCATCGCCGGCGCCCGCGGCGGCCTGGTGATCGGCACCGACCATGCTGCCGAGGCGGTCATGGGGTTCTTCACCAAGTTCGGCGACGGCGCCTGCGACCTGGCTCCGCTCAGCGGCCTGGCCAAGCATCAGGTACGCGCCCTCGCCCGCGCCCTCGGCGCTCCGGAGAACCTGGTGGAGAAGATCCCCACCGCCGACCTCGAGGACCTGCGCCCCGGCCATCCGGACGAGGCTTCCCACGGCGTCACCTATGCCGAGATCGACGCCTTCCTGCACGGCCAGCCGCTGCGCGAGGAAGCTGCGCGGGTGATCGTCGACACCTACCACAAGACCCAGCACAAGCGCGAACTGCCGAAGGCGCCCTGAGCCTCCCGGTCCGTGCGGCAGGCCCGTCGTCGACGGGCCTTTGTCGCGGGCGGGAATGTGCCTGTCGCAACCAGGTCTTCAAGTCCGCGCGGCGGCGCGCTAGAAGGAAGCTGTATCCCTGCGAAGGCCAGCCATGCGCACCCGTCTCCCCGCCCTGCTCCTCGGTGTCCTGCTGGCCGGCCAGGCCTGCGGACACACATCCCCGCTGCTCGCGCCGGTACGGCAGATCCACGCCTTCGGCGACAGCTATTCGGACAACGGCGAAAGCCAGCGACTGACCCGCGAGATGCTCGCCAAGGGCATCGCCGGCGCCCAGGCATTGCCCGGCGAAGTCTACTGGCAGGGCCGCTGGAGCAACGGCCCGACCGCCGTCGAGGTGCTCGCCCGCCAGCTTGGTGCGCAACTGGCCGACCATGCGGTGGGCGGCGCCAAGAGCGGAGCGGACAACTACTACAGCTGGATGAGCGCCTACCGCCATACCGGCCTCGCCGGCCAGGTCGACGCCTACCTCGCCACGCTGGACGGCAAGCCGGTCGATGGCCAGGCGCTGCACTTCATCTTCGTCTCCGCCAACGATTTCTTCGAGCACGAGGATTTCGCCGGCGAGCAGCCCCTGGAACAACTGGCCGGCAGCAGCGTGGCGAACATCCGCGCCGCGGTGCAGCGTCTCGGAGAGGCCGGCGCACGACGCTTCCTGGTGGTCAGTTCGACCGACCTGAGCGTGGTCCCGGCGGTGGTCGTCGGCAACCGGGTCGAGCGTGCGCAGCACTACCTGCAAGCGGTCAACGCCAGCCTGCCGATCCAGCTCGCCGCCCTGCGCAAGACCCGCGGCCTGGAGCTGAACTGGTTCGACCATCTCACCTTCAGCCGCCACTTGCGGCGCAACCCGGCACGCTACGGCCTGGTGGAGCTGGACGCGCCCTGCCAGCCGACCCAGCCCAGCGTCCGCCCGGCCTGCGCCAACCCGGACCAGTACTACTTCTGGGACGAGTGGCATCCGACCCGGCGCGTGCACCAACTGGCCGGCGAAGCGATGGCGGCGCGCTACGCGCGCTGAGCCCGGCGCGCGCCCATGAAAAAGCCCGGCAGCGGCCGGGCTTTTTCATGCAGCGGATCGCTCGCGCATCACTTCAGGGTCAGGGTGCCCTTCATCAGCGCGGAGTGGCCCGGGAAGGTGCAGAAGAACATGTACTGCTCGCCTTCCTTCAGCTTGGAGACGTCGAAGGTCACCGAGTCCTTCTCGCCCGAGCCGATCAGCTTGGTGTGGGCGATGACACGGCTGTCGTCGGGCTTCAGGTAATCCTTGTCCAGGCCGGAAGCCATGCCGTCGGTGACCACGCCCTGCATGTCGGCGGCGGTGCTCAGTACCCAGTTGTGGCCCATGACGTTCTTCGGCAGGTTGCCGGGGTGGGACAGGTTGACGGTGAACTGCTTGCAGCTCTTGTCGACGGTGATGGCATTGGTGTTGAACTGCATCTGGTCGTTACCCTGGATGTCCACCGAGCACTCGGCAGCCAGCAGCGGCGCACTGAGCAGGGACAGCAGGGATACCGCAGCGAGTTTACGTAGCATGGAGCAGCCTCCTAGGCAGGTTGGGCGATGAATCCTGAAAGAGCAGACTGCCCGATCGGGCACCGAGTTCCACTGATTCAGGTCAAACCCGAACCGGACGTGGCGGGGCATCGAGCGGGATCTGCCCGGCGTTTACTACGGGGAACTCCTGTTTTAGCACAGATGTGCCGCTTCGCGCCTGCGACGCAACGTCCGGCAACGCTTCGCACGGCTTGGTCGAAGCGCTCCCAGCCGCTACCCTGTGCGCCTTTTTCCACCCCCGACAGGAGTCGATCATGACCTTGCGTTCCGTCTGCGTATTCTGTGGCGCCAGCCCCGGCGCTTCCCCGGTCTACCAGGAAGCCGCCGTGGCCCTCGGCCGGCACCTGGCCGAGCGCGGCCTGACCCTGGTCTACGGTGGCGGCGCGGTCGGTCTGATGGGCACCGTGGCGGACGCCGCATTGGCCGCCGGCGGCGAAGTGATCGGGATCATCCCGCAGAGCCTGCAGGAGGCCGAGATCGGCCACAAGGGCCTGACCCGCCTGGAAGTGGTAGACGGCATGCACGCGCGCAAGGCACGCATGGCCGAACTGGCCGACGCCTTCATCGCCCTGCCCGGCGGGCTCGGCACCCTGGAAGAGCTGTTCGAGGTCTGGACCTGGGGCCAACTGGGCTACCACGCCAAGCCGCTGGGCCTGCTCGAAGTGAACGGTTTCTACGACCCGCTGCTGACTTTCCTCGACCACCTGGTCGACGAACGTTTCGTCCGCGCCGAACACCGCGGCATGCTGCAGCGCGGCGCCAGCCCGGCGGCGCTGCTCGATGCCCTCGCCGCCTGGACGCCGAGCGTGGCGCCGAAGTGGGTCGACCGCCCCCCGCAGTGATCCGCTCCTCTCTCAGGACGGCGGCAGCAGGCTCAGCGGGTCGAGCGGCCGGCCGTTCTGGCGGATCTCGAAGTACAGCTGCACCCGGTCGGCATCCGAGGAACCGGCCTCGGCGATCTTCTGGCCCTTGCCGACCATCTGCCCCTCCTTCACCAGCAAGCGGCTGTTGTGCGCGTAGGTGCTGGTGTACGAGGTACCGTGCTGGATGATCACCAGGTTGCCGTAGCCACGCATGTTGTTCACCGCGAACACCACCTTGCCGGCCAGCGAGGCCTGTACCGGCTGGCCCAGGGTGCCGGCGATGCGGATGCCCTTGTTGAGCTTGTCGGAACTGGAGAAGCGGCGGATCACTGGCCCCTTCATCGGCCACTGCCAGCCGCGCAGGGTCACCGACGGCGGCGGAGGCGGCGGCTTGCGCGCACGGCTGCTCGACGAGGAGCGGCTACTGGCGACGTAGGTCGACTTGCGCCCGTCGAAGCGCACTACCTGGCCGACCTTGACCGCGTAGGGCGGGCGGATGCCGTTGGCGCGCGCCAGGTCCTTGTAGTTCCAGCCGTGCCGGGTGGCGATCGAATAGAGGGTGTCGCCGCGCTTGACGCGATACTCGCCGCGCACGACCTTCGGCACCGACGCCCCCGGGCCGGGAGCCTTGGAGCTGCACGCGGATACCGCCAGCAGGACGGCGATCAAGAGCAATCTGAAGAACACACGGAATCCTTTTCCCGATGAAACCCGGCCGGCTGCGGCGACGGTTGCAGGCCCGCACTATACCTTGTTCGCCGGGGTGCCCGTTGGACTCGCCGATGGCCCGTTTTCTCCGCGCGGCCCGCCACCCGGTCCGCGCACAAACGCCAACGCCCCGCAGGACGGGGCGTCGGTGCCGAGCGGGAAACGTCAGGCGCCGGCGGACTGCTGCACGATCACCGTCTGCGCCGGCATCGGTGCCGGGAAGTCGGCGCCGAGGGCGTCCTTGATCACCTTGTTGGTATCGAAATAGACCTGCCAGTAATGGTCGTTGTGGCAATACGGGCGCACCGCCAGCACCGGCCCGACCAGGTTGAACTCGAGGATCTCCACGTCCACCGGCTGCTCGCCGAGCACGTTGGGAATCGCCGCGACGCGCTGCTTGAGCAGGGCGATGGCCGCCTGGTAGTCGGCGGCACCGGAAAGCTGCGCCTTCAACTCGACCCGGCGGAACGGGTTGTGGGTGAAGTTCTGGATGTTGTCGCCGAATATCTTGTTGTTGCCGACCATGGTCAGCACGTTGTCCGGAGTGTTGATCGCCGTGGTGAACAGGCCGATCTCCTTGACCGTGCCGGTCACTCCGCCGGCGCAGATGAAGTCGCCGACCTTGAACGGCCGCAGGACGATGATGAAGCCGCCGGCCGCCAGGTTCGCCAGCAATCCCGACCAGGCCATGCCGATGGCCAGGCCGACCGCCGCGATCAGCGCCGCCAGGCTGGTGGTCTGGATGCCGAAGAAACCGAGGATGCCCACCACCAGCAGCACGTTCAGGGTCACCGTGATGAACGAACCCACGTAGCGCAGCACGGTGGGATCGACCTTTTGCCGCTCGAGGGATTTCTGCACCATGCCGACGGCGAAGCCGATCAGCCAGCGGCCGATCACCCAGAAGGCGATGGCCGCGAGAATCTTGATGCCGAAGGCGAAGGCGTACTGGGACACCGTCGCCCAGAGCGCGTTGATCTTCTCGGTACCTACGTTGACGATCGTCGTGTCATCCATATCGCTCACCGTGCGCAAGGAAGGAGTCTGGCTCCGTACGAGAACCGCCCCTGGCACCGGAAAGGCAGGCTCCGGCCCTTGGCCCGACAACGTCCGTAGCGGATTCTGGAAAAGCTAGCACGGCGCCGCCAATTTGCCGGAGCACCGCTTCGTTGTCCCCAAACGGCGTGGGCGAGGCTGTGGACAACCTGGGTGAAAAGGTCCGGGAGTCCCGGGCGGCAGGGCCTCCGCGAGACCGATCACTTTTTGATCAGCCGGCTGTTTCCTGTAGCGGCAGCACCGTCACCCGCACCTCCGGGTCATGGCTACCGCCACCGAGGATCACCCCGCGCAACGGCGACACATCGGAAAAATCCCGCCCCCAGGCCAGGGTGATGTGCTCCAGGTCGGGCAACAGGTCGTTGGTCGGGTCGAAATCCACCCAGCCGTTCTCCGGGCAATACAGCGAGACCCAGGCATGCGAGGCGTCGGCACCGATCAGTCGCGCCTGTCCGGGCGGCGGGCGGGTCAGCAGGTAGCCGCTGACGTAGCGCGCCGCCAGTCCGCGCGCGCGCAGGCAGGCGAGCATCAGGTGGGCGAAGTCCTGGCAGACCCCGCGACGGCGCTCCAGCACTTCGTCCAGCGGCGTCGCCACCTGGGTGGCCTGCGCATCGAAGGCGAACTCGCGGAAGATCTTCTCCATCAGTGCCGCCGCCGCCACCAGCAACGGCCGTCCGGGCGGGAAGCAGTCGGCGGCGAACTCGGCGAATCGCCGCTGGATGCGCACATAGGGCGACTCGACGCGATAGCGGCAGGCTTCCAGCTCGGCGGCGGACAGCGCCCGCCCGGAAAATGCCAGCCCGGCGGCGACGGTTTCCCATGCCGGCGACGCGGTCAGTTGCGCCGGCGCATGGGCGAACACTTCGACCTGCAGTCGCGCGCTGACCCGCAGCGCCTCGTGGGGACGCTCGAAGGCCAGCCGGCTCAGCGGATTGCCGAATGCGTCGTGGCCATCCTCGCGCCGGCTCGGCCCCGGCTCGATCAGCAGTGCCCGCTCATGACAGGCCTGCCAGGCGCATTCGCGCGGCCAGAGATGCGCCAGTTGCCGCGACAGCGAGACCGGCGTCGCATAGCGGTAATGGGTGTCGTGCAGCACCTGGTAGCGGGCGCCCGGGAGCGGAACGGAGCGAAGCGCGGGTGCGGACATCAGGTGGATACCGTTCTCTGGCTGACATCGTCGACATGAGCGAAATAGCGCAAGCCTAGCCGATCGGAGACCTGTCCGGCGCAGGCGGCGATGTCGCGCAGCAGTCGCGCCAGCCCGACGAGCACCTCGTCGAGTCCTGCCGCGCCGAACAGCGGGCTTTCCAGGGCCGCCAGATCGAAGCTGCGCAGGCGTTCGCCCAGGGTCCTGAGTTCCCGCTCGCGTGGCGCGCCGAACTCCTCGTGCAGGCGCTCCAGCGAACGCTCCAGGGCCTGCAACTGGAAGCGCAGCGAGTGCGGGTTCTGCTCGTGCAACAGGAGCAGGTCGAGCACCGGGACCAGCTGCGGCGACGCCAGGTAGCGCGAGCGGTAGGTGATGCCGCTGTTACCCAGCTCCAGCAGCCACTCCAGCGCGCCGGCGTCCCAGGCGCTACCGCCGTCGAGGAAGGCGGCGATGCTCTCGGCGAAGAAGCGCACGCGCTCGATGCGCCGGCCGATCATCAGGAAACGCCAGCCGTCGTCGCGGGTCATGTCGTCGAGGGCGAAACCGGACAACGCGGCCAGGGACATCACTAGCCGGTTGAGGAAGTCCAGCGCTTCGCCGAGGTCGGTGCGTGCCGGATCGAGCGCCTGCATGTCGCGTTGCAGCTCCAGCAAGGCCAGCCAGTTCTCCCCGGACAAGCGCCCGCGCACCTGCGCCGCCGCCCAGTGCAGGCGCCGCAGGTTGGCGCACAGGCTCGCCGGCCAGTGCTCGTCGAGCAACGCCCGCAACAGGCACCTTTCCAACGGCTCGCCATCCTCGGGCAGCAGGCCGATGCCGCCGGCCAGGGCCAGGGCGCTGCGCAGCGCCTCTTCGTCGCCATCGGCATCCACGTAGCGCGACAGCACCACCCGCAGCAGGCGCGCGTGGTCGTCGCAACGCTCGGCATAGCGGCCGTACCAGAACAGGTTTTCCACCACCCGCGACGGCAGGTAGGGATCCTCGCGGACCAGGTCGCGCACGCCGAGCCGGCGCGGCCGCCACGGCTCGCCGCCGACCGCACGCTCGGCCAGTACCCAGGTGTCCTTGCTCGCGCCGCCGCGTTGCATCGACACCACCTCGGCATCCGCCGCCGAGGCTACGCGGGTCAGACCGCCGGGCATCACCCAGTAGCGTCCGTCGGCGGCGGCGACGGCGAACACGCGCATGCCGATGGCCCGCGACTGCAGGCCGACGCCGGCCTCGCCGTCGCGCCAGACCGGCGCCTGGGACAACTGCGCCAGGCGTTGCGCCACGTAGGCCTGCGGGCGCTCGCGCAAGCGCTCGCCGAGGGATGCCAGGCCGGCACCGTCGAGGGCGTGGCCGAACAGCGGTTCGCAGCGCTGGCCGGGAAAGGCCGGCTTGATCACCAGGTCGGGCAGTGCCGCGAGTATCGCCTCGAGGGCCTGCGGCTCGCCGCACCAGCGGGTGTCGAGCGAGGGCAGCGCCAACTCCTCGCCCAGCAGGCGGCGACAGGCCTGCGGCAGGAAGCCGAGCAGGCCGGGCGATTCCAGCACCCCGCTGCCCAACGCGTTGGCCACCAGTACGCGCCCCTGGCGTACCGCCTCGAGCAGGCCGGGAATGCCCAGCGCCGAGTCGGTACGTAATTCCAGTGGGTCGCAGAAATCGTCATCGAGGCGCCGCAATACCGCGTGCACCCGTTTCAGGCCGCCGAGGGTCTTGAGATAGAGGGTGGCGTCGCGCACCGTCAGGTCGTGCCCCTCGACCAGCGGAAAACCGAGCTGGCGCGCCAGGTAGAGATGCTCGAAGTAGGTTTCGTTGAAACGTCCGGGAGTCAGCAGCACCACCAGCGGCGTCTCGCCGTCGCCGGCGGCCTGGCTGGCGAGGGTCTCCTGCAGGGTGCGGAAATACCCGGCGAGATGCTGCACGCGCAGGTCGCGATAGAGTTCCGGCAAGGCCCGCGAGACGATCTGCCGGTTCTCCAGCGCATAGCCCGCGCCGGACGGAGCCTGGGTGCGGTCGGCAAGGACCTGCCAGCGTCCGTCGGCATCGCGCGCCAGGTCCACGGCATAGCTGTGCAGGAAAATCCCGCCGGGCGGCCGGATGCCGAGCGCCGGCCAGAGGAAGTTCGGATGGCCGAAGACCAGTTCGCTGGGCAGCAGCCCTTCGGCGAGCAGACGCTGGTCGCCGTACAGGTCGGCCAGCAGCGCATTGAGCAGCCGAGCACGCTGCGCCACACCAGCGGCGATCGGCTGCCACTCGGCGGCGGACAGCAGGTTCGGCAGAAGGTCCAGCGCCCAGGGGCGGTCGGTGCCCTTGGGATCGGCGTAAACGTTGTAGGTGACGCCGTTCTCCTGGATCTGCCGTTCCACCAGGGCCTGGCGCTGGCGCAATTGCTCAGGGCTGCTGCGCTCCAGTTGGCGGAACAGCCGCTGCCAATGGGGACGCACGCCGCCCTGGCGATCGAGCAACTCGTGGTAGGCCGTATCGGTGAACGGATAGTGGGCAAGCTGCTCGGGCATCGAAGGCTCGCGGGGCTGGGGTTGCGGTCACTGTAGCGGAGTCGGCGGCGCGACGCCGGAGCGAAGCGACGAGGCGTTGCCGGGTCCGCCACGACGGTTCTTCGTGAAGACCGGGATGCCCCGGAAGCGCAAGACTTGTGCCAGCGCCGTCAGGCCCGGGCGGCCAGGAGGTCGTGCCGCGGCAATGCACTGCGACGGTGCGCGACCGCAGGCAAGGTTGCAGCCGCGCACGCTTTGCGGGCGGCAGGGCCGCCCCGGCGATCAGCGCGGGATGTTCGGCTGGCGCGACTTCTTCTTGCCCTTGGCGAAGGCCGTCGCCTTGTTCTGCTGACCCTTGCTCCACGGCTTACCACCGTCGCTGGCGCGTGGCGGCAGGCCGGTATGCTGGGTCAGCAGCTTGCCGGCCTTCTTGCTGCCGGCCGGCGTCGAGTTCTTCCGCCGGGCGCTCTGGTATTCGCCGGTATCCGGCTGGTAGGTCGGGACCAGGTGGTGCTTGCCATTGCCGATCAGGTCGGCGCGCCCCATCCGCTCCAGCGCCTCGCGCAGCAGCGGCCAGCCTTTCGGGTCGTGGTAGCGCAGGAAGGCCTTGTGCAGGCGCCGCTGCTGGTCGCTCTTGACGATGGTCACGCCATCGCTCTTGTAGGTGACCTTGCGCAGCGGGTTCTTGCCCGAGTGATACATAGCGGTGGCAGTGGCCATCGGCGAAGGATAGAACGCCTGGACCTGGTCGGCGCGGAAGCCGTTGCGCTTGAGCCACAGGGCCAGGTTCATCATGTCTTCGTCGGTGGTCCCGGGATGGGCGGCGATGAAGTACGGGATCAGGTACTGCTCCTTGCCGGCTTCCTTCGAGAACTTCTCGAACATCTGCTTGAAGCGGTCGTAGGTGCCGATCCCCGGCTTCATCATCTTGTCCAGCGGACCGCGCTCGGTGTGCTCCGGGGCGATCTTCAGGTAGCCGCCGACGTGGTGGGTCACCAGTTCCTTGACGTACTCGGGCGACTCGACGGCGAGGTCGTAGCGCAGGCCGGAGGCGATCAGGATCTTCTTCACCCCCGGCAGCGCCCGGGCCTTGCGGTACAGCTCGATCAGCGAGCTGTGGTCGGTATCGAGGTTCTCGCAGATGCCGGGGAACACGCAGGATGGCTTGCGGCAGTGCCGCTCGATGTCCGGGCTCTTGCAGGCGATGCGGTACATGTTCGCCGTCGGTCCGCCAAGGTCGGAGACCACGCCGGTGAAGCCGGGCACCTTGTCGCGCATCTCCTCGATCTCGCGGATGATCGAGTCGTGCGAGCGGTTCTGGATGATCCGTCCCTCATGCTCGGTGATCGAGCAGAAGGTGCAGCCGCCGAAGCAGCCACGCATGATGTTCACCGAGAAGCGGATCATCTCGTAGGCGGGAATCTTCGCCTTGCCGTAGGCCGGGTGCGGCACGCGGGCATAGGGCATGCCGAACACGTAGTCCATTTCCTCGGTGCTCATCGGAATGGGCGGCGGGTTGAACCAGACATCCACTTCGCCGTGCTTCTGCACCAGGGCACGGGCGTTGCCCGGGTTGGTCTCCAGGTGCAGCACGCGGTTGGCGTGGGCATAGAGCACCGGGTCGTTGCGCACCTTCTCGAAAGACGGCAGGCGGATCACGGTCTTCTCCCGGGTCAGCCTGGGGTTCGCCAGCAACTGCACGACCTTGGCTTCCTGCGGGTCCTCCTGCGCGCCCTTTTCCTGCTCGATGGCGCAGGCGGCGGTGTCCTGGGTGTTCACGTAGGGATTGATGATCTTGTCGATCTTGCCCGGCCGGTCGATCCGCGTGGAATCGATCTCGAACCAGCCCTCCGGGGTGTCGCGACGGACGAAGGCGGTGCCGCGCACGTCGGTGATCGCGCTCACCAGTTCGCCCTGGGCCAGGCGCTGGGCGATTTCCACCACCGCACGCTCGGCGTTGCCGTAGAGCAGGATGTCGGCCGTGGCGTCCATCAGGATCGAGCGGCGGACCTTGTCCTGCCAGTAGTCGTAATGGGCGATGCGCCGCAACGAGGCCTCGATCCCGCCGAGGATCACCGGCACATGGCTGTAGGCCTCCTTGCAGCGCTGGCTATAGACCAGGCTGGCGCGGTCCGGGCGCTTGCCGGCCAGGCCGCCGGGGGTGTAAGCGTCGTCGGAACGGACCTTCTTGTCCGCGGTGTAGCGGTTGATCATCGAGTCCATGTTGCCGGCCGCCACGCCGAAGAACAGGTTCGGCTCGCCGAGCTTCATGAAGTCGTCCTTCGACTGCCAGTCCGGCTGGGCGATGATGCCGACGCGGAACCCCTGGGCCTCCAGCAGGCGGCCGATGATGGCCATGCCGAAGGACGGGTGGTCGACGTAGGCATCGCCGGTGACGATGATGATGTCGCAGGAGTCCCAGCCGAGCTGATCCATCTCTTCCCTACTCATAGGCAGGAAGGGCGCCGGACCGAAACACTCGGCCCAGTACTTGGGATAGTCGAACAGCGGCTTGGCGGCTTGCATCACGGGCACCAGGGGGTATCTCTAGGAATGGGGGGTCGCGTAAACGCGGGCGCGGAATATAGCACAAAAAATGAGCAATTCCGACGTTTTCACTGGGTATTGCCTATCGTCGGCTGGCCTCGCAAACCGCCATCATTTCGCCACCTTCTTTCTATACTCCATCCATCGTCATCTCACCCGGCCTCCACCAGAGGCCCCCGGGAGATTCATCGTGCGCCATCCTCTTGCCCAGTTCGCGGTCGTCTTCCTGCTATTGGCCAGCGCCGCGTCGAACGCAGCGCCGGGGCTTCCTACGGGCCCGGCCAGCGGCGCCTGGTTGAACGGCTCGCTGGACCTGCTCGAAGACCCCGATGGCAACCTGGCGGTGGAGGACCTCGAACAAGCGGAGCAGGCCGGCCGCTTCGTCGCCGCCGCCGGCCGCACCAGCGTCGGCCTCAGCCGCAGCGCCTGGTGGCTGCGCCTCGACCTGCCGAGACGCGAGGCGGTATCCGGCGGCTGGTGGCTGGAAGTCGCCAGCGCCAGCCTGCACGACCTGCGCCTGTATCTCCCCGACGAGCGCGGCGGGTTCCGTGAACATCGCAGCGGCGAAGCGGTGCCCTTCGCCGAGGGCCGCGACCACGCCTACCGTCATCCGCTGTTCCGGATCCCTCCCGGCGATGGGCCGTTGCGCGTCTACCTGCGCAGCTACGATCCCGGCGGCAACGCCTTTCCGCTGAGGCTCTGGAGCCACGACGAACTGCTGGAATACCGCAGCCAGGGCAACCTGCTGTTCGGCATGGCCTACGGGCTGATCCTCGCCCTGCTGCTGTACAACCTGTTCCTCTTCACCAGCCTGCGCGATCGCGCCTATTTCTGGTACGTGCTGACCGCTGCCAGCGCGCTGGTGCTGACCCTGAGCATCAGCGGCCATGGTTTCGAGTATTTCTGGCCCGAGCGGGCGGTGCCCTGGTGGCTTGACCGCCTGGCGCTGCTGGCGATCTGGGGCATCTGCGTGATCCGCTTCAGCCAGAACCTGCTGCAAAGCCGGCAGCACGCACGCTGGGCCCATCACCTGCTGAACGCCTGTTGCCTGCTGTTCCTTGCCTGCCTGGCGTTCAACGCCGCCGGCTGGCGCTGGCAGGCGGCCGGCGTGCTGGCGCTGACCCTGCTGGCCAACCTGCCGATCGCCATCGGCCTGGCAGTGCAGCGCTGGCGCCAGGGTTCGGCCACGGCGCGCCTGTACCTGGTCGGCTTCGGCCTGGTGCTCGGCAGCGTCAGCCTTGGCGTGATGCGCGCCACCGCGCTGGTCCAGCCGACCTCGGCCAACGCCATGGTCTTCCCGCTGGCGCTGACCCTGGAGGCCCTGCTGTTCTCCCTGGCGCTCGCCTCGCGCATCCAGGATCTGAAGCAGGAAAGGGCCCTGGCCCTGGACCAGGCCGACCAGGAAAAGAACGCGCGCCTGGCCCTGCTGCACAGCGCCCAGCGCGACCTGGCACGCGCCGTGGAAGTCCGTACCAACGAGTTGAGCGAGGCCAATCGCCAGTTGCAGATGCGCGAAGCGCAACTGCAGTACGCCGCCCATCACGACCCGCTGACCGGGCTTGGCAACCGCAGGCACCTGATGGAGTTCGCCGAAAGCGCCCTGGACGACGCGCGCCGCCACGGCAACAGCATGGCGCTGCTGCTGATCGACCTGGATCACTTCAAGCCGATCAACGATACCCATGGCCACGATGCCGGCGACTTCGTCCTGCAGAACGTGGCCCAGCGGCTGCGCCATTGCGTGCGCACCGAGGATTGCGTGGCACGCCTCGGCGGCGACGAATTCGCCGTGCTGGTCGGCGGGTCGAATGCCGAGCAGCATGCCCGCGACATCGCCGAACGCCTGCTGCGAGAACTGGCGAAACCGGTGGAGTTCGCCAAGCAGTGGCTGGTGATCACACCGAGCATCGGCGTCGCCCTGTTTCCCGGCGACGCCCTGCAGTTCGGCAAACTCTACAAGGCCGCCGACCAGGCGCTGTACCGGGTCAAGGGCGCCGGGCGCGCCGGCTATGCGATGGCTGCCGACGATGAACGCGAGACCGCGCCGGCGCTCCCCTGGCCGACCGCCCTGGCACCGGAGCGTATCTCCTGAATCAGTGGCTGTAGCGTCGCGGAACCCGAGCCGTGACCTTGCTCAGAAGCTCGTAGCCAAGGGTGCCGCAGGCACGGGCGACCTCGTCCACCGACAACCCGGCGCCCCACAACTCCACCGGGTCGCCAACGCGAGCCTCCGGCAGGTCGGAGAGGTCGACCGCCAGCATGTCCATCGAGACCCGCCCGGCCAGGGTCGCGCGGCGTCCCCCGACCAGTACCGGAGTCCCGGCTGGCGCGGTACGCGGATAGCCGTCAGCGTAGCCGCAACTGACCGTGCCGATCCGCGCCGGCCGCTCGGCGATCCAGGTGGCGCCGTAGCCGACGCTCTCGCCCACGGCCACCTCGCGCAGTGAAATCAACTGCGCGCCCAGGCTCATGGCCGGCCTCAGGCCCAGTTCGGCGGCGCTCAGGTCGGCCAGCGGGGTCGACCCGTAGAGCATGATTCCCGGCCGCAGCCAGTCCATGTGGGCGGCCGGGATAGTCAGCACCGCCGCCGAATTGGCCAGGCTGCGCTGGTCGAAATCCAGGTCGAGCAGGCCGAGGAAACTCTCCAGCTGCTGCTCGGTGAGCGGATGGTTGCGTTCGTCGGCGCAGGCGAAATGGCTGATCAGGTTCAGCTCGCGCACACCAGGATGGTTGCGCAGGCGCGCATGCCAGGCGCGCAGCGCGGCAGGATCGAAGCCTAGGCGGTGCATGCCGGAGTCGAGCTTGAGCCAGACGTTGAGTGGAATATCCAGGCCGGCGGCGAGGAACGCCTCGCCCTGTTCCGCGCCCTGGATCACCAGGTCCAGGCGCAATTGCCCGGCGAGGGCGTATTCGCTCGCCTCGAAGCAGCCTTCCAGCAACAGGATGCGCGCGCTGGCGTGCAAGGCGCGGACTTCCGCGGCCTCCTCCAGGCAGGCCACGGCGAAGCCATCGGCATCGTCGTGCAACGCGGTAACCACTTCGCGCGCACCGTGGCCATAGGCGTTCGCCTTGACCACCGCGAACGCCTGGCGCTGCGGCGCGCAGCGCTTGGCCAGGGCATAGTTGTGGCGAATGGCGGAAAGGTCGACGGTGGCAACGAGGGGACGCATGGCATCGGGTCCTGCAACTGAAACGGGTGCCTATGGTAAGGCGCCCGCCGGGCAAGACCCAAGCCGGGTCATTCGTCCTCGAAGTTGTACATGCCGGCGGCAAGGTTCTCGAAGCGCGTGTATTTGCCGATGAAGGCCAGGCGCACCGTACCGATCGGACCGTTACGCTGCTTGCCGATGATGATTTCGGCGACGCCCTTGAACTCGGTCTCCGGGTGGTACACCTCGTCGCGGTAGACGAACATGATCACGTCGGCGTCCTGCTCGATCGCCCCGGATTCGCGCAAGTCGGAGTTCACCGGGCGCTTGTTGGGTCGCTGCTCCAGGGAGCGGTTGAGCTGCGACAGGGCAATCACCGGGCAGTTGAATTCCTTCGCCAGGGCCTTCAGCGAGCGGGAAATCTCGGAAATCTCGTTGGTCCGGTTGTCGCCGCTGGAGCCGGGTATCTGCATCAGTTGCAGGTAGTCGATCATGATCAGCGCCAGGTCGCCGTGCTCGCGCACCAGGCGACGGGTCCGCGCGCGCATTTCCGAGGGACTGATGCCAGCGGTATCGTCGATGAACAGCTTCTTGTCGTTGAGCAGGTTGATCGCCGAAGTCAGGCGCGGCCAGTCCTCGTCGTCGAGCTTGCCGGAACGCACCTTGGTCTGGTCGATACGCCCGAGCGACGAGAGCATACGCATCACGATCGAGTCGGAGGGCATCTCCAGGGAGTACACCAACACGGCCTTGTCGGTGCGCATCACCGCGTTCTCGACCAGGTTCATGGCGAAGGTGGTCTTACCCATCGACGGACGCCCGGCGACGATGATCAGGTCGGCCGGCTGCAGGCCGCTGGTCTTCTCGTCGAGGTCGGTGAAACCGGTGGACACCCCGGTCAGCGCCTCGGTGGTGTTGAACAGGTAGTCGATGCGGTCGATGGTCTTGACCAGGATATCGCTGATCCCTACCGGCCCGCCGGTCTTCGGTCGCGCTTCGGCGATCTCGAAGATCTTCCGCTCGGCCTCGTCGAGGATCTCGTTGGCGCCGCGCCCTTCCGGGTGGAAGGCGCTGTCGGCGATCTCGTTGCTGATGCCGATCAGTTGGCGCAGGGTGGCGCGCTCGCGGATGATCTGCGCGTAGGCCTTGATGTTGGCGACCGAGGGAATGTTCTTCGCCAGTTCGCCGAGATAGGCCAGGCCGCCGACCTGGGCCAGTTGTCCTTCCTTCTCCAACTGCTCGGAGAGGGTCACCACGTCGATCGGCTGGTTGGCCTCGGCCAGCTTGTAGATGGCGCGGAAGATCAGGCGATGGTCATGGCGGTAGAAATCGCCGTCGGACACCGAATCCGACACACGCTCCCAGGCGTTGTTGTCCAGCATCAGGCCACCCAGCACGGCCTGCTCGGCCTCGATCGAGTGCGGCGGCACCTTCAGGGCTGTGGTTTCCAGGTCGTATTGCTCGGGGCTGGTGATCTCGTTCATAGACTCGACGCAAGAAAAAGGAACAGCGGAAAAAACAACGGGCACGGTGCCGTTGCCGGTACCGTGCCCGATGTTAGCGGACTGCCGCGGACACGCATATGCCCGCCCAGCCCTACCGATCGGATCGCTTACTCAGCGACGATGATCAGCTTCAGAGTGGTTTCCACGTCGGTGTGCAGGTGCACGGCGACGTCGAACTCACCGGTGTTGCGCAGCGCGCCGTTGGGCAGGCGAACTTCGGCTTTTTCCAGCGGGTAACCGGCAGCGGAAACGGCTTCGGCGATGTCGCGGGTGCCGATCGAACCGAACAGCTTGCCTTCGTCGCCAGCGTGGGCGCCGAGGGTTACCACCAGCTCGGAGAGCTGGGCAGCACGGGCTTCGGCAGCGGCCTTCTTCTCGGCGGCAGCCTTTTCCAGCTCGGCGCGGCGTGCTTCGAACGCAGCGACGTTCTCGGCGGTGGCGACGGTGGCCTTGCCCTGCGGCAGCAGGAAGTTACGGGCGTAACCGCCCTTGATGTTCACCTTGTCGCCCAGGTTGCCCAGGTTGGCGACTTTTTCCAGCAGGATGACTTCCATTTGAGTCTTACCTCTTAACTTTTAACCTTCACCGTTCGTGGAACCCTGGCGCCGGGCCAGGCGTCCACGAAAATCAAACAGACTGTCGACAACCGCCAAAAGACAGATCAGGTTCCCCAGCAGCAATACAGCCAGGTACAGGCCCACCAGCCAACCACCCGCGAGGCGCTTCAGGGCGATCAGGCCATGCCCGAGCGCCACGCCGGCGATGATCAGCGGCACGCTGCACAACGGACCGAGCACCGCGGCCTGCACTTCCAGCGCCGGGACCACGACGGCCCCCAGCAGCAGGATCACGGCAACCGCCGGCGCCAGCCGCAAACTCCGGAATTCGCGGCCGAAGCCGCCCGGGTTGTACAGCGAAGCCTGCCAGTACCGCGCGAGCATCAGGCAGAGCAGGCAGGTCACCTGCAGCGAGGAAGCCATGACCCCGGTCAGGGTCGGCACCAGCGCCACCTGCAACTTGTCCAGCTCTTCGCCCGACAGCTGGGACTCCCCGCGAAGCTGGGTCAGGACCTTGGTGACTTCCGTCGCCAGGGCGCCGATCAGCTCGCTGGAGGTATGCCCCAGCACCAGCGCGAATACCACGCCAACTGCAACACTGCCCAGCAGCACATGGCTCCAGGACGTGCTGGCGCGCAGGATCTGCGCCAGCGTCAGGGTACCGAGCAGGACCAGAAGGATGCTCGGATCGCCCAGGTACCACCAGAACATCGCCGGTAGCACCGCCCAGGCCAGGACGCCGAAGGCGTCGCCGAATCCGCGCCGCAGCAGCACCAGGCTACCGGCGGCGGCACTCAGCCAGAACAACAGTGGAACAACCGCGGAGCCTGCCACGGCGAGCGTGGCCTGCATGCGGCCGCGCATGGTGAACTCAGCCAGTGCGCGCATGCGATCTATCCCTTACCAGCGTTCGACTGCCCGATCTCAACGGCCGTGGCTGTCGGTGTAAGGAAGCAGGGCCAGGTAGCGGGCGCGCTTGATAGCGGTCGCCAGCTGACGCTGGTACTTGGCCTTGGTGCCGGTGATACGGCTCGGAACGATCTTGCCGGTTTCGGAAACGTAGGCCTTCAGGGTGTTGAGATCCTTGTAATCGATCTCTTTCACGCCTTCGGCGGTGAAGCGGCAGAACTTACGACGACGGAAGAAACGTGCCATGTGATTGGCTCCTCAATACTGGTCCGGAATTACTCGTCAGCGTTATCGCTATCGCTGTTGTCGTCGCCATCGGCGCCTTCAGCGTTATCGTTCGGACGCTCACGACGCTCGCGACGCTCGTTGCGGCTTTCTTCAGCCTTGAGCATCTCGGACTGCTCGGTGACAGCTTCGTCGCGACGCATGACCAGGTTACGGATCACGGCATCGTTGTAACGGAAGTTGTCTTCCAGCTCAGCCAGGGCCTTGGCGCTGCACTCGACGTTCATCAGAACGTAGTGGGCCTTGTGCACGTTGTTGATGGCGTAGGCCAGCTGACGACGGCCCCAGTCTTCCAGACGGTGGATCTTGCCGCCGTCTTCTTCGATGGCCTTGGTGTAACGCTCGACCATGCCACCGACTTGTTCGCTCTGGTCCGGGTGAACCAGGAACACGATTTCGTAATGACGCATAAATGCTCCTTACGGGTTGCAGCCTGCCGCAGAACGGTCAGGCAAGGAGTGAATGTTTTCTTGGCTTGCCTGGTGGAGAGGCGAACGAACGCCTGCCCGCGCGGCAAGGGGCGACATTCTAGAGAAGGGCAACCGGCGAAGCAAGGAAGATTGGCGAATATTTGTACAGCGGATGGAATGGCGCGGGGCCGCGCCGCGGCGGCCCCGCACGCGCTCACTCCAGCGGGGTGCGCTGGCGGAGGATCTCGAACAGGCAGACGCCGGTGGCGACCGAGACGTTCAGGCTGCTGACGCTGCCGGCCATCGGCAACCTGGCGAGGAAGTCGCAGTGCTCGCGGGTCAGCCGGCGCATGCCCTTGCCTTCCGCGCCCATCACCAGCACGGTCGGCCCCTTGAGGTCGAGCTGGTAGAGGGTCTTGTCCGCCTCGCCAGCGGTGCCGACCACCCACAGGCCGCGCTGCTGGAGCTTTTCCAGGGTGCGCGCGAGGTTGGTCACCGCCACCAGCGGGATCACCTCGGCGGCGCCGCAAGCGACCTTGCGCACGGTGGCGTTGAGGGTCGCGGACTTGTCCTTGGGCACGATCACCGCCTGCACCCCCGCCGCATCGGCGGTACGCAGGCAGGCGCCGAGGTTGTGCGGATCGGTGACGCCATCCAGGGCCAGCAGCAGCGGCACGCCCTCGCTCCGCTCGAGCAGTTCCTCGAGCATGTTTTCGCCCCAGACCTGGCTGGGGCTGACTTCCGCGACCACGCCCTGGTGGACGCCTTCCGCCCACTCGTCGAGTTCGCGCCGATCGCGCTGCCCTACCGGAATACGGAACCCGGCGGCCAGCTCGGTGAGCACCTGGACCCGCGGATCATGCCGCCCCTCGGCCAGCCACAACTGCTTGACCCGCTTCGGGTGATGACGCAACAACGCTTCCACCGCATGCACGCCGTAGACCTTTTCCCACTGACTCATGACTTGGCCTTACGTTTGCGCGCCCCGGTGGCGGCCGGAGCGTTGTCGGCCTTCGGCTTGGAAGGCCCCTTGCGATGCTTGGTCGGCTTGCCCGGCTTGGCGACAGCGGCGGGCTTGCCGTCCTTGGCCTTGCCCTTCGCGCTCTTGCCCGCAGGAACGACCTTGCCCTTCTTCCCGCCCTTGTCCTTGCCGCCGACACGCGCCTCGGCGAGCAGCGCCTGCTTCACCTCGCGACTCTTGCGCACGTCGGTGTTGCCGAGCATCTCCGCGGCCTGCGCCAGCAGCTCCGGCGCGACCGGCGGCAGCGCCTGCACCTTGCCGGCCTTGCGCCGCGGCACCACCGCGGCGTCGGGACTGGCCAGCGCCGGCTCCAGGTCGACCTCGGGCACGGATGCGCCCTTGCGCCCCTTCGGCGCCTTGCCGGCGTTCGTCGACTTGTCGCCGTTGCGCTTCTTGCGTCCGATCGGCGCGCTCAGCACGTTTCCGGCCAGCTCGAAATCGATCTTCCGCTCGTCCAGGTCGACCCGCGCCACTACCACTTCCGTGGTGTCGCCGAGACGGAAGCTGCGCCCGGTGCGTTCGCCGCTGAGGCGATGGTGCACGGCGTCGAAATGATAGTAGTCGCCGGGCAGCGCGGTCACATGGACCAGGCCTTCGACGAAGATGTCGGTCAGCTCGACGAACAGACCGAAACCGGTGACCGCAGTGATTACGCCAGGGAAGGTCTCGCCGACCCGCTCGCGCATGTATTCGCACTTCAGCCAGTTGGTCACGTCGCGGGTGGCCTCGTCGGCACGCCGCTCGGTCATCGAGCACTGCTCGCCCAACTGGTCCAGGCGCAATTCGTCGTACGGATAGATACGCGCCTTGGGCATGCTCGCCGCGCCGGCCCGCTGCACGTGCGGAGTCTCCGCCTTGGAGCGGATCACACTGCGGATCGCACGATGCACCAGCAGGTCCGGGTAGCGCCGGATCGGCGAGGTGAAGTGGGTGTAGGCGTCGTAGTTGAGGCCGAAGTGGCCATTGTTGTCCGGGCTGTACACCGCCTGGCTGAGCGAACGCAGCATGACCGTCTGGATCAGGCGGAAGTCGGCGCGGTCGTGGATCTTCTCCAGCAACTCCTGGTAGTCGCCCGGGGTCGGCGCGGCCTTGCCGCGGCCGAGGCTCAACCCCAGCTCGCCGAGGAACTGGCGCAGGTTGTTGAGTTTCTCCTGCGGCGGGCCGTCATGCACCCGGTACAACGCCGGGATGGCGTGCTTCTGCAGGAAGCGTGCGGTCGCCACGTTGGCGCAGAGCATGCATTCTTCGATCAGGCGGTGCGCATCGTTGCGCTGGGTCGGGCGGATTTCCGAGATCTTCCGGTCGGCGCCGAAGACGATGCGGGTTTCCTGGGTCTCGAAATCGATCGCGCCGCGGACATGGCGGCCGGCCAGCAGCGCTTTATACAACGCATACAGCTGCTGCAGGTGCGGCACCACGCCGGGCAACTGCTGGCGCAGGTTCTCGGCCTCGACGCTGTCGGGGTGCTCGAGCAACTGGCTGACCTTGGTGTAGGTCAGGCGGGCATGGGAGTGGATCACCGCTTCGTAGAACTGGTAGCCGGTCAGCTTGCCAGCCTTGGACAGGGTCATCTCGCAGACCATGGCCAGCCGGTCGACCAGCGGATTCAGCGAGCAGAGACCATTGGACAGCACCTCCGGCAGCATCGGGATCACCCGCTCGGGGAAATACACCGAGTTGCCGCGCCTGGCCGCCTCTTCGTCCAGCGCCGAACCGACCTTCACGTAGTGCGAGACATCGGCGATCGCCACGAACAGGCGCCAGCCGCCGCCGCGCTTGGCCTCGGCGTACACCGCGTCGTCGAAGTCGCGGGCATCCTCGCCGTCGATGGTGACGAAGGGCACCTGGCGCAGGTCGATACGCTTTTCCTTGTCCTTCTCCGCCACTTCCGGCTTGAGCTTGGCCGCTTCCTTCTCCACCGCGGCCGGCCAGACGTGGGGGATATCGTAGCTGCGCAAGGCGACTTCGATCTCCATCCCCGGCGCCATGTAGTCGCCGAGCACCTCGACGATCTCGCCCTGGGCCTGGCGGTGGATGCTCGGCCATTGCTCGATGCGCACCTGGACGAACTGGTTGTGCCTGGCCTTGCCGGCCTTGCCCGGCGGGATCAGGACTTCCTGCTGGATCTTCGGGTTGTCCGCGACCACCACGCCGATGCCGCTTTCCTCGAAGTAGCGGCCGACCACGATCTCGTGGGCCCGCTCGATCACCTCGACCAGCTGGCCTTCGCGGCGTCCGCGCCGGTCATGGCCGGATACCCGGGCCAGGGCGCGGTCGCCGTCGAACACCAGGCGCATCTGGGTGGGACTGAGGAACAGGTCGTCGCTGCCATCGTCGGGGATCAGGAAGCCGAAGCCGTCGCGGTGCCCGCTGATGCGGCCGCGGATCAGGTCCAGCTTGTCCACCGGCGCATAGGCGCCACGACGCGTATAGATAAGCTGCCCGTCGCGCTCCATGGCGCGCAGGCGACGACGCAAGGCCTCTTCCGGCTCCTCGCCGGCGAGCCCGAACTCGTCGAGCAACTGGGAGCGAGTCGCCGGAGCGCCCCGCTCGGATAGGTGAGCCAGGATCAGTTCCCGGCTGGGGATGGGGTTTTCGTACTTTTCCGCTTCGCGAGCGGCCTCGGGATCGAGGTTTTGCCAATCGGCCATTAGAGGTAGGTCACCTTTTCTTCTTTAGCGTTTGCTGCCATTGCTCTATTGAAGCGCGAAAACGCTTCGTCGGTCAGCTTCGGCAACAGAATAATTTTTATCGCATCAGGGGTTTACAAGCAGAATACGTACTCGTATAGTTCGCGCCCACAACGTTGCTGAGACGTTGTAACACGGAAACGATGAGCGATCATCGACTCCAGTGCCCAGGTGGCGGAATTGGTAGACGCACTAGGTTCAGGTCCTAGCGGTGGCAACACCGTGGAAGTTCGAGTCTTCTCCTGGGCACCATATTTCAGACAAAGCCGATCATTAGACCGTTTTTGTTTCAGCAGTTCAGCCACTACCAGGCATTGAAACTGCGACAAGGTTTGCAACACCCAAGTCGATGAGCGATCATCGCACAATGCTGAAAAGCATGCCCAGGTGGCGGAATTGGTAGACGCACTAGGTTCAGGTCCTAGCGGTGGCAACACCGTGGAAGTTCGAGTCTTCTCCTGGGCACCATCTTCAAGACAAACAGCCGAGCATCGCTCGGCTTTTTGTTGTCCGCGATTTTCCCTTCGAGCCACGCCACCCTCCCCCGCTCACCGCGGCGCCGACCCCGGAAATGAAAACGGGCCGCATGCGCAGCCCGTTCCGTCATCGCCCCGCTATCCGCCTCAGGCGAATGGATGGCGCAGGATGATGGTCTCGTTGCGGTCCGGACCGGTGGAGATGATATCGATCGGCGCACCCACCAGCTCTTCCACGCGCTTGATGTAGGCGCGGGCGTTGGCCGGCAACTCTTCCAGGGTCTTCGCACCCACGGTCGACTCGCTCCAGCCGGGCATTTCCTCGTAGACCGGCTGCAGGCCGATGTAGCTGTCGGCATCGGTCGGCGCTTCCAGCACATCGCCATCGGCATTCTTGTAGCCGACGCACAGGCGCACCACATCCAGGCCATCGAGCACGTCGAGCTTGGTCAGGCACAGGCCGGAGATGCTGTTGATCTCGATGGCGCGGCGCAGGATCACGGCATCGAACCAGCCGCAGCGACGAGCGCGACCGGTGGTGGCGCCGAACTCGTGGCCGCGCTTGGCCAGGTAGGCGCCGACGTCGTCGAACAGCTCGGTCGGGAACGGACCGGAGCCGACGCGAGTGGTATAGGCCTTGGTGATACCCAGTACGTAGTCCAGGTACAGCGGGCCGAAGCCGGAACCGGTGGCGGTACCGCCAGCGGTGGTGTTGGAACTGGTCACGTAGGGGTAGGTGCCATGGTCGATGTCCAGCAGCGATCCCTGGGCGCCTTCGAACATGATGTCCTTGCCGTGCTTGCGCAGGTCGTGCAGGGTCGCAGCGACATCGGCCATCATCGGCTTGAGCAGCTCGGCATACTCCATCGCCTCGTCCAGGGTCTTCTGGAAGTCGATGGCCGGCTCCTTGTAGTAGTGCTGCAGGACGAAGTTATGGTAGTCCAGCAGCTCGCCCAGCTTGGCGGCGAAGCGCTCGCGGTGGAACAGGTCGCCGACGCGCAGGCCGCGACGTGCCACCTTGTCCTCGTATGCCGGGCCGATGCCACGACCGGTGGTGCCGATCTTGGCTTCGCCGCGGGCCTTCTCGCGCGCCTGGTCGAGGGCGACGTGATAGGACAGGATCAGCGGACAGGAAGGACTGATGCGCAGGCGCTCGCGCACCGGCACGCCCTTCTCTTCCAGCTTGGTGATTTCGCGCAGCAGCGCATCCGGCGCCAGCACCACGCCATTGCCGATCAGGCACTGCACGCCTTCGCGCAGGATGCCCGATGGAATCAGGTGCAGGACGGTTTTCTCGCCATCGATCACCAGGGTGTGGCCAGCGTTGTGACCACCCTGGTAGCGAACTACGGCAGCCGCCTGCTCGGTGAGCAGGTCGACGATCTTGCCCTTGCCCTCATCACCCCATTGGGTGCCCAGGACTACGACATTCTTACCCATAACACTTGTCCCCATCGTGGAAGTTCGATGCCGGCCGCGGCCGGCGGAATCTCAGGACGCCAGCGGCGCCACCTGCCAATTGCCATCGCGCAGCGCCAGCTGCCGGTCGCAGCCCGCCTCGCGCGCAGAAGCCGCATCCTGCCCGGGCAGAGCCTGGACGACACGCTGCCCGTCGCGGCGCAGTCGTTGCACCACCTGCCAGAGCCCGGCCCCTTCGGCCGGCGCCCAGATACCCGATACAGCCTGGTCCAACCGGGCCTGGCCGAGAGTGACCAGGCTTTTCAGATCGGTGGAGAAACCGGTGGCCGGGCGGGCGCGCCCGAAATCGGCACCGATATCATCATAGCGACCGCCCTGGGCGATGGACTGGCCAACGCCGGGCACGAAGGCCGCAAACACCACGCCGGTGTGATAGTGATAGCCACGCAGCTCGCCGAGGTCGAAATACAGCGGCAAGCCGGGGAAACGTCCAGCCAGCGAATCGGCGATCTCGATCAGCTCGTTCAGCGCCACCTGGACATCGGCCGGCGCCGCCGCCAGACGGGCACGGCCCTGCTCCAGCGCATCGCGGCCGCCGCATAGCTCGGCCAGCGCACGCAACATGCCGCGCAGCTCGGCAGGCAGGTCTGCAGTCAGCGCCTCGACCTCGTCCACCGCCTTGCGCTGCAAGGCATCGAACAACTGCTGCTCGACTTCGCCGGACAGCCCTGCCGCGCGCGCCAGGCCGCGGTAGATACCGACATGGCCGAGGTCCATGTGCACGTCCGGCACTTCCGCCATCTCGAGCATTTCCAGCATCAGGCTGATCACCTCGACATCGCTGGCAGGGCTCGGATCGCCGTACAGCTCGGCGCCCAGCTGGATCGGACTACGCGAAGTGGACAGCGCGCGCGGCTGCGCATGCAGCACACTGCCGGCATAGCACAGGCGGCTCGGCCCCTCGCGGCGCAGGCTGTGCGCATCCATCCGCGCCACTTGCGGCGTAATGTCGGCACGGAAACCCATGAGCCGGCCGGACGCCGGGTCGGTCACCTTGAAGGTGCGCAGGTCAAGATCCTGTCCCGCGCCGGTGAGCAGCGACTCCAGGTATTCGATATGCGGGGTCACGACGAACTCGTAACCCCAGCGGTGGAACAGATCCAGCACCTGACGGCGGGCTGCTTCGATGCGCGCCGCCTCCGGGGGCAGCACCTCTTCGATCCCATCTGGCAGCAGCCAGCGGTCTACCGTTGCCATTTCGCCTCTCCCCTTTCAGCCGGGCGGCACATCATCAGTGAATCCAGTAAAGAAGCAGGGTGCCGAGCAGCATGCTGCCCAGCCCCACGAGACGCAGGTGACGGTCGCTCAGCCGGCCGATGCCGGTGACCGCCTCGCGCCATTGTCGCGGACACAGGAACGGCAGGATGCCTTCCAGCACCAGCACGAGACAAAAAGCGATGCCGAATTCCTGCCACATGATTCTCGCGGACGCAAAAAAGCCGGGATTTCCCGGCTGGCTCATCATAACACGATTTCTCCGGCGGGCGCTGCCGCCCGCCGGAGAACCGAGTATTACTTGTTGGCCTTGTTCAGATAGCGGAAGAACTCGCTGCTCGGATCGAGCACCAGTACGTCGCGCTTCTCGGCGAAGCTTTCGCGATACGCCTTCAGGCTACGGTAGAAGGAATAGAACTCCGGATCCTGGTTGTAGGCCTTGGCGTAGATCGCGGCAGCCTTGGAGTCGCCGTCACCGCGGGTCTCTTCCGACTCGCGGTAGGCTTCGGCAACGATTACCCGGCGCTGGCGATCGGCGTCGGCACGAATGCCTTCGGCCAGTTCGCGACCCTTGGCGCGGTGCTCGCGGGCCTCGCGCTCACGCTCGGTGCTCATCCGCTCGAAGACGCTGCGGTTGACTTCCTTCGGCAGGTCGATGGCCTTGACCCGCACGTCGATCACCTCGATACCCAGCTCCTTCTGCGCCATGCGGTTCAGCGAAGCGGTGATGTCGCCCATCAGCGCGTCGCGCTCGCCCGATACCACTTCATGCAGGGTACGCTTGCCGAACTGGTCGCGCAGACCCGCTTCGAGACGCCGCGACAGGCGTTCGTCGGCGATCTGCTTGAGGCCCGAGGTAGCGGTGTAGAAGCGCTCGGCATCCGCCACCCGCCACTTGGCATAGGCATCCACCATCACCGCTTTCTTTTCCAGGGTCAGGAAGCGCTGGGTCGGGGCATCCAGGGTCAGCAGGCGAGCGTCGAACTTGCGCACCTGGTTGACGTACGGGATCTTGAAGTGCAGGCCCGGCTTGACGTCGGACTCGACCACCCGGCCGAAGCGCAACATGACCGCGCGCTCGGTCTGCTGGACTACGTAGACGCTGTTCCACAGGACGATGGCGGCGACGACACCGACGATCAGAGCGATCAAAGACTTGTTGCCCATCAGCGGCTCTCCCTCGTACGCGCGTCTTGCTGGCGCAGATCGTTGACGATCCGCGACCCCAGGTCGGAAGCGCTGGCGCTGCCACCACCGGCGGAAGCACCGGCCCCCGTAGCGGGCGCGGCGTTACGACCATCGATCATCTTGTCCAGCGGCAGGTAGAGCAGGTTGTTCTGCCCCTGCTGACCGGTCACCAGCACCTTGCTGGTCTGGCTGAAGACTTCCTGCATGGTGTCCAGGTACAGACGCTCGCGCGTCACTTCCGGAGCCTTGCGATATTCCACCAGCAGCTTGGAGAAGCGATCCGCCTCGCCCTGGGCGCGCGAAATCACCTCGTCGCGGTAACCGTTGGCTTCTTCGATGATGCGCTGGGCCTGGCCACGTGCCTCCGGCACCACGCCGTTGGCATAGGCTTCGGCCTGGTTCTTCTCGCGCTGCTCGTCCTCGCGGGCCCGGATCACGTCGTCGAACGCTTCCTGCACCTCACGCGGTGCCTGGGCGCTCTGGATGTTCACCTGGGTCACGGTGATACCGGTCCTGTAGGTATCCAGGAAGCGTTGCAGGCGCTCGCGCACCTCGGTCGCCATCTGCTCGCGACCTTCGGTGAGGATCCGGTCCATGGTGGTGGAGCCGGCGACATGCCGCAGCGCGCTCTCGGTCGCCTGCTGCAGGCTGACCTCGGGCTGGTCGACGTTGAGCACGAAGTCCTGCAGGTTGCTGATCTTGTACTGCACGGTCAGCGGCACTTCGACGATGTTCTCGTCCTCGGTGAGCATCTGCCCCTGCTTGCTGTACGCACGCTCGCGGGTGACGTTCTCCTGGAAGCGCTTGTCGATCGGCGGGAAGTAGAAGTTCAGGCCGGGACCGACCGTCTCGTAATACTTGCCGAAGCGCAGGATGACCGCCTGCTCCTGCTCGTCCACCACATAGATGGCGTTGTACAGCCAGAGCACGGCGAGGATCGCCAGGCCGATGCCGAACAGGCCCAGGCCACCGCCCTTGCCGCCGGAACCGGAGCCGGAACCGTTGCCACTGCGTTTTTTTCCACCGAACAGCCCGTTCAGGCTGTCCTGAAGCTTGCGGAAAGCCTCATCCAGGTCGGGCGGCCCCTTGCGGTCACCACCGCCGCCACCACCACCGCGGCGGCCTCCCCACGGGTCTCGATCGTTGTTGTTCGAGTTGTCACCCGGCTCGTTCCAAGCCATAGCGCTCTCCATCTAGTAACGCGAAACGCGCCTGCGGCGCGGCCACCCATGCTACCGAATGCCCTGCCCGCTGCCAAAAGCAGCGATACGGGCTTTATTGCAAAGTGTGTTGCGCAACGAACTCCGCCGGCTGCCAGCCAGCGCGGCTCGCCAGGCGGTTCAACTCGGCCCGCGGCAGGCGCACCTGCAGCAGGGTACAACCCTCCTCATCGTGCGCCTCGGACTGCACCGCGCCCAGTTCGAACAACTGGGCGCGCAGGCGCCCGAGCCGCTGGGGCAGGCGCAAGGTTCCGACGAACAGGTCCTCGCCAAGCAGCTCGGCGATGGCCTGGCGCAACAGGTCGAGGCCTTCGCCAGTCTGCGCCGACAGCCAGACGCGCACCGGCTTGCCGGAGTCGTCGCGCTGGATGTGCGGCTCGACCGAGGGTAGCAGGTCAACCTTGTTATAGACCTCGAGCATCGGCAATTCGTTGGCGCCGATCTCGCCGAGCACCGCCAGCACCTGCTCGACCTGCGCATCCCGTTCGGGCTCGTAGGCGTCGATCACGTGCAGCAGGAGGTCGGCGTTGCTCGACTCTTCCAGCGTAGCGCGGAAGGCCTCCACCAGCTTGTGCGGCAGGTGGCGGATGAAGCCCACCGTGTCGGCCAGCACCACCGGCCCGAGATCGTCCAGTTGCAGGCGACGCAGGGTGGGGTCGAGGGTGGCGAACAACTGGTTGGCGGCATACACCTCGGAGGCGGTGAGCGCATTGAACAGGGTCGATTTGCCGGCGTTGGTATAGCCGACCAGGGAGACCGCCGGGATATCCGCGCGCTTGCGCCCGCGTCGAGCCTGCTCGCGCTGGCTGCGGACCTTCTCCAGGCGCTGCTTGATCTGGCGGATGCGCACGCGCAGCAGGCGTCGGTCGGTTTCCAGCTGGGTCTCGCCCGGACCGCGCAGACCGATACCGCCTTTCTGCCGTTCGAGGTGGGTCCAGCCGCGTACCAGCCGCGTGCTCATGTGCTCCAGTTGCGCCAGTTCCACCTGCAACTTGCCTTCGTGGGTACGTGCGCGCTGGGCGAAGATGTCGAGGATCAGCCCGGTCCGATCGAGTACGCGGCACTCGAACGCACGCTCGAGGTTGCGCTCCTGGCTGGGCGTCAAGGTGTGGTTGAAAATCACCAGCTCGACGTTTTCGGCCTTGACCAGGTCGTGCAACTCCTCGACCTTGCCACTGCCGATAAGATATTTGGCGCTCGGCTGGTGGCGGGAGACGCTGACGAATGCCACCGTTTCCGCGCCGGCCGAACGCACCAGCTCCTGGAACTCCTGCGGGTCTTCACGCGCCTCGGGGTTCTGCCCTTCCAGATGCACCAGAACAGCCTGTTCCCCACCACCTGGGCGCTCAAAGAACAAAGCGGACTCCCGTCAAGCGTTGCCCGGCTCGGCCGGCTGGTCACCGCTCGGCAGACGCACCGGACGGCTCGGTACCACGGTGGAGATCGCGTGCTTGTAAACCATCTGGCTGACGGTGTTCTTCAGCAGGATGACAAACTGGTCGAAGGACTCGATCTGGCCTTGCAGCTTGATGCCGTTGACCAGATAGATGGAAACCGGGACGCGTTCTTTCCGCAGGGTATTGAGGTAAGGGTCTTGTAGCGAATGCCCTTTTGACATGTGCCGCACTCCTTTAAGGATCGTAGTTTGAAGTAGTCGAATAGGGTGACTTGGCGCCGTCCAAACTCCGGAGTCGTTCCGGAAACAGACGGACAAATTAAGGTCTCAGGCCAATATGGAGACCGTTTTCAGGTATTTCAAGGCACGCGGCAGATTGTCACCTGCTAGGCTGTCCATCCAGTGTAGATGGCTCCAGCTTCGCAGCCAGGTGAACTGGCGCTTGGCCAACTGGCGGGTAGCGATGATGCCGCGCTCGGTCATTTCAGCGTAGGACAGCTTGCCATCCAGGTAATCCCACACCTGACGGTAACCCACGGCTCTAATAGACGGTAATCCTGCATGCAAGTCACTTCTGGCATGCAGTGCTTCGACCTCGGCGATGAAACCCTGTTCCAGCATCTGGCGAAAACGCTGCGCAATCCGCGCGTGCAACACCTGGCGCTGCTCGGGAGCAATCGCCAGCTGAGCGACAGTATACGGCAATTGATTCCTGCCTGACGCGTCAAAATCCGCCTTTTCAGCGCTTTGCCGGCGACGCAGGTCGCTCATCGACACCCCGCCGAGGCGATACACCTCGAGCGCCCGCATCAGTCGCTGCGGGTCGTTGGGGTGGATACGCGCAGCCGATTCCGGGTCGACCTCGGCGAGTTGCCGGTGCAGCGCCTCCCAACCTTCGGCCTGGGCCTCGGCCTCGATCGCCGCGCGCACCTCGGGATCGGCGCCGGGCATGTCGGCCAGGCCCTCGAGCAACGCCTTGTAATAGAGCATGGTGCCCCCCACCAGCAGGGGAATCCTGCCGCGCGCGGTGGCCTCGGCCATCGCCGCCAGGGCGTCGGCGCGAAATTCCGCGGCCGAATAGCTCTCCGCCGGGTCGCGGATATCGATCAGGCGGTGCGGATAGCGCGCCAGCAGCTCCCGGGAAGGCTTGGCCGTACCGATATCCATGCCGCGGTAGATCAGCGCCGAGTCGACGCTGATCAGCTCGCAGGGCAGCGCATCGGCCAGCGCCATCGCCAGGTCGGTCTTGCCGGCGGCGGTCGGCCCCATGAGAAAGATGGCGGGAGGCAGGGAAGACATCGGAAAGCTCTTGGACAAAGCGCATAGCTTCGGGCTTTGCGCCCGAAGCTGCAAGGCTCAGCGTCCGCGCAGGAAGAGCTTGTCCAGCTCGTCCAGGCCCAGTTGGGTCCAGGTCGGACGCCCATGGTTGCACTGGCCGCTGCGCTCGGTGATTTCCATGTCGCGCAACAGGGCGTTCATTTCCGGCAGGGTCAGGCGCCGGTTGGCGCGCACCGCACCATGGCAGGCCATGGTGCCGAGCAACTCGTTCAGGTGCGCCTGGATACGGTCGCTGGTGCCGTATTCCAGCAGGTCGGCGATGACATCGCGCACCAACTGGGTCGCCTCCGCCTGCTTGAGCAGCGCAGGGATCTGCCGGATCGCCAGGCTTTCCGGCCCCAGGCGCTGCAGCTCGAAGCCCAGGCGCTGGAACCAGCTGGAATGCTCTTCCGCGCAATCCGCCTCGCGCTCGCTGACCGCGATCGACTCCGGCACCAGCAACGGCTGCCCACGCAAGCCTTCGCTGGCCATCGCCACCTTGAGGCGCTCGTAGGTGATCCGCTCGTGGGCCGCGTGCATGTCCACCAGCACCAGGCCGTGGGCGTTCTCGGCGAGGATGTAGATGCCCTTGAGCTGCGCCAGGGCGTAACCCAGCGGCGGGATGTCCTGGGCGCTCTCGGGCAACGCGGCTGGCGCCTCGCCCGCGGGTAACGGCGCGAAGTAGGCCTTGTAGGCGCCACCGGCCTCGGCCAGAGAGGGCGGCGCCTCCGGCCGGGTATAGGCGGAATAGCCGGAGGAGCCGCCGGAGGCCGATGAGCCGCCACTCCAGCCCACCCGTGCCGCCGGACTCTCCAGCACGCTCTCGGCCAGGCGCATCTCGCCCTGCGGGCCGAACTCGCCGGCGGCAGCGCCGGTCGGACGCGGCTCGGTCAGGCTGGTCGCCCCCGGCGGCGCGAGCTGGTCGTCGGGACGGACCTCGCCCAGCGCACGATGCAGGGTGCCATAGAGGAAGTCATGGACCATCCGGCTGTCACGGAAGCGAACTTCGTGCTTGGTCGGGTGCACGTTGACGTCCACCACCGCCGGATCGACTTCGAAGAACAGCACGAAGGTCGGATGCCGGCCGTTGTACAGCACGTCGCGATAAGCCTGGCGCACCGCGTGGGCGACCAGCTTGTCGCGCACCATGCGCCCGTTCACATAGAAGTACTGCAGGTCCGGCTGGCTGCGGGAGAAGGTCGGCAAGCCGACCCAGCCCCACAGGTGCAGGCCGTTGCGCTCGACCTCGATCGGCAGCGCCTGCTCGAGGAATGCCTGGCCGCACACCGCGCCGACCCGGCGCGCGCGGGCCAGCTCGTCTCGCGCCTCGTGCAGGGCGAAGATGGTCTTGCCGTTGTGGCGCAGGTGGAAAGCCACGTCGAAGCGGGCCAGCGCCAGGCGCTTGATGACCTCCTGCAGATGGTCGAACTCGGTCTTCTCGGCACGCAGAAACTTGCGCCGCGCCGGGGTGTTGAAGAACAGGTCGCGAACCTCGACGCTGGTCCCCACCGGGTGCGCCGCCGGCTGTACCCGCGGCTGCATGTCACGGCCCTCGGTTTCCACCTGCCAGGCTTCGCCGGCGTCGGCGGTACGCGAGGTCATGGTCAGGCGCGCTACCGAACTGATCGAGGCCAGCGCCTCGCCACGGAAGCCGAGGCTCATCACCCGCTCCAGGTCTTCCAGCTCGCGGATCTTGCTGGTGGCGTGGCGAGCCAGGGCCAGCGGCAGGTCGTCGGCGGGGATGCCGCGACCGTCGTCGCGCACTCGCAGCAACTTGATGCCGCCCTGCTCGACCTCCACATCAATGCGCCGGGAACCGGCGTCAAGGCTGTTTTCCAGGAGTTCCTTGGCCACCGAGGCGGGACGCTCGACCACCTCACCGGCGGCGATCTGGTTCGCCAGCCGCGGACTCAGCAGCTGGATACGCGGTGCTTCACTCATCACTGGGCCGCCAGGGCGGTGCTCGGGATGGACAGGGCCTGGCCGACTTTCAGGTTGTCGCTGGACAGGCTGTTGCTGCTACGCAGCGCGGCCATGCTCACTTCATAGCGCTGGGCGATCATCGCCAGGGTCTCTCCGGGCCGCACCACGTGCTCGCGCGGCCCCATGGAGAGCTTGCCCTGGGCGCGCAAAGAGGCGATGTAGGTGCCGGGCGGCGGGCTCTGCTGGAAATACTGGCGGATGCCGCTGGTGATCGAACGCGCCAAAGCCTGCTGATGGCTGGCGCTGGCCAGCTTGCGCGACTCGTTGACGTTCGAGATGAAGCCGGTTTCCACCAGGATCGATGGGATGTCCGGCGACTTCAGCACCATGAACCCGGCCTGCTCGACACGACGCTTGTGCAGCGAAGTGATGCGGCCGACATTGGTCAGTACCTTGTGGCCGACATCCAGGCTCGACGAGAGGGTGGCGGTCATCGACAGGTCGAGCAGCACGCCGGCGAGCATCTGGTCCTTGTCGCCGAGGCTGACGCTGCCATCGCCGCCGATCAGGTCGGAACGGTTCTCGCTGTCGGCCAGCCAGCGCGCGGTTTCCGAAGTGGCGCCGCGGTCGGACAGGGCGAACACCGAGGCACCGAAGGCGCTGCGGCTCGGCGCGGCGTCGGCATGGATCGAGACGAACAGGTCGGCGCCCTTCTTGCGGGCGATCTCGGTGCGCTTGCGCAGCGGGATGAAATAGTCGCCGGTACGGGTCAGCTCGGCCCGGTAACCGCGCACCTGGTTGATCTGGCGTTGCAGCTCGCGAGCGATCGACAGGGTGATGTTCTTCTCGTGCAACCCGCCCGGGCCAAGGGCGCCAGGGTCTTCACCGCCGTGGCCGGCGTCGATGGCGATGACGATATCGCGGGTGCCGCCCTTGGTTGGCAGCGGCAGCTTGGCCACCGGCTGGGTCGGCGTCACCGGGGTGACCGGCACGCTCGGGGTCGGCGTCGCGGGCACGTCCGGGGTCAGGTCGGCGCCCTGGTCGTAGAGATCGACCACCAGGCGGTTGCCGTATTGCTGGTTGGGCGGCAGGACGAAGCTTTTCGGGGTGACCTGCGCCGACAGGTCGAGGACCATGCGCAGGTCGTTGGGCGTGCGCTGGGCGGAGCGCACCGCGGTGATCGGGGTGTTGCCGAGCTTGAGACCGTTGAGCTGGGTCGCCAGTTGGGCGCCGCTGACGTCGATGACGATACGGTTGGGAGCGGCCAGGGTGAACAGGCTGTGCTGCACCGGACCGGAGAGATCGAAGACCAGACGGGTGTTGTCCGGAGCGCGCCAGATCCGCACGCTCTTGATTTGCGCGGCGGCCAGAACCTCGCCGACCTGGCAGGCCAGCAGAATCATCACCCCAGTCAACAACGTCCGCAGACGCAAGCCCCAACCCATCGTTTTTCTCATGCTCCCATGGTCAGGGTGGCACACCAGGCTTCGCCCCGCGCACCGTGCGGTACCAGGCGCAGTGTCCGTCCACCCGCTTGGGCAGTAATGGTAATGTCCAGATCGGCGGTTGGCAAAACGCCCGCACCGCGCTCGGGCCACTCGATCAGACAGAGTGCGCTGCCGTCGAAATAGTCGCGGATGCCGAAGAACTCCAATTCCTCCGCATCGGCGAGCCGGTACAGGTCGAAATGGTAGGCGCGCAGCTCGCCGATTTCGTAAGGCTCGACCAGGGTAAAGGTCGGGCTTTTCACCGAGCCGGCATGGCCGAGGCCGCGCAGGATGCCGCGCGAGAGGGTGGTCTTGCCGGCGCCGAGGTCGCCATGCAGGTAGATCACCCCCTGCCCCCCGCTGGCCCGGGCGATGCGCCTGCCCAGTTCGAGCATCGCGTCATCCCCTTCGGCGGACAGGATCACTTCAGACACGGACTGCACTCCTCGAGCAACTGACGAACGGTAGGTATGAGATCGGTCGCCGCCAGTCCACGCCCCTGGGCGCCGAGCCGCTCACCGGCGGCGGCATGCAGCCAGACCGCCAGGCAGGCCGCCTCGAACGCCTCCACGTGCTGGGCCAGCAAGGCACCGGTGATGCCCGACAGCACGTCACCCATGCCGGCACCAGCCATCGCCGGATGCCCCTGGGAACAGACGGCAAGTCGTCCGTCCGGCGCGGCGACCAGGCTGCCGGCGCCCTTCAGCACCACCACCGCCTGGTAGCGACACGCCAGTTCCAGCGCCGCCGCCGGGCGATCCGCCTGCACCTCGGCGGTCGAGCGACCCAACAGGCGCGCGGCCTCGCCGGGATGCGGCGTCAGAATCCATGTCCGCGGCCCTGCTCCGACCGGTTCCAGGGCCAGCAGGTTCAACGCGTCGGCATCCCAGACCTGCGGCAACGGTCGCGACCGGACAGCGCTCAGCAGGCTACGCCCCCAGGCGCGCTGGCCAAGACCGGGACCGAGCACCAGCACGCTGGCGCGTTCGGCAAGGGCCAGCAGTTGGTTCGCCGACGCCACGCCATGGGCCATGACCTCGGGACAACGGCTCAGCAACGCCGGCACATGTTCGACGCGGGTCGCCGCCGAGACCAGCCCGGCGCCGCAGCGCAGGGCGCTTTCCGCGGCCAGTAGCACGGCCCCGCCCATGCCGGTGTCGCCGCCGACCACCAGCAGGTGGCCGAACAGCCCCTTGTGCGCGGTCCGCGGCCGCGCTGCCAGACTCGGCAGGGCATTTCGTGCCAAACGGTGGGCCCGGGGCTGGAGCCCTTGCAACACGACGGCGTCGCTGCCGAGTTCGTCGAACACCAGCTCGCCGACCCGTGCCGGCGCCTCGCCAGTGAACAGCCCGATCTTCAGGCCGATGAAAGTCACTGTCAGATCCGCCCTGATCGCTTCCCCCAATACCGCACCGGTGTCGGCGCTCAAGCCGGAAGGAATATCCACCGCCAGCACCGGCAGGTCGGCGGCGTTGGCCAAGCGGATGGCCTGCGCAAAGGGCTCGCGCACGGCACCTGCCAGGCCGGTGCCGAGCAATGCATCCACTACTACGCCCTCGAGCACGGCGCACTCACTCCAGGGCTCCACCACGACCCCGGTCGCCAGCGCGGCGGCATGCGCCTGCGCCGCGTCGCCGGCAAGCCGCTGCGGCGCCGCGACCGCCAGCACCCGCACTCGCCAACCCGCACGTTGCGCCAGCGCCGCGATCAGGTAGCCGTCGCCGGCATTGTTGCCGTGCCCGGCGAGCACCGTCAGCGCCGCGGCCTCCGGCCAACGGCGGCGCAAGGCACGCCAGGCGGCGTGGGCGGCGCGCTGCATGAGTTCGAAGCCCGGCGTGCCGGCGGCGATCAGGCGCGCATCGAGGTCGCGCACCTGGGCGGCGGAATAGAGGGCGAGTGGCAGGTCGTCGTGCTGGAAGGTCATGGTCATCGGATCGATTCGGCGTCAGGCGCGCAGTCTGGCAGAATTATACCTATCCCATTTCGCTTTCCCTCGTCTTCGTTGCCTCCCATGACTCCCCAGCCTCTGGCCGACAACCTTTCCCCGCCGGACCCCGCCCGCCTCGCCCAGTCCATCAAGGACTGGGGCCGCGAGCTGGGGTTCCAGCAGGTCGGTATCAGCGACGTCGAGCTGGGCGAGCACGAAGCGCACCTGCAGCGCTGGCTGGAGGCCGGCTACCACGGCGAGATGGACTACATGGCGGCGCACGGCAGCAAGCGCTCGCGACCTGCCGAGCTGGTTCCCGGCACGCTGCGGGTGATCTCCCTGCGCATGGATTACCTGCCCGGCGACACGCGCATGGCGCAGGTCCTCGCGACGCCGGAAAAAGCCTACGTCTCGCGCTACGCCCTCGGCCGCGACTACCACAAGCTGATCCGCAAGCGTCTGCAACAACTGGCCGAGCGCATCCAGGCCGAAGTCGGCCCGTTCGGTTTCCGCGCCTTCGTCGACAGCGCGCCGGTGCTGGAAAAGGCCATCGCCGAACAGGCCGGCCTCGGCTGGATCGGCAAGAACACGCTGGTGCTCAACCGCAAGGCCGGCAGTTACTTCTTCCTCGGCGAGCTGTTCGTCGACATGCCGCTACCCGTCGACCCGGCGATGGACAGCGAGCATTGCGGACGCTGCTCGGCCTGCCTGGACATCTGCCCGACCGCGGCCTTCGTCGGCCCCTACCGGCTGGACGCGCGACGCTGCATCTCCTACCTGACCATCGAGTACAAGGGCGCGATTCCGCTGGAGCTGCGACCACTGATCGGCAACCGGGTATTCGGCTGCGACGACTGCCAGATCGTCTGCCCATGGAATCGCTTCGCCCGCCCCACCGGGCAGGGCGACTTCCAGCCGCGCCACAGCCTGGACAACGCCGAACTCGCCGAACTGTTCCTCTGGAGCGAGGAGGAGTTCCTCGGCCGCACCGAGGGTTCGCCGCTGCGCCGCGCCGGCTACGAGCGCTGGTTGCGCAACCTGGCGGTGGGGCTGGGCAACGCGCCCTCGACCATCCCGGTGCTGGAGGCGCTGAAGGCGCGCCGCGGGTTCCCTTCGGAGCTGGTCCGCGAGCACGTGGAATGGGCCCTGCGGCGCCACGGGGAAACCTAGCCCGGCCGGCGCCTGCCGCCCGGTCCGGACGGATCAGAGCTTGATGAAGTGGTCGCGGTAGTGGCGCAGCTCGGCGATCGACTCGCGGATATCGTCCAGCGCCAGGTGGGTGTTGCCCTTCTTGAAGCTCTCGCGGACCTGCGGCGCCCAGCGCGCGGCCAGCTCCTTGAGGGTGGAGACGTCGAGGTTGCGGTAGTGGAAGTAGCCTTCCAGCCTGGGCATGTGCCTATAGAGGAAGCGGCGGTCCTGGCAGATGCTGTTGCCGCAGATCGGCGAGCTGCGCTTGGGCACCCACTGCTCGAGGAAGGCCAGGGTCTGCGCCTCGGCCTCGGCCATGCTCACGGTACTTTCCCGAACCCTCTGGGTCAGGCCGGACTGGCCGTGCTGGCGGGTATTCCACTCGTCCATGCCGGCGAGGATTTCCTCTGGCTGGTGGATGGCGATCACCGGTCCTTCGGCCAGGGTGTTGAGGTCACTGTCGGTGACGATGGTGGCCATCTCGATGATGACGTCCCGGTCCGGATCGAGGCCGGTCATCTCCAGGTCGATCCAGATAAGGTTCTGCGGGTTCTGCATGGGGAGTCGCTCCAGTCGCTATGCCGTGCATTCTAGCGTGGAACGCCGCCGCGCGAATGATGGCGGCGCGCCCATGTTAAACTCGCCGCCGATTTTTCATGCGGACGCATCATGGCCAAACGCCACTTGACCCGCCGGCAGAGCTGGCGCATCGAAAAGATCCAGGAAGAACGCGCGGCCCGGGCGGCCCGTCGCGAGTCGCGTGCCGTGGAAGAGCTGGAGGGCGGCGACCTGGGACCGGAGCAGACCGGCCAGGTGATCGCTCATTTCGGGGTTCAGGTAGAGGTCGAGTCCGCCGACGGCCAGGTTTCCCGCTGTCACCTGCGCGCCAACCTGCCGGCACTGGTGACTGGCGACCAGGTGGTCTGGCGCGCCGGCAACCAGGGCATCGGCGTGATCGTCGCGCAATTGCCGCGCCGCTCCGAGCTGTGCCGCCCGGACATGCGCGGGCTGCTCAAGCCGGTGGCGGCCAACGTCGACCGCATCGTCATCGTCTTCGCCCCGCGTCCCGAACCGCACGCCAACCTGATCGACCGCTACCTGATCGCCGCCGAACATGCCGGCATCCAGCCGCTGCTGCTGCTGAACAAGGCCGATCTGGTCGACGAGAGCAATGCCGAAGGCATCGATGCGCTGCTGAATGTCTACCGCACCCTGGGTTACCCGCTGATCGAGGTGTCGGCCTTCAATGGCCTGGCGATGGACGAACTGCGCGGCGCGCTGGACGGTCACGTGAGCGTCTTCGTCGGGCAGTCCGGGGTGGGCAAGTCGTCGCTGGTGAATGCCTTGTTGCCAGGTGTCGACACACGTGTCGGCGACCTCTCCACGGTGACCGGCAAGGGCACCCATACCACCACCACCGCGCGACTGTTCCATTTTCCCGGCGGCGGCGACCTGATCGACTCGCCCGGCATCCGTGAGTTCGGCCTGGGGCACGTGTCGCGAGACGATGTCGAGGCCGGTTTCATCGAGTTCCGCGACCTGCTCGGGCATTGCCGCTTCCGCGACTGCAAGCACGACCGTGAACCAGGTTGCGCCCTGCTCCAGGCCCTGGAGGACGGGCGCATCATGCCGCAACGCATGGCCAGCTACCGGCACATTCTGGCAAGCATGCCGGAAACGGACTACTGAACCTCAGTCGCCCTTGATCTGCTCCAGCTTCAGGCTGCCGCCGTCGTCGAACAGGTTGAGCTTCTTCTGCACCTCGTCCGCCGGTAGCGAAGGTTGCGCGCCCGCCGCCGGTGCCTCGGCAGCCGGCTTCGGCTGCTCGCCCGGGGCAGCCGCAGGGGCGCTGGCTTCGGGAGCGCCGGTCTCGCCTTCGATGGCCTTCTGCGCCTTGCGGGTCAGGACCACGATGTCGATCCGCCGGTTCACCGGGTTCAGCGGGTCCTTGTCGTCGAACAGGCGTGCCGAGGCATAGCCGACAACCTGGGCGATCTGCCCTTCCGGATAGCCGCCGGCGACCAGCGCACGGCGCGCGGCGTTGGCGCGATTGGCCGATAGCTCCCAGTTGCCGAAGTCGCCGTTGCCGGCATAGGGCTTGGCGTCGGTGTGGCCGCTGATGCTGATCTTGTTCGGCACCTGGCGGATGGTCTCGGCCATGGCCAGCAGGATGTCCTCGAAATACGGCTGCAGGCGCGCGCTGCCGAGGTCGAACATCGGCCGGTTGGCGGCGTCGACGATCTGGATGCGCAGGCCGTCGCGGGTGATCTCGAAGTGGATCTGGTCCTTGAAGTCCTTGAGCATCGGATTTTCGTCGACCTTGTTCTGCAACTCCTGCAGCAGCAGCGCCAGACGCTCTCGCTCAACCTGCTCGGCGAGGTTCTCGGCCTGATCGGCGTTGACCTGGTGGTCCTGCTCGGGGCTGATCCGGCTTTCGTTGGAGTCCGGCTGGGCCTGGACCTGCGGATTGAGGGTCTTGTCCGGCGCCGGCGTCGGCGTGCCGCCGAGGTCGATGACGTAGGGGCTGGCGCTTTCGCTGAAACCGATGGGGTCCTGGAAGTATCCGGAAATCGCCTTCTTCTGCTCCGGGGTGGCCGAAGACAGCAGCCAGAGCACCAGGAAGAACGCCATCATCGCCGTGGCGAAGTCGGCGAAGGCGATCTTCCACGAGCCGCCGTGGTGGCCGGCGGCATAGCGCTTGACGCGCTTGACGATGATCGGCTGGTTATTGTCCATCTATCGACAGTGCCTCCACTCAGCGGCCGCGCACGGCCTGCTCGAGCTCGGCGAAGGTCGGCCGATGGGCGGGCAGCAGCACCTTGCGGCCGAACTCGACGGCCAGCGAAGGCGGCATGCCGGAAGCGGAAGCGACCAGGCAGGCCTTGATCGCCTCGAACAGGTTCAACTCTTCCTTGGCATCGTGCTCCAGGGCGCCCGCCAGCGGGCCGACGAAGCCGTAGGCGGCGAGAATCCCGAGGAAGGTGCCCACCAGGGCGGCGGCGACGTGGTGGCCGATCTCCGCCTGGCTGCCTTCGCCAAGCAACGCCATGGTGATGACGATGCCGAGTACCGCGGCGACGATACCGAAGCCCGGCAGGGCGTCGGCGACTTTGGTCACCGCGTGGGACGGATGCTCCAGGTCCTCCTTGAGACTGGACAGCTCCATGTCGAACAGGCCTTCCAGCTCGTGCGGCGCCATGTTGCCGGAGGACATGATGCGCAGGTAGTCGCAGACATAGGCGGTCATCCGCTCATCCTTCAGCACACCGGGGTACTTGCTGAAGATGGGGCTGGCCGCGGGGTCCTCGATGTCCGCCTCGATCGCCATCATCCCTTCGCGCCGGCTCTTGTTGAGGATCTCGTAGAGCATGCCCAGCACCTCGAGGTAGTAGGTCTGGGTGAAGCGGTTGCTGAACATCTTCGGCGCTTTCTTCAGCACCACCATGAACGTGCTGCCCGGGTTGGACTGGAGGAACGCCCCCAGTGCCGCGCCACCGATGATCAGGACCTCGAAGGGCTGGATGATGGCGCCGATCTTGCCGCCGGAGAGCAGGAAGCCCCCGAGGACACTGGCGAAAACGACGATGATGCCGATGATTTTTGACATGAGGACCGGACGTGCGAAATGAACAGGATAAGGAGGGGGACTGCTAGGCTCCCTCTTGTTATCGGTTGCTAGCCGCAAGACTATAGTCCGAATACTCGAAAAGCCAGTTCGCCGCCTCGCCGACACCGAGCCCGACACCCATGACAGACCGCCTCGCCGCCTGGCTCGAAGAGCTCGACCGGCAACCCCTGCCGATCCCCGCCAGCCACTATGCCGGCCTGCACGCCGCGCTGAGCGACAGCCGTCGCTCGCTGCGCGAGATCGCCGACCAGTTGCAGGGCAGCCCGACGCTGGCGTTGTCCATCCTGCGCGAGGCCAATCGCGCCGAGAGCGCCCGCGACAACCCCGCGGAAAGCCTGGAGGTGGCCCTCAGCCGCCTCGGCCTGGCGCGCGCGAGCCAACTTCTGAAGACCCTGCCGAGCATCCAGGATGCGGAGATGCCCAGGGTCCTCGGGCAGATGCTGCTGATCAGCCAGCACGCCATGCAGCAGGCCAGCGGCCTGTTCGGCGCGCGCCTGGCCAGGCTCTGGCAGGAAATCCACTGGGGCAGCCTGCTGACCATGGCTCCGGTCTGGGCGCTGGCCAACGCCCGCCCGCAGTTGCTGGAGCAATGGCAGCAACGCGTGCTGGTACAGGGCGAACCGACCCTGCGAGTGGAGCGCGAACTGCTCGGCATGCGCCTGCTGCCGATCTGCCTGGCGCTGGCCGAACGCTGGCGGCTACCGCAGTGGGTCATCCAGGGCTATCGCCTGCTCGCCTGCGACCGTCGCCTGCTGGTTCGAGCCCTGCGTATCGCCCGCGACCATCAGTCGCCCCTGCTCCAGCAACAGCAACTCGATGCCCAGCCCGATCTCGCCCGCTGGCTGACCCAGCCGGCCAACTGCACTCTCCTCGCCAATGGCCTGGCCATCGCCGCGCACCAGAGCTGGGACGGGCCGCACATGCTGCGCTGGCAGCGCCTGACCGGCCTGTACCTGGGCCAGCCGCTGACCGAAGTCCAGCAGCAGGTGCACATGCTCGCCGCGCAAAGCGCGCGCCTGCACGCCCGACCGCCGCTGTGGCATCCGGCGGTGGCCTTGATCTGGCCCTGGCAGGCCAGCCGCTGGCGTGCCGAAGCGGCGCCCCCGCCGCCGCCCTCGGCGGAAGCCCTGGCCGAGTGGCGGCAGCATTGCGCCGAGTTGCTCCGCGAGCCCAGCCCGTTCAGCAACGTGGTGCAGCTCACCGCCTGTGCCCGCGATGCGCTGCGCGCCTGCGGCCTGCAAAGGATGCTGCTGCTGGTGGCCGATCGCACCCAGGTACACGTGCTGGCGCAGCAGAGCGCCGGACTCGAACCGGGCCAGGAGAAATTGCAACTGGAGATTGCCAGCAGCCCGCTGCTGAAGAAACTGTTCCAGCAACCCGCCCTGCTGCGCATCGGCCCGAACAACCAGGACCAGTTGCTGCCGGCCCTCGGCGAACCCTTGCGCCAACTGTTCCCCGGGCCTCACCTGCTGCTGCGCTCGCTGGGCAACGGCTCGCGGGTGGTGATGCTGGTCCTGGCCGACCTCGGCGGCCAGCCGTTCAGCGACCTGCATGCCCAGGCCTTCGCCAAGACCGCCCAGTGCACCGAGCGCGCGATCCAGCAGTTCGGCAGCCAGCGCCACACGGAATGAGGGACATGCCCGGCACACTGGTCGGGCGCGCTTTCCGTTAAACTGCTGCCCTTCTTCAACCCGGGGGTACTCGCATGTCCGTTTTCTCCGACCTGCCATTGGTGATCGAGCCCAGCGACCTCGCGCCGCGCCTGGGCGCGCCCGAGCTGATCCTGGTCGACCTGACCAGTGCCGCCCGCTACGCCGAAGGGCATATCCCCGGCGCGCGTTTCGTCGACCCCAAACGCACCCAGTGGGGACAACCCCCGGCACCCGGCCTGCTACCGGCGAAGGCCGACCTGGAAGCCCTGTTCGGCGAGCTGGGCCACCGCCCGGAGGCGACCTACGTGGTCTACGACGACGAAGGCGGCGGCTGGGCGGGCCGCTTCATCTGGCTGCTGGACGTGATCGGCCACCACCACTACCACTATCTCAACGGCGGCCTGCCGGCCTGGATCGCCGACGCCCAGGCGCTCGACCGCGAGGTCCCGGCGCCTGTCGGCGGCCCGCTGCCGCTGACGTTGCACGACGAGCCCAGCGCGACCCGCGAATACCTGCAAAGCCGCCTCGGCGCCGCCGACCTGGCGGTATGGGATGCGCGCAACCCCAGCGAATACGCCGGTACCAAGGTGCTCGCCGCGAAGGCCGGGCATGTGCCCGGCGCGATCAATTTCGAATGGACCGCCGGCATGGACCCGGCTCGCGCCCTGCGCATCCGCGCGGATATCGCCGAAGTCCTGGAGGACCTCGGCATCACGCCGGACAAGGAAGTGATCACCCACTGCCAGACCCACCATCGCTCCGGCTTCACCTACCTGGTGGCCAAGGCGCTGGGCTACCCGCGGGTCAAAGGCTACGCCGGCTCCTGGTCGGAATGGGGCAACCACCCCGATACCCCTGTAGAGGTTTGAGGAATGTCGTTCAAAGATCGTCTGTTCATCTGCAGCCAGTACCTGCTGCCGCACCACCTGCTGTCCCGGCTGATCGGCTTCGCCGCCGACTGCCGGGCGACCTGGTTCAAGGACCGCCTGATCGCCTGGTTCGCCCGGCGCTACCAGGTCGATATGCGCGAAGCGCAGGTCGAGGACCTGCAGGCCTATGAACATTTCAATGCCTTCTTCACCCGCGCCCTGAAGGATGGCGCCCGCCCGCTGGCCCAGGAGCCCGGCGCGGTGCTCTGCCCGGCCGATGGCGCGATCAGCCAGCTCGGCCCGATCGAGCACGGGCGGATCTTCCAGGCCAAAGGCCACAGCTACAGCCTGGCCGAACTGCTCGGCGGCGACGCCGAACTGGCCGCGCCCTTCATGGGCGGCGACTTCGCCACCGTCTACCTGTCCCCCCGGGACTACCACCGCGTGCACATGCCGCTGGCCGGCACCCTGCGCGAGATGGTCTACGTTCCCGGCCGGCTGTTCTCGGTGAACCAGACCACCGCGGAAAACGTTCCCGAGCTGTTCGCCCGCAACGAGCGGGTGGTCTGCCTGTTCGACACCGAGCGCGGTCCGATGGCCGTGGTGCTGGTAGGCGCGATGATCGTAGCCTCCATCGAAACCGTCTGGGCCGGCCTGGTTACGCCGCCGAAGCGCGAACTGAAGACCTTCCGCTACGACGAAGCCGCCCGTGCGCCGATCCGCCTGGAAAAAGGCGCCGAGCTCGGTCGCTTCAAGCTGGGCTCCACCGCCATCGTCCTGTTCGGCCCGCAGCAGGTCGCGTTCAACGACGGCCTCGGGGCAGCGAGCCCGGTGCGCATGGGCGAATGCCTGGCCCTGCCGAAACAGTCCTGACCTCGCCGGGACGGAGCGCCCCGAGCGTCTCCGTCCCATCTCTCCCCGCCGCCGGGACCTCCCGACGGGATCGTGGCGTCCGAAGGCTGCGGGTCCATTTCGATGCTGCTAGAGTTCGGAAAGGTCCTATCGAGCCTGTGCCGACCCCTCGGTCAGGAAAGCGGACTGCCGCACAGTTCCTGTCCTGGCCACGACGATGAACCCGCCTCCCGTGTTAAGAAAGAGGAGGCGCAGCCGCGGCGATCGGAAGTCCGGCACCTCTCCGGGGCTTCATCCCCCGTAGAGCCTTTTCAGTAGCGGAGCCGTCTAACCCCCCATGGAAAACCAGAGCCCCCACCTCTCGTTGCGCGTCCCCACTCCGACGCAGCAGAACCTGAGCTTCTGCGACGCCACCCCGAAGGACATCAAGTACTGGCTGGCGCACCTGCCCAAGGCCAACCTCGGGGAAACCGCGCGCCAGCTCTACCAGGGCCTGATCGAACTCAACCAGTTGGTGCTGCCCGTCGAGGCCCGCCTGCAACTGCTCGAACTGTTCCGTCCAGAGGTGCATTTCGTCTGCGCCCACCTGGAACGGCACTTCCTCAACCAGGCCATCGTCCTCGACGAACGGCCGCGCAAGATCGCCAACCTCTGCCAGGCCCTGCAGAACCACCTGGCCATCGGCTACAAGCTGATCGTGGTCCAGGAAGCGCCGCGCAACAGCCGCGACCGCGCGCAGCTGTTCGCGGTCGGCATCCAGCGGGCGATCCGCAGCCTGTGCGGGCCGCTGATCCGCGCCAGCCAGTTGTACTGCCCGGTCCCCGAGGGGCTTTGGCTGGAACTCCACCAGCTCTACCAGTTGGCCAGCCAGCGCGGCGTGCATCGTCTCGCGGTGCGCGACGAACTGGCCAAGCACACCCCCGGCCTGAGCGTCGAGCAGGCCTACCTGATTCCGCTGCTGCTCGGCTGCGCGCGCTGCAACCAGATGCGCCAGAACAACATTGCACGGCTCGCCGAGGTGCTCGAACCCTGGAGCCAGCTGCTGTCGATACAGAGCGCGACGCTGCCCGGCTCGCTGTTCATCGCCGTGCCGCAGATCGACGGCCCGCCGCGCTACCGTTCGCTGTACCCGGAGACCCAACTGGCCAGTGCCCTGGGCATCGACACCCAGCCGCTGGTCGAGCTGATCCGCGAATACCTGCTGCAGCCCGAGGCCGAACGCGCGAAAGCACGCCTGCCGCTGATCGAAGGGGTGACCCTGGACCTGCTGCAACATCTCTCCTCGGCCTGGGGTGACATCGCCGAACGTACCTTCCAGCGCACCCAGGGCCAGGGCCAGTTGACCCTGTGCATCGGCATGAGCGCCCTGCACTACTTCCTCGCCGGGCGCCGCCCGTTCAACGAGGTCCTGCAGATCCAGGAAGCGCCCGAGGCGCCTCGCTTCAAGGCCGACGTCCAGGACGCCTGGGCCGGCGCCTTCGATGCACAGAAGGTCACCGACTGGCAGCCCGGCATGCCGCTGGAGGAAATCGAGTACCGCCCGCACCAGTCGCCCCGCAGTGTGCAACCCGGGCACCCGCAGGCCCACGCACAGGCTGACGCCACCGAGGACTACCCGACCTACGCCCTGCCCATCGTCAACCACAGCCCCGGCGGCTATTGCCTGAGCTGGCCGAAGGAGGTGCCCGCCCAACTGCAGGCGGGCGAACTGGTCGGCCTGCAGGACCTTCCAGGCCAGGCGTGGAGCATCGCGGTGGTGCGCTGGATCCGCCAGGTACGCAATGGCGGCACGCAGATGGGCATCGAGATGATCGCCCCGGCGGCACAGCCCTGCGGCCTGCAACTGCTGCGCAAGACCGAGCAGAGCAGCCACTACCTGCGCGCCCTGCTGCTGCCGGCGATCGCCGCGATCTCGCGGCCGGCGACGGTGATCACCCCGCGCCTGCCGTTCCAGGAGGGCAGCCGGGTGCAGATCAACCTGCACGGCGAGGAGCGGCGCGCGGTGCTGAATCGCCGGCAGGCCTCGACCGGCAGCTTCAGCCAGTTCGAATACCGCTCGGCGGAACCGGTGAACACCCCGAGCGATAAGCCGGTCACAGCGCCAGTGGCCCGGCCGCCTGCGGGGGAGGAAGATTTTGACTCGCTCTGGAAGTCTCTGTAGATTGCCCCGACACCTCCATTCGCCGTCTTTTCGCGCCCGCCCGGACGCGGACTGAGCCCTTTCCATGGCCATCGAAAAGAAAACCATCCGCCTGCTGATTCTGGAAGACTCGCAGAACGAAGCCGAACGCCTGGTCAGTCTGTTCCGCAATGCCGGCCACGCGACCCGCGTACATCGACTGACCTCTCCCGAGGACCTCGCCGAAACCCTCCAGCAAAGCTGGGACCTGCTGATCGCCGCGCCGACCAGCGAGTGTCTCGAGCCCGGCGAGGCGCTCGCCACCTTGCGCCGCCAGTCGCGCGACATCCCGTTCATCCAGCTGGTGGCCGACAACAACTCCGACGCCATCACCGACGCCTTGATGCTCGGCGCCCAGGACGCCCTGCCGCAAGGCGAGGACGAGCGCCTGGTGCTGGTCGCCAACCGCGAGCTGGCCGGCCTCGCCGAACGCCGCGCGCGCCGCGCCGCCGAACTCGCCCTGCGCGAGGCGGAAAAACGCTGCCAGTTGCTGCTCGACAGCTCGGTCGACGCCATCACCTACGTCCACGACGGCATGCACATCTACGCCAACCGCTCCTACATGGCGCTGTTCGGCTACGAGGACGCCGAGGAACTGGAAGGCCTGCCGGTCATCGACCTGATCGCCTCCTGCGACCAGGGCGCCTTCAAGGATTTCCTCAAGGGCTACCAGAACGACCAGCGCCAGACCGAACTGGTTTGCACCGGGGTCAAGCTCGACGGCCAGGAATTCAAGGCGCGCATCAGCCTCTCCGCCGCCACGTACGACGGCGAACCCTGCATCCAGGTGGTGATCCGCGGCGAGGTCGACAACGCCGAGCTGGAAGAAAAGCTCCGCGAAGTCAGCAGCCAGGACCCGGTCACCGGTCTCTACAACCGCAGCCACTTCCTCGACCTGATGGATGCCGCCGTGCAGCAGGCGGTGACCGCCCGCAAGCCGTCGACCCTGGCCTATATCCATCTCAACGGCTACCCCTCGCTCCAGGCCGACCACGGGCTTTCCGGGATCGACCTGCTGCTCGGCCAGTTGGCCGGACTGATGCGTGAACAGTTCGGCGAGGAAGCCGACCTGGCGCGTTTCGGCGATTCGATCTTCGCCGCCCTGTTCAAGGGCAAGACTCCCGAGCAGGCGCAAGCGGCGCTGCAACGACTGCTGAAGAAAGTCGAGAACCACCTTTTCGAGCTGAACGGCCGCAGCGCCCAGGCCACCCTCAGCATCGGCGTCGCCGGTCTCGACGAGAAGACCGCCAAGGCCCAGGACGTGATGAACCGTGCGCATCGCTGCGCCGATGACGCGGCACGCAAGGGCGGGTCGCAGATCAAGCAGTACAACCCGGCGGAAGAGCTTGCCGCCGCCGCCCAGCGCGGCGACGTCATCGCGATCCTCCAGCAGGCGCTGGAGACCAACAGCTTCCGCCTGCTGTTCCAGCCAGTCATCAGCCTGCGCGGCGACAGCCACGAGAACTACGAGGTGCTCCTGCGCCTGCTCAATCCGCAGGGCCAGGAAGTGCCGCCGGCGGAGTTCCTGCATGCCGCCAAGGAAGCCGGGCTGGCGGAGAAGATCGACCGCTGGGTGATCCTCAATTCGATCAAGCTGCTCGCCGAGCATCGCGCCAAGGGGCACCAGACCAAGCTGTTCGTCCACCTGTCCAGCGCGAGCCTGCAAGACCCCGGCCTGCTGCCCTGGCTCGGGGTGGCGCTGAAGGCCGCGCGCCTGCCGCCGGAGTCGCTGGTGTTCCAGATCAGCGAAGCCGACGCCACCAGCTATCTGAAGCAGGCCAAGCAACTGACCCAGGGCCTGGCCACCCTGCATTGCCAGGCGGCGATCAGCCAGTTCGGCTGCTCGCTGAACCCGTTCAACGCGCTGAAGCACCTGACCGTGCAATTCATCAAGATCGATGGTTCCTTCGTCCAGGACCTCAACCAGGTGGAAAACCAGGAGATCCTCAAGGGCCTGATCGCCGAACTGCACGAACAGCAGAAGCTCAGCATCGTCCCCTTCGTCGAGAGCGCCAGCGTCCTCGCCACCCTGTGGCAAGCCGGCGCCACCTACATCCAGGGCTACTACCTGCAGGGGCCGAGCCAGGCGATGGACTACGACTTCTCCTCGGGAGACGAATGAAGAACGGGCGCCCTGGGCGCCCGTTGCTTTTCCGCTCTACCGACCTGGTTCGTGGCTGCCGGGCCGGCAAGAGACGCCCGCCGGCCTCAGGCTCGTCCTTCGCGGTCGCGGTAGCCGAGCAGGTAGAGGATGCCGTCCAGGCCCAGGGTCGAGATCGCCTGCTTGGCCGACTGCTTGACCAGCGGCTTGGCGCGGAACGCCACGCCCAGGCCGGCCAGGCCGAGCATCGGCAGGTCGTTGGCGCCGTCGCCGACGGCGATGGTCTGCTCCAGGCTCAGGCCTTCCTTCGCCGCCAGTTCGCGCAGCAGGTCGGCCTTGCGCTGGGCATCGACGATCGGCTCGACCGCCACCCCGGTGACCTTGCCGTCGACGATCTGCAACTCGTTGGCGAACACGTAGTCGATCCCCAGCTTCGCCTGCAATTGACGGGCGAAATAGGTGAAGCCGCCGGACAGGATGGCGGTCTTGTAACCCAGGCGCTTGAGTTCGGCGAACAGGGTTTCCGCACCCTCGGTCAGACGCAGCGAGGCGCCGATCTCCTCCAGCACGTCTTCCGACAGCCCCTGCAGCAGCGCCAGGCGCTCCTTGAAGCTGGCGCGGAAGTCCAGTTCACCGCGCATCGCCCGCTCGGTGATCGCGGCGACCTTCTCGCCGACGCCGGCGGCCTTGGCCAGTTCGTCGATGACTTCCGCCTCGATCAGCGTCGAATCCATGTCGAACACCGCCAGCCGGCGGTTGCGGCGGAACACGCTGTCCTGCTGGAAAGCGATGTCGACGTTCAATTCCTGGGCGACGCTGAGGAATTCCGCACGCAGCGCCGCCGGATCGGCCGGTTCGCCGCGTACCGAGAACTCGATGCAGCCCTTGCCCTGGTCGGCGGGCATGTCCAGCGGCATACGCCCGGAGAGACGGTCGATGTGGTCGATGTTCAGCGCGTACTTGGCGGTGATCGAGCTGACCCTCTGCAGTTGCTCGGCAGTCACCCGGCGGGTGAGCAGGGTCACGATGTGCCGCGCCTTGCCCTGGCCGTCGACCCATTGCCGGTAGTCCTCTTCCGAGACCGGGGTGAAGCGCACCTGCTGGTCCAGCTTGTAGGCGGTGAACAGCACGTCCTTGAGGACCGAGGAACCGGCCTCGGTATCCGGGATTTCCACCAGGATGCCGAACGACAGGGTGTCGTGGATCACCGCCTGGCCGATGTCGAGGATGTTCACCCCGCCCTGGGCCAGTACGCCGGTGATGGCAGCGGTGAGACCGGGGCGGTCTTCCCCGGTGATGTTGATCAGGACAATTTCGCGCAAGGCGTAAGCTCCGCCAGGTAAAAGACGCCATTCTACCCGCTTTCCCGCACACCCGAGAGACGCAGAGCCGAGCATTTGCCATCACCACCGGTCGGAACCGACCGGGAAAACCCGCGAAACCGCCGCGCGGCGGCCTGGAAAGCGCGTCAACGGCCCTTTGCCCCTCGGGGGGCGCTGGTTATACTGCGCGATACCTCTATTTCAGAAGACCGAGCCCCCTGTGACCCGGCCCACGTCCGTCAAGCCCGACAATTTCTTCCTCCTGCTGTTTCGTGCCTTGCGCCAGCGCCGCGTCCCGATCGCCCTGCGGCTCGCCAGCCATAGCCTGATCCTGGTGGCCCTGGCCCTGCTGATCTACGCCTGGGTCATGGGCATGCAGTTTCGCCAGGCCATGCAACAGCAGGCCGATGCCCTGGGCCAGAGCCTGATCACCCAGACCGCCGCGTCCGCCACCGAGCTGCTGGTGTCCAACGACATCCTCAGCCTCAACGTGCTGCTGAACAACCTGGTGAAGAACCCGCTGGTGGCCCATGCGGCGATCTACAGCGTCGACCAGCGCATCCTCGCCGAGGCCGGCAGCCGTCCGAAGCAGAGCCTGCTCGGTGCCACCGAAGGCCTGTACTCGACGCCGATCACCTTCCAGGAAGTGATCGCCGGGCACCTGCGCATCAGCCTGGACATGCAGCAGTTCCAGCAGCCGATGATGATCAGCCTGCAGAGCATGGGCCTGATCAGCCTGATCCTGCTGATCCTCGCCCTGTATTTCAGCCTGCGCCTGGGGCGGCAGATTTCCACACCCTTGTTGCAATTGCGTGTCTGGTTGCGCGATCCGGACAATCCGGCCCCCGGCGCCGAACTGCAGAACGAGCTGGGCGACCTGGCGCGCGACCTGGAAGAGCGCCTGGTGCCGGAGAAGCCGCCGGCGCCGGAGCCGGAAGAAGCACCGCTGCCGCAGAACTTCGACGACATCCTGCTGGAAGACGACGAAGCCGACCTGCGCAGCCGCAAGGTCGAGGCCTCGGCCTTCGAGGAAGACGACATTCCGCTGGGCGACGCCCTGCTGGACGAGACCAAGCCGGTGGAATTCACCTCCATCGACGAAGACCCGCTGGACCAGGACGCCTTCGACGAGAACGGAGCCGAAGCCGGGGAACAGCCCGCTGCGCGCGAACCGCAACACAGTGCGGTGCTGGCGATCCAGCTCGGCGCCCAGGAACAGTTGCGCCGGTTGCCGCGCAGCCGCCTGGTGGATCTCCTGCAACGCTATCGCGACTGCCTGGAACAGGCCGCCCGCCAGTACAAGGGCAGCCTGCACACGCTCAGCGACGGCGGCAGCCTGATTCTCTTCCACAGCCGCGACAACCGCGCCGACTACCTGACCAACGCGCTCTGCTGCGGTGAACTGATGCGTGCGCTCGGCCATGCCCTGCAGATCGAGGTCGCCGACAGCGGCATCACCTTGCAACTGCAACTGGGCCTGAGCCTCGGCGAAGACCTCAGCGAACAGACCCAGGCCGACCTGCTGCTCAACGAAACCGTGCAGAACGCCCTCGCCCTCAACCAGCACAGCCGCAACCTGCTGCTGGTCGAACGCAGCATCGCCGACGACGCGGTGGTCCGCGAGCGCGCCCGTATCCGCGCCATCGCCAGTCCGGAAGGAGCCTGCTGCGTCGAGCGTCTGCTGGAGCCGTATCCGTCGATGCTCGAGCGCCAACTGGCGCGCATGCACGACCGCGCCCGCCCGTGACCACCCTGATCACCCACCCGCTGCCGGTCCTGGCGGTGGGACTGGCCCTTGGCAGCCGGGTGATCCCGCCACGCCTGCTGCTGGCAGGCATGCTCGCCGCCTGCCTGCCGGACTTCGACGTAGTCGCCTTCAAGCTCGGCATCGCCTATCACGATGCCTTCGGCCATCGCGGCTTCAGCCATTCGCTATTGTTCGCCGCGATCCTCGGCGCGCTCGCCGCCCTCGCCTGCCGGCCGCTGCATAGCGGACCGCTGAAAGCCGGGCTGTGGGTAGCGCTGGCCACCGCCTCGCACAGCCTGCTGGACGCGATGACCAATGGCGGGCTGGGTGTCGCCTGGTTCTGGCCCTGGAGCGACGCCCGCTACTTCATGCCGTTCCATCCGATCGCCGTGTCGCCGATCGGTCTGTCGCGCTTCCTCAGCGAACGCGGATTGCTGGTGCTGCAATCGGAGGCGCGCTGGGTCTGGCTGCCCTGCCTGCTGCTGGCGCTCGCCGGCATGGCCCTGCGCTTCCTGTTGCGCCGCTCACGCTGACGCCGAAACGAAAAAGCCCCGCTTCGGCGGGGCTTTCTCCTGGTCGGCTATCGACAATCAGAACCGATAGACCTCGGCGTCGGTGCGAATCGGCACCACCAGTGGCATTTTCGGACCTTCCTCTTCCTTGACCTTCGGCTTGGCCACCGGCTTGCGCGCGGTCGCCGGCGGCGGCGCCTCGGCCGCCACGGCGATCGGCTTGACGTCCTTGGCCAACTGCGCCGCCAGGCGCTTGAGCAGGTCGCTCTGGGCACGGATCTGGTCGCCGATGCTGCCCTGATGCTGTTCTTCCTCGTGGAACACCCGGCTGTCCTTCAGGTCGCCCTTCTGGTCCAACAGGCGCCAGCGCGCCTCGATCACTGCCGGCTGCTTGGGGCCGGAGTCGAGGCGACTGATGGTCAGCATCACCTGGACCTGGGGGGTGAAACCGGGTTTTTCCGGGAACAGCGCCAGGCGGCTGCTGCCCAGCTCGCTGGACATCTGCCGCAGCAGTTGCTGGCTGACATTGGTCTCCAGGTTGCCGGCCCAGCGCGCTTCGGTGGACAGACTGAGAATACCATCGGCCTGCCGCTGCACCATCACATCGCGCTTGAGATAGTCGGCCAGTTGTACCGGCCCGAGCAGGACGGCCGCACCGCCGTCCTTTTTCGGTACCGCAGCGGCACCGACGTCCAACTGGTAGAGCTGGGCCGGCGGATGGACCGCACAACCCGTCAGCCCGAGCAGGCTGACGAGGGAAAGACATGCGAAGACGCGCCACGCGCTCATCGAGAACCACCGTATTTCGCCGAAGATCGGCACTACTGATGCAAGACTTGAATTCTACTGGCCACCCGCCATCGGAAACGGCGGCCGAAGGGGCGTATCATCCCCTAACCAGCGCCATAGCTCCAGAGGCAGAGCGTATTCCGAAACCGGTTTCGGACCACCTGCGTCAGGGGAAAACCCGGCGGAACCCGCCAGGGAGACGACATTCCCCCGGAAAGCCGGCCTCGGAAGAGGCCGCTTTCGCCATTCCCTTGCGGATATGCGAGAGATCGGAGACCGGTAACGGCTCATTTCAATCCTGTGGCGGAATATCCACCAGCAGGCTGTCGACGCGCTGGAAACCGCGCGGCAGCTTGTTGCCTCGCCGGCCCCGCTCCCCCTTGTAGTGTTCCAGGTCGTCGCCCTTGAGCGACAGGGTACGCTTTCCGGCCTGCAGGACCAACGTCGCCCCGGCTGGCAGAACAGCCAGGTCGGTGAGGTATTCCTCGCGGCTGGCCACGCGTTCGCCGGGGATGCCGATGATCTTGTTGCCCTTGCCCTTGCCGAGCTGCGGCAGGTCGGAGACCTTGAACAATAGCAGACGGCCCTCGGTCGTCACGGCCGCCAGCCAATCCTGCTCCACATCGCGCACCGGGCGCGGCGCCACCACGGCGGAGCCGTTGGGCAGGCTGAGCAGGGCCTTGCCGGCCTTGTTCTTGGCCTGCAGGTCCTCGCCCTTGACCACGAAACCATAGCCGGCGTCGGAAGCGATCACGAACAGCGCATCGTCGTCCGGCAGCAGCACGCATTCGAAGCTGGCCCCCGGCGGCGGCGTCAGCCGGCCGCTGAGCGGCTCGCCCTGGCCCCGCGCGGACGGCAGGCTGTGGGCCGGCAGCGAGTAGCTGCGCCCGGTGGAGTCGATGAATACCGCATACTGGTTCGAGCGTCCCGGCGCGGCGGCCTTGAAGCCGTCGCCGGCCTTGTAGGAGAGACCGGCAGCGTCGATGTCGTGGCCCTTGGCGCACCGCACCCAGCCTTTTTCCGAAAGCACCACGGTCACCGGTTCGGTGGGCATCAGCTCGGTTTCCGACAGCGCGCGGGCCTCGGCGCGGGCGACGATCGGCGAACGGCGGTCGTCGCCGTAGGTCTCGGCGTCCTTGATCAGCTCCTCGCGCACCAGCTTCTTCAGCTTGGCCTCGCTGCCGAGCAGGGTCTGCAGGCGCTTCTGCTCCTTCAGCAACTCTTCCTGCTCGCCGCGGATCTTCATCTCTTCCAGGCGCGCCAACTGGCGCAGGCGGGTGTCGAGGATGTAGTCGGCCTGCACCTCGCTGAGTTCGAAGCGCTCCATCAGCACCGCCTTGGGCTGGTCCTCGGTGCGGATGATGTGGATCACCTCGTCGAGGTTGAGGAAGGCGATCAGCAAGCCATCCAGCAGATGCAGGCGGCGCTCGACCTTGTCCAGGCGGAACTGCAGGCGTCGACGCACGGTGCCGATGCGGAACTGCAACCACTCCGAGAGCAACTGGCGCAGGTCCTTGACCTGCGGCTTGCCGTCGAGGCCGATGATGTTCAGGTTGACCCGGTAGCTGGTCTCCAGGTCGGTGGTGGCGAACAGATGGGTCATCAGCTCTTCGACATCGACCCGGTTCGAACGCGGGATGATGACGATGCGGGTCGGGTTCTCGTGGTCCGACTCGTCGCGCAGGTCGGCCACCATCGGCAGCTTCTTGGCCTGCATCTGCCCGGCGATCTGTTCCAGCACCTTGGAACCGGACACCTGGTGCGGCAGGGCGTGGATGACGATGTCGCCGTCCTCGACGCGGTACACCGCGCGCATGCGCACCGAACCGCGGCCGGTCTCGTAGACCTTCTGCAGGTCGGCGCGCGGGGTGATGATCTCGGCTTCGGTGGGGAAGTCCGGGCCCGGCACGTGTTCGCACAATTCGGCGACCGTCGCGCCCGGCTGGTCGAGCAGGCGCACGCAGGCCGACGCGACTTCCCGCAGGTTGTGCGGCGGCACGTCGGTGGCCATGCCCACCGCGATGCCGGTGGTGCCGTTGAGCAGCAGGTTGGGCAGGCGGGCCGGCAGCACGGCCGGCTCGTCGAGGGTGCCGTCGAAGTTCGGTACCCAGTCCACGGTACCCTGGCCCAGTTCGCTGAGCAGCACCTCGGAATAGCGCGACAGGCGCGCCTCGGTATAACGCATGGCGGCGAAGGACTTGGGATCGTCCGGCGCCCCCCAGTTGCCCTGGCCGTCCACCAGCGGATAGCGATAGGAGAACGGCTGCGCCATCAGCACCATGGCCTCGTAGCAGGCCGAGTCGCCGTGCGGGTGGAACTTGCCGAGCACGTCGCCGACGGTGCGCGCCGACTTCTTGTGCTTGGAATCGGCATCCAGCCCCAGTTCGCTCATGGCGTAGACGATGCGTCGCTGCACCGGTTTCAGGCCGTCGCCGATATGCGGCAGGGCGCGGTCCATGATCACGTACATGGAATAATTCAGATAGGCCTGCTCGGTGAACTCGGCCAACGACCGGCGTTCGACCCCTTCCAGGCTCAGATCGAGGGATTCGCTCATGCGTACCTCACGGAGAAGTGTTTTGGCGCAGCACCAGGGTGCCGTCGCGCTGGGTGAATTCGAGTTGTTTCAGGGCGCTCATGCCGAGTAGCACCTCATCGCCGTCCATGCCCGGCGCAATCAGCGCCGCGACCCCGGACAGGCGGATATCGCCGAGTTGCAGCTGGTCCAGCCGCGTGCGCCAGCCCGTGGCGCGGCCGTTGGCCGTGCTCAGGGTGATCGGCGCGCCGCGCTCCAGCGCGAGTCTTGCCGCCAGGGCTTCCGGCACCGCCACCTGGGTTGCCCCGGTATCGAGCAGGAAGGTCACGCCCTGGCCGTTGATCTGCCCGTTCAGCAGGTAATGGCCCTGCCGGCTGCTGGCCAGGCGCAACTCGACGTAGCCGTCGCCATGGATCGATTGCGGCGCCTGGTTCGGGTTGCGCTGTCGCTCTTCCCAGACGCCGAAATAGCGCGTCGCCAGCGCCAGCCCGGCGATCCAGGCCAGCACCAGCATGATCCGTCCCAGCCGCTGACCGGGCGCCCGTTGCGTCACTTGTCCCCCAACCAGCCGCCGGCGGGCGCGGCGAAGCGCAGGACGAAGGGCCGCACATCGCCATCGGCGCGCGCATGGTCGCCATTGTCGATGCCCAGCCAGGCGCCCTTGTCGTCCAGCGACAGGGCTTCCGCGACGCCATAAGGCAGCTCGTAGCGACGCTCCGGCGCCAGGACCGCCGAGGCGAACGACCAGCAGCGCTCGACCTTGGCCTGGGCCAGGTCGCGGCGGCAGATCTGATGCGCCAGGCGCTCCAGGGTGAACAGCTTGCCGCGGTAGAAGGCGAGGTCGGAGAAATCCTTCGGCAGCTTGCGCGCGCTGCCCAGTTCCGGCGGCGGCTCGATCTTGCCGCCCTCGGCGAGCAGTACGCAGCTGCCCTCGCAGCGCCAGGCACTGTTGTCGCGGTGGGCCACCAGCAGGCCGCGGCGCTCGCGCTCGGCAGCCAGCCAGAGGCGCTTGCCCTCGGGGTCGACGGCGATCCCTTCGAACAGCGCGTTGAAATTCATCAGCATGCCGCTGGCCCGCGCTTGCGGCAGCAGGCCGGGCGGCAGGCGCAGCCAGTTCGGCGTGCCGCTCACCGGCAGTTGCAGGACCGCCGCGTGCGCCTCGCTGACCAGGTAGCGATTGCCGGCGGCATCGCAGGCGATGCCTTCGAAGTCGAGGTTGCCGCCGCGCACCAGGCCACTGAGCCAGACCCGCGTGCTCATGCCCCAGGGCAACCCGCTGTCCGGCGGGGTCGGAGCGATGAAACTCTCGGCCTCGGCCTGCCAGGGCTGGTCGGAGCCTTCGGCCGAGGGTTGCAGGCGATACAGGCGGTCGTCGTCGCGGTCGGAAACCGTCCACAGCGCGCCGCCACACCAGGCCAGCCCGGAGAGGTTGCCGCCGCGCATGCCCTCCACCGCATGTTCGGAGATGAAGCTCAAGGCTGCCGGAACCGGTGGCTCTGGCGGCGCCTCGGCCGCCTGGACCAGGCCCCCGAACAAGCCGAGGATGGCCAGCAGGCGGCGCATCAGACCAGCACCTCGGCCAGGTTGCCCTTGCTCTCCAGCCAGGACTTGCGGTCACCGGCGCGCTTCTTGGCCAGCAGCATGTCCATGATCTCCAGGGTACCGGTGGCGTCCTCCAGGGTGAGCTGGACCAGCCGCCGGGTATTCGGATCCATGGTGGTCTCGCGCAGTTGCAACGGATTCATTTCGCCAAGGCCCTTGAAGCGGGTGACCTGCGGCTTGCCGCGCTTCTTCTCTGCGGCCAGGCGCTCGAGGATGCCGTCGCGCTCGGCTTCGTCGAGGGCGTAGTAGATGTCCTTGCCGAGGTCGATGCGGTACAGCGGAGGCATCGCCACGTAGACGTGGCCGGCTTCCACCAGCGGGCGGAAATGGCGGACGAACAGCGCGCAGAGCAGCGTGGCGATGTGCAGCCCGTCGGAGTCGGCATCCGCGAGGATACAGATCTTGCCGTAGCGCAGCTGAGCCAGGTCGCTGGCGCCCGGATCGACGCCGATGGCTACCGCGATGTCGTGGACCTCCTGGCTGGCGAGCACCTCGCCGCCGTCCACTTCCCAGGTGTTCAGGATCTTTCCGCGCAGCGGCATGATCGCCTGGAATTCCTTGTCCCGCGCCTGCTTCGCCGAGCCGCCGGCGGAGTCGCCCTCGACCAGGAACAGTTCCGCGCGCATCGGTTCCTGTCCGGCGCAGTCGGCCAGTTTGCCGGGCAGCGCCGGCCCCTGGGTGATCTTCTTGCGCTCGACCTTCTTGCCCGCCTTGAGGCGACGCCCGGCGTTGCTGATCGCCAGTTCCGCCAGTTGCAGGCCGATTTCGGCGTGCTCGTTGAGCCACAGGCTGAAGGCGTCCTTCACCACGCCCGAGACGAACGCCGCCGCCTCGCGGGACGACAGGCGCTCCTTGGTCTGCCCGGAGAACTGCGGTTCCTGCATCTTCATCGAGAGGACGAAGGCGATCCGTTCCCAGACGTCCTCGGGCGCCAGCTTGACGCCGCGCGGCAACAGGTTGCGGAACTCGCAGAATTCGCGCATGGCGTCGAGCAGGCCCTGGCGCAGGCCGTTCACATGGGTGCCGCCCTGGGCCGTGGGAATCAGGTTGACGTAGCTTTCCTGCACCGACTCACCGCCCTCGGGCAGCCACAGCAGGGCCCAGCTCACCGCTTCCTTGGAACCTTCGAGGTTGCCGCAGAAGGGTTCATCGGGCAGGCGCGGCAGCTCGGCGACCGCGTCGGTCAGGTAGGAGCGCAGGCCGTCCTCGAAGTGCCACTCGACGCGCTCGCCGGTGTTCTTGTCCTCGAACACCACGCTCAGGCCCGGGCACAGCACCGCCTTGGCCTTGAGCACATGCTTGAGGCGGCTGACCGAGAACTTCGCCGAATCGAAATACTTCGGATCCGGCCAGAAATGCACGCTGGTACCGGTATTGCGCTTGCCGACCGTGCCGATGACTTCCAGATCGCTGTCCTTGAAGCCGTCGGCGAAGGTCATCCGGTACTCGTTGGCGTCACGCTTGACGCGTACCTCGACCCGGGTCGAGAGCGCGTTCACCACCGAGATGCCGACCCCGTGCAAGCCGCCGGAGAACTGGTAGTTCTTGTTCGAGAACTTGCCGCCGGCATGCAGCTTGGTAAGGATCAGCTCGACGCCCGGCACGCCCTCTTCCGGGTGGATGTCCACCGGCATGCCGCGGCCATCGTCTATGACTTCCAGCGAGTTGTCCTGGTGCAGGATCACCTGCACGCTCTTCGCGTGGCCGGCCAGGGCTTCGTCGACGCTGTTGTCGATGACTTCCTGGGCCAGGTGGTTGGGGCGGGTGGTGTCGGTGTACATCCCCGGGCGCTTGCGCACCGGGTCGAGGCCGGAAAGGACTTCGATGGCGTCTGCGTTGTAAGTAGCCATGGGGTCTCTATTCAGTCAAAAGTCGAAAAGTCGGTGTCGCGCCACAGCGCCGACGGGTAGCCGGCGAACGCCAGCAGCGCCGGCAGGTGCCGGGCGAAGCCCTGGAAACCGTGGTCGCCGCCGGCCTGGATACGTAGCGCGCAGGCTCGGTAGAAGGCCTGCGCGACGCGATAATCGAGGGTTTCGTCGGCGGTCTGCAGCCATACCTGGTAGCGTTCGGGACGTTGCAGGTGCGTGACTTCCAGTTCGGCCAACGCCGCCACGTGGTCCTCGGTGAGTTCCCAGGTCTCGCCGCTGTAGTGGTTGGTCTGCGCGCCCAGGTAGCCGTCGAAGGAGCGATGCGGGGCGACCGCCGGATTGACCAGGATCGCCGCCAGGCCATGGCGCTCCGCCAAATGGGTCGCATAGTAGCCACCCAGGGAGCTGCCGACCAGCACCGGTCGCCCGAGCTCGGCGATGGCCCGCTCCAACTGGGCGATAGCCTGCCGTGGGTGATGGTGCAGGGCCGGGACGCGCAGGCCTTCGGCCAGGCCCAAGTGGCCGAAGGCCGCCTGCAGCTGACGCGCCTTGTGCGATTCGGGCGAACTGTTGAAGCCGTGGATATACAGCAGGGATGGGCTGGTCGCGGTCATCGGGAACGGGCTAATGGGCTTCAACTCGGTAGGGAAAGCCGAACGGTACCAGCTTCCAGGCTTCATCTTCCAGCCTGCGCGCCGATCGGCAACGACGCACGTGGCCGCGGTATCCCGCGACCGGGGGCATGTCAGTATCCGGCGGTGTCGTAGTCCACTTCGAAGACGACGTCGTCGACCCGCGAGATCCCCGTTTCCAGGCGCCCGTCGTCGTGCAGGCGCAACCAGCGGTAGCCCGGCGCCAGGCGGTCGAGGGTGAAGTCGCTGCTGCCGGGGGCGAACTGTACGCAGGTGGACGGCGAAGCCAGCAGGCGCAGCGGGCCGCGCTGGCGGTCGAACTCCTGGTGAATGTGCCCCCACAGCAGGCAGCGTACCTGCGGATAGGGCGCCAGCAGGTCGAACAGCGCCTGCGGGTTGCGCAGGCCGATGGGATCCATCCAGTCGCTGCCGATCGGCACCGGGTGGTGATGGAAGGAAACCAGCAGGAAGCGTTCGCCGGCGCTGTCGATGGCGCGCCGCAGCAGCTCCAGCTGATCCTCCTCGAGATAGCCCGGCACCGCGCCGGGAATGCTCGAGTCGAGCAACACCACGCGCCAGTTGCCGACGTCGACGACCTGCTCCAGCAGGTCGCTGCCCTCGGTCGCCCTTTGCATCGGCTCGCGTTCGTCGTGGTTACCGGCGAACCAGCGCAACGGCGCGTCCAGGGGGGAGCTCAACCTGCGGAAGCGTGTGTAGGAATCGAGGCTGCCGTCCTGGGAGACGTCGCCGGTGGCGAGAATCAGGTCGATCCGCGGCTGCTCCCGGGCGACCCGCTCGACCACCTTCTCCAGGCTATGGGCGGTATCCATGCCAAGCAGGCGCGCGCCATCCTCGGCGAACAGGTGGCTGTCCGAGAGCTGCACCAGCAGTACGGAGGCGTCGGTGGCGGGAGTGTTCGAATGGCGTGACAAGGGGCCGTCTCCTGAAGGCGAGGCGTCCGCGGTGAAAGGGATGATTATGGTGACCGACGAAAGTGGCGGCAAACCCGGAAAGCGGAACAGATCACAGTTGCGAGGACTACTTTTGGCTTGATGTCATTCAACTGGCCTTTTGCCTGCAACCGCTCAGCGCTGGGCCACCGGCTCCATTTCGTGGCCGCAGGCCAGGCAATGGGCGAGCCACTCGCCGAGGAACAGGTTGAGCTGGTTCTTCTCGTCGGGCTGGTGCATCGCCTGGTTCGGGTAGGGATAGATCGCCATCAGCCGCCGCGCCTGTTCGGCGCCGATCACCTCGGCCATCCGCGCATCGTGGTAGACCCGCACTTCCAGCCGCGGCGCCGGCAACCAGGGCAGGCCCAGTTCCTGGCGCACCTGAAGGGTGGTGGTGTAGGGGCAGGCCTCGGTCACTTCCAGCGCAAGTACGCCGAGCAGCCGCTCCCCTTCGCTCAGCGCGACCCGGCGCGAGGCCTGCGCCTCGCGCATGTCCGGGAGCAGGCGCATGAGTCGCGCGTAGTTCGCTTCGCAGGTCGCCTGCAGGCTGGCCAGGTCGACCCGGTAGCGCTCGCGCAGCAGGTTCAGGCCCATAGCCCACGCACCTCGGCCCGGTTCAGGGCCAGCCACTGCAGGGCGATGATGCTCGCCGCGTTGTTGATCCGCCCGTCGCGCACGGCCTGCAGCGCATCTTCCAACGGCCAGACGTGGACGCGGATGTCCTCGCCCTCCTCCGGCAAGCCATGCACGCCGCCGACGCCTTCGCTGTCGCAACGGCCGACGAACAGGTGCACCACTTCGTCGGTGCCGCCCGGCGACGGCAGGTACTGGGTTATCGGCCAGAGCGCACCAAGAGTCAGCCCGGCCTCCTCCATCGCCTCGCGATGGGCCACTTCCTCCGGTTGCTCGTCCTTGTCGATCAGGCCGGCGACCAGCTCCAGCAGCCAGGGGTTGGCGAGCTTCTGCATCGCCCCGACGCGGAATTGCTCGATGAGCACCACGCAATCGCGCTGCGGGTCGTAGGGCAGCACGCAGACCGCGTCATGGCGGACGAACAGTTCCCGACTGATTTCCCGGCCCATGCTGCCGTCGAACTGGCGATGCCGCAGGCGCAGGCGATCGAGACGATAGAAGCCGCGGAAGCATTCCTCGCGCTGCACGAGCTCGACGTCACCGGGGGCGGGTTTGAAGGTTTCGGACATCCTCGACTCACTTCACTCGGGTATGTGGGTTTCGCGCCATCCTATCGCGGCCCGGCGCAGGGCGCAGCCACTTTCAGGACAGCTCGGGAAAACTTCGTGGCGCTCGCCGCACGGGCGTGTTTCCCGGCCACGGCTAGGCCATACTTGGGGTTTGCGCGGGCCGAACTCAAGCGCGACGCCAGGGTCGAAACGGACTGGTCGACGCTTCGAGCCCGCCCATCCACCGTCGCAAAAGGAATCCCATGCGCCTTCTGAAATTCGCCGCCCTCGGCAGCCTGGTCGTTCTGCTGAGCGCCTGCCAGAGCCTCTTCAAGCCCGGCCTCGACGACCCGCTGCCCACCGAGCGCCTCGCCAGCGAGCACCTGAAGCCCGGCTGTCAGGGCGAACAGTGTCCCTTGGTAAACATCGACACCTTGAAGTTCCCCGACGAACCGCAGTTGGACCCGATCGTCGAGCGCGCCCTGCTGGAAATGACCCGGGAAAACAACGAAACACCCCTGCCGGCATCGCTGGCGGCCTACGAGCGGCAGTTCCTGGACAGCGCCGAGCCGGGCTGGAGCAGCTACCTGCAAGCCAAGGTGCGCGAACAACATGACGGTCTGGTGATCATCGAGCTTTCCAGCTACCTGTTCACCGGCGGCGCCCACGGCATGCCCGGTCGCGGCTTCATCAACTACGACCGCAGGCAGCACAAGGTGCTGAGCCTGCAGGACATGCTGGTTCCCGGCCAGGAAGAAGCCTTCTGGAAACAGGCCGAGCTGGCGCACAAGGCCTGGCTGCTGGCCAACAAGCTCGACCAGGACGCCGATTTCCAGAAGACCTGGCCGTTCCAGCGCACCCCGCACGTGGCATTGACCTTCGGCGCGGTGACGCTGAAGTACGACGCCTACTCCATCGCGCCGTATTCCTATGCCCACCCCGAACTGAAGATCCCGTATCCGCGCCTGAACGGCATCGTCAAGCCGAACCTGTTCCCCGGCCGCGGCTGACGCTTCCGACGCTCCGCAGCCCCTCGTCACGGCGAGGGGCCCCGTGGCGCGGCCTAGACCTGCCTGTAGATCACCGATCCTTCGTCCTTGAAGCGCGCCGCCTGCTCCTGGAAGCCGGCCTCGATGGCCTTGCTCTCGTCGGACAGGCCGTTCTCCTTGGCGTAGTCGCGGACTTCCTGGGTGATCTTCATCGAGCAGAACTTCGGTCCGCACATGGAGCAGAAGTGCGCGACCTTGGCCGAGTCCTTCGGCAGGGTCTCGTCATGGAACGCCCGCGCGGTGTCCGGGTCCAGGCCAAGGTTGAACTGGTCCTCCCAACGGAACTCGAAGCGCGCCTTGGATAGCGCGTTGTCGCGGATCTGCGCGCCCGGGTGGCCCTTGGCGAGGTCGGCGGCATGGGCGGCGATCTTGTAGGTGATGATCCCGGTCTTCACATCATCCTTGTTCGGCAGACCCAGGTGCTCCTTGGGCGTGACGTAGCAGAGCATGGCGCAGCCGAACCAGCCGATCATCGCCGCGCCGATGCCGGAGGTGATGTGGTCGTAGCCGGGGGCGATGTCGGTGGTCAGCGGGCCGAGGGTGTAGAACGGCGCCTCGTCACAGCACTCCAGCTGCTTGTCCATGTTTTCCTTGATCAATTGCATCGGCACGTGGCCGGGACCTTCGATCATCACCTGCACGTCGTGCTTCCAGGCGATCTTGGTCAGCTCGCCGAGGGTTTCCAGCTCGCCGAACTGGGCGGCGTCGTTGGCGTCGGCCACCGAGCCCGGACGCAGGCCATCGCCCAGCGAGAAGCTGACGTCGTAGGCCTTCATGATTTCGCAGATCTCTTCGAAATGCGTGTAGAGGAAGTTCTCCTGGTGGTGCGCCAGGCACCACTTGGCCATGATCGAGCCGCCGCGGGAAACGATGCCGGTGACCCGCTTGGCGGTCAGCGGCACATAGCGCAGCAGCACGCCGGCGTGGATGGTGAAGTAGTCGACGCCCTGCTCGGCCTGTTCGATCAGGGTGTCGCGGAAGATTTCCCAGGTCAGGTCCTCGGCGACGCCGTTGACCTTCTCCAGCGCCTGGTAGATCGGTACGGTGCCGATCGGTACCGGGCTGTTGCGCAGGATCCACTCGCGGGTTTCATGGATGTGCTTGCCGGTGGACAGGTCCATCACCGTGTCGGCGCCCCAGCGGATGCCCCAGGTGAGCTTCTCCACCTCTTCCTCGATCGACGAGCCCAGCGCGCTGTTGCCGATGTTGCCGTTGATCTTCACCAGGAAGTTGCGGCCGATGATCATCGGCTCAAGCTCGGTGTGGTTGATGTTCGCCGGAATGATCGCGCGGCCGCGGGCGACTTCCTCGCGGACGAACTCGGGGGTGATTTCCTTCGGGATGTTGGCGCCGAAGCTGTGCCCCGGGTGCTGCTGGTCGAGCAGGCCGGCGGCCCGGGCTTCCTGCAGCTTCATGTTCTCGCGGATGGCGATGTATTCCATCTCCGGGGTGATGATGCCTTTCTTCGCGTAGTGCATCTGCGAGACGTTGGCGCCCGCCTTGGCCCGGCGCGGCGTGCGCACGTGGGCGAAGCGCAGGGCGTCGAGGCTGGCGTCGGCCAGGCGGGCCTGGCCGAACTCGGAGGTCAGGCCGGGGAGGATCTCGGTGTCGCCGCGCTCGTCGATCCAGCGCGAACGCACGTCAGGCAGGCCCTTGCGCAGGTCGATGCGGACCTCAGGGTCGGTATACGGGCCGGAGGTGTCGTAGACGAACACCGGCGGGTTTTTTTCGCCGCCGAAGGCGGTGGGGGTGTCGGCGAGGGAGATTTCCCGCACCGGGACGCGGATGTCCGGGCGCGAGCCGGTCAGGTAGACCTTGCGCGAGTTCGGGAAAGGCTGCGTCGACTGGCGGTCGAGCTGCTCAAGGCGGGTGATGTTGTTCTTCTGCGTTGCGCTCATCGATGGCTCTCCTGGGTGATTGTCGGGAGAACCTGGCACGCGGGGCCACCGGGACTGGTGGCGAGAAGGACGCGCCGGCAAGGCAGGCATGGCGCGGACATCTTGTTCCCTACGCGGGTTGCTGCGGTCCGCGCGAGGCGGAACCGGACGCTAGCCCGATCAGGTTCAACGGGATCCGGAACTATCCGATCTCAGCCCCTCGTATAGGGCACCCCGACAAGAACCCCGGCAGTCTAATCAACACCGGCGGGATACGCCAACGGGAAAACGCCCCGCCCGACCGGCAGTCATGGTCCGGTCCGGCGCCCTCTCGCCAGGGAAGACGCAGATCCCCGCACGTTCGCCGGCACATCGATCCGGACTGGCTCTTCGATCAGTTGCCGCGCAGGTGCCTTGACCGCCACCGGTAGCGACCTTAGCCTTGCCCCACCTCGCATCTTTTCCAGGACGAACGAATGCTGCGCAGACTCTCCCTGGCGGCCGCCGTGGCCGCTGCTACCGGTGTCGCCTGGGCCGCCCAGCCGACCCCGCTGCCGACCAAGACCGACCTGATCAGCGTCTACAAGGAAGCCGTCGACAACAACGCCGACCTCGCCGCCGCCCAGGCCGACTACCTGGCGCGCAAGGAAGTGGTGCCCCAGGCCCGCGCCGGCCTGCTGCCGCAACTCGGCGCCGGCGGCCGTATCGGCGACTCACGGATCGCTCTCGACGAACCGGCCGCCACGGTCAAACGCAGCAGTCATGTGGTCCAGGCCAGCCTCAGCCAGCCGCTGTTCCGCGCCGACCGCTGGTTCCAGTGGCAGGCCGCCAAGGAAACCAGCGACCAGGCCAAGCTGGAATTCTCCGCGACCCAGCAGGACCTGATCCTGCGCAGCGCCGAGACCTACTTCACGGTGCTCCGCGCCCAGGACAACCTGGCCACCAGCAAGGCCGAGGAAGCCGCCTTCAAGCGTCAATTGGACCAGGCCAACGAGCGCTTCGACGTGGGCCTTTCCGACAAGACCGACGTGCTCGAGGCCCAGGCCAGCTACGACACCGCCCGCGCCAACCGGTTGATCGCCGAACAGCGCGTGGACGATGCCTTCCAGGCCCTGGTGACCCTGACCAACCGCGACTACAGCGCCATCGAGGGCATGCGCCATACCCTGCCGGTGGTGCCGCCGGCGCCGAACGACGCCAAGGCCTGGGTCGACACCGCGGTGCAGCAGAACCTGCGCCTGCTGGCCAGTAACTACGCGGTCAACGCCGCCGAGGAAACCCTCCGCCAGCGCAAGGCCGGGCACCTGCCGACCCTCGATGCCGTGGCCCAGTACCAGAAGGGCGACAACGACGCCCTCGGCTTCGCCAACAGCGCCGCCAATCCGCTGGTGCACTACGGCAAGGATGTCGAGGAACGCACGATTGGCCTGGAACTGAACATCCCGATCTACAGCGGCGGCCTGACCTCCTCCCAGGTCCGCGAGTCCTACCAGCGCCTCAACCAGAGCGAGCAATCCCGCGAAGGCCAGCGCCGCCAGGTGGTGCAGGACACCCGCAACCTGCACCGCGCGGTGAATACCGACGTCGAGCAGGTCCAGGCGCGGCGCCAGGCGATCATCTCCAACCAGAGTTCGCTGGAAGCCACCGAGATCGGCTACCAGGTCGGCACCCGCAACATCGTCGACGTGCTCAACGCCCAGCGCCAGCTGTACGCCGCCGTGCGCGACTACAACAACAGCCGCTACGACTACATCCTCGATACCCTGCGCCTGAAGCAGGCGGCCGGCACCCTCAGCCCGGCCGACCTGGAGGCGCTCAGCGCCTACCTGAAGCAGGATTACGATCCGGACAAGGACTTCCTCCCGCCGGACCTGGCCAAGGCCGCCGCCGAGCAGTTACAGAGCAAGCCGCGCCAGCAGTACTAGCACGAGCGAAGACGCCCCCGGTCGGGGGCGTCTTCGCTTGACTGGCCTGGCGCGCGTCGCCCGGGTCAGCGCGCCAGCGGCTGGAGCAGCGCGTCGAACTGCTCCAGCCGCGGGAACCGCAGGGGTACATCCTGCTCGAGATTTTCCAGCCGCGCCCGGTAGGCGCGCAGGAAGTTGCCGCGCGCTTCCTCGCTGATGTATGGCACGTGCCAGGCGACGAAGGGCTCCAGCACCTGCATGCCGACATAGGCCAGGGTGCCGCGCAGGATCGGCCGCAGCATGTCCTCCAGCGGTCCGTGGATGGCACCCTCGCCGAACATGTGCTGGCGCCCGCCCAGGGTCAGGCTGACCAGCGCCTTCTTGCCGGCCAGGCCACCCTGGTCGTAGAAGCGCTTGCCGCCATAGCAGACCCCGGACACCAGTACCCGGTCGAACCACCCCTTGAGGATCGCCGGCACCGAGAACCAGTAGATCGGAAAGTTGAGGATCAGCAGGTCGGCCCACAGCAGCTTGTCCAGCTCGGCCTGGATGTCGGCGGCCAGGCTCTGGCGCTTGACGCTCTCGCGCTGCTCCAGGGCGTACACCAGGTAGTCGGGATCGGCGCGCTCGGCGAAGTCGGCGGCACTGGCCACCGGATTCCAGTTCATCGCGTAGAGATCCGAGACCTGCACCGCGTGGCCCTGGCCTGCCAGGGTCTCGCATGCCTGGTCACAGAGCGCGCGGGTGAAGGATTGCGGTTCGTTGTGGGCGTGGACGATCAGTACGTTCATCGTGGTTTCCGAATCGTGGTGACCGGCCGCATCGCTCGCGGCCGAGGGGTTCAGGCCTGGCCGAGCAACTCGGCGGCGCACAGCGCAATGCGCCGACAGGCTTCGCGCAGCGGTTCGGCGCCCAACACCAGGCCGAGGCGGATGTGACCGGCGGCGCTCGGGCCGAAGGCTTCGCCGGCGAGCACCGATACGCCATGGCGGTCCAGCAGGCGGTCGGCGAAGGCCTGGGCGGAAAGTCCGGTGGGACGGATGTCGACCATCACGAACATGCCGCCGTCCGGGCGTAGTGGACGCAGGCCGGGGCTGTCGGCCAGGCACTCGATTACCAGGTCGCGGCGGCGGCGGTAGGCCTCGCGCATCGCCTCCAACTCCGGCAGCGGCGCTTCCAGCGCGGTGCAGGCGGCATCCTGGATGAATTCCGGCGAGCCATAGAGCATGCACAGGGCGAGGTTCTCCAGGTGCGCGCAGAGTGCTGCGGGACCGACCACCCAGCCGACCCGCCAGCCGGTCATGGCGTGGGATTTCGACAGGCTGTTGAGGGTCGCGGTACGGTCGGCCATCCCCGGCAGGCTGGCCGGGCTGACGTGCTCGCCGTCGAACAGCAGTTCGCTGTAGACCTCGTCGGAGATCATCCACAGGTCATGGGCCATGCACAGCTCGGCCAGGGCTTCCCAGGTGGCCCGCGGCAGGCTGGCGCCGGACGGGTTGTGCGGGCTGTTCAGCGCCATCGCGCGCGTGCGCGGGGTGATCAGTGCGGCGACCTCCTCGGCCTGCACGCGGAAGCCATTCTCGGAGCGCACCGGCACCGGCACCACCCGCGCGCCACAGGCGCCGAACACCGCTTCGTAGGTGACGTACATCGGCTCGGCGACTATCACCTCGTCGCCCGGATTCAGCAGGCACTGCACCACCGCGTACAGCGCGCATTGGGCACCTGCCAGCACCACCACCTGCTCCGCGTCCACCGCCTGGCCGCTGCGCCGCCGGTGGCGCTCGGCGATGCGCTGGCGCAGGGCGCGCTTGCCGCGCACGTCGGCGTAGTGGGTGTTGCCGGCCAGCAGGCTGTCGATGGCCGCCTGGACGATGGGCGCCGGGGTCTCGAAGTCGGGGTCGCCGACCGACAGCAGGAGGATTTCCTCGCCCTGCTCGACCCGCGCCAGCGCGCGATAGTGGATGTCCCAGGCAGCGGCGCCGTCGCCGGCGATACGTTGAGTGAAGTCGGAATAGCGCATGGATGCTCTCCTTGTCCGGCGGTCAGCGCGCGCAGGCGTGCCGCAGTTCGATCAGGGTCACGCCGGGCTGCCCGAAGCCGGCGCGCAGGTCGCGCTCCAGTTCGTCCAGGTCCTGCGGCTGGCGCACCGCGCAACCGTAGGCGCGGCCCAGCAGGGCGAAGTCGGGGTTGCGCGGCAGCACGCCGACCGGCTCGATGTCCAGGCCGAGCATGTCGTCGCGGATCTGGCCGAGCGCGTCGTTGTTCCACAGTAGCACCACCAGCGGACTGTCCAGTTCCTCGCTGGCGGTGGCCAGTTCCTGCGCGGTGTAGAGGAAGCCGCCATCGCCGACCAGCACCAGGCCCGGGCGCTGCGGGGCGCCGAGCTTGGCGCCGATGCCGGCCGGCAGGCCGTAGCCGAGGGTGCCGTAGCCGGTGGGATGCAGCCAGCTGCGCGGCGCTCGGCTGGCGAACGCGTAGTTGCCGGTATAGGCCAGTTGGGTCATGTCGGTGCTGACGAACGCATCGGCCGGCAGCGCGGCGGCGATCCGGTCGAGGATCGCCTGGTGCAGCGCCTGCAGCGGCGCGTGTGCCGCGCGGATCTCCGCGCGCAGGCGCGCCACCCTCGCGGCGGCCGGCGCGGCGTCGCGGGCCTCCTGCGGCAGGCGCGCCAGCAGCGCCTCAAGGGTCTGCCGGGCATCGCCCCTGAGCGCTACGGCAGAGGGATAGAAGTCGTTGAACTTGCGCGGGTCGATATCGACGCGGATCAGTTCGCCGGACAGCGGCAGGCGTTCGCGCCAGAAGTCGGTGTCGGCCATCTCGGTGCCCACCGCCAGCACCAGGTCGGCCTCGGCGATCATCTCCCAGCCCGGCGCTACGCACAGGCTGGCCCCGGCGTTGAGCGGCGCGTCCGGCGGCAGCAGGCCCTTGCCGGCGACGCTGGTGAACAGCGGCGCGGCCAGGCGCTCGCTCAGCGCGGCAAGCGCATCGCCGGCCGCCAGCGCGCCGCCGCCGGCGATGAGCATTGGTCGCCGGGCCGCAGCCAGGCGCTCCGCCGCCGCCCGCAATGCCTCGCTGCACGGCACACCACGACCAGGGCGGCGCGCCACGGCAGCGCTCCAGTCATGGGCCACCGGCGCGGCAAGCACGTCGAGCGGGATCGAGATATGCACCGGGCGCGGACGCTCGCTGTCGAACACCGCGTAGGCCCGGGCGATCAGTTCGGGCAGCTGTTCCGGGCTCAAGGCCAGGGCGGAGAAGGCAGTGATCGGCGCGGTCATGGCACGCTGGTCCTGGGGCTCGTGCAGGCAGCCCCAGCCCTTGCCCAGGCTGGCGCTGTGGTTGACGCTGGAAATCACCAGCAGCGGCACCGAGTCGGCGTAGGCCTGGCCGATGGCGGTGGCGACGTTGGTCACGCCCGGCCCGGTGATGACGAAGCACACTCCCGGCTTGCCGCTGACCCGCGCATAACCGTCGGCCATGAAGCCGGCGCCCTGCTCGTGGCGGGTCAGCACGTGGCGGATGCCGCTGCCCGGAAGTCCGCGGTACAGCTCCAGGGTATGCACGCCGGGGATGCCGAAAACGGTATCCACGCCGTAGTTGGCCAGCAAGCGGACCAGGGCCTGGCCGGCGGTGAGGGTCTTCTGTGGTTGCATGGGCAATATCCTCGTCCAGTTCGGCGACCATCGGAGTCGCCGTTCGCGCCGCAGCGCTCTTGCTCCCATTCCCACAAGCGGGAGGGGGAGCCGTCGTGTCCCCCCGGCCTTCAGCCATTGGCCAGCCGGATCAACGCATCCACCGCCAGCGCTCCCTCGGCATCCGCCAGCAACGGATTGACGTCCAGCTCCAGCAAGCGCTCGGCATGTTCGCAGGCGAATTCGGCGACCGCGCGGATCGCCGCCACCAGGGCCTCCATGCACACTGCCGGGCGACCGCGGAAGCCGCTGAGCAACGGCGCGCTGCGCAGGCTCAGCAGGGCATCGCGGATCGCCGCGTCGGTGGTTGGCAGGAGCAGGCTGCGACTGTCGCGCAGCAGCTCCACGAGTATCCCGCCGGCACCGATCACCAATGCCAGGCCGAAGCCCTCCTCGCGCTTGACCCCGACGATCAGCTCGGCCAGCGGCGCGCCAGCCATGCGCTCCAATAAAACACGCTCGAAGACCAGTTGCGGCGCGTGCCGGGCCAGGCTTTCGCGCATGTCGAACAATGCCGCCTCCAACGCCGCCTCGTTGCGCAGGCCGAGCGCCACGCCACCGGCCTCGGTCTTGTGCGGCAGTGCGGCGCTGACCGCCTTGAGCACCAGCGGGAAGCCGAGGTCGAGGGCCGCTTCGCGGGCCTGGCCGGGGGTGCTCAGCACCCCCTGGGGCAGTGGCAGGCCGAAGGGTTTCAGCGCCTGCTTGGATTGCCACTCGTCGAGCAGGTAGCCGTCGCCCGCCAGCGGCCCTGGGCAGATCGGCACCAACGCCGCCTCACCGCGCTCCAGCAGCGCCGCGCGGCGCTGGCGGTAGCGGGCGATCCGTCCCCAGGCGGCGAGACCATCCTCGACGCCCTGCAGCGCGGCGACGCCCTCGCCGTGCAACAGCTCGCGGGCCCGGGCCGGCAGCAGTTCCGGGAACGCCGAGGCGATGAAGCCGACTTTGCCGTGGCGCTTCAGCGCGGCGCAGTAGCGTTGCAGAAGCAGGTCGCACTGCGGCCGCTCGCCGGTTTCCTCGCCCGGATAGTCGAGCACCAGCAGGGCGGCGTCGGCAGGGCTGCGCAGAGCGCTGTCGAGCATTTCCTCCAGGGCCGCGGCATCGCCCCAGATGGCGGTGGTGAAGTCCAGCGGGTTGGCGATGTTGGCGTAGTCGGGCAGCACCCCGGCCAGTTCGTCGCGCTGTCCGGCGTCGAAAGACGGCAACCCCAGGCCGTTGCGCTCGGCGTAATCGGCGATCAACCCGGCGTCGCCGCCGGAACAGGCCAGCGCGACCAGGCTCGGCCCGCCAGGCAGGTGGCCGCAGGCGGCGGCCTTGAGGGTTTCGACGAAGCTCACCGGGCCGCTCACGCGGATCACCCCGAGGCGCTCGAACAGGCTGTCGTAGAGCGCGTCGGAACCGGCCAGGGAACTGGTGTGGCTGAGCGCGAGGGCCGCGCCGATCTTCGACACCCCGGTCTTCAGGGCGATCACCGGCACGCCTTTCTGCAACGCCTTGTAGGCCGCGCGGGCGAACCCCGGGACGTTCTTCAGCCCTTCCAGATGCAGGCCGATGGCAGTCACCCGCGGCTCGTCGAGCAGCACGTCCATCAGCTCGGCGATGCCCAGCTGCGCCTGGTTGCCCACCGATGCCATATAGGCCACCGGCAGCGAACGGTCGCTCATCGACAGGTTGTAGGCGAAGTTGCCACTCTGCGTCAGCACCGCGACGCCCCGCTCCACCTGCCGACCGCCATGTGCCACCGGCCATAGCGCGGCGCCGTGCAGGTAGTCGAGCAAGCCGTAGCAGTTCGGGCCGAGCAGCGCCATTTCGCCGGCGGCGGCCAGCAGCCGGCGTTGCACGGCCAGGCCCTGTTCGCCGGTTTCGGCGAAGCCGGAGGCATAGCAGATCGCCCCGCCGGCGCCTTTGGCGGCGAGCGCGGCGACCGCGTCGAGGGTCAGTTCGCGGTTGGTGGCGACGAACGCCGCGTCCGGGCCGCACGGCAGGTCGGCGACGCTGGCCACGCAGGGTACGCCTTCGAGTTCGGCGTGCTGCGGATTGACCAGCCACAACTGGCCGGCGAAACCGCCTTCGGCACAGCGTTTCAGGGCACGCGCCATGCCACGGCCGCCAATGAAGGCGAGATGCCTGGGTGCCAGCAGGCGCTTGAGGTTTTCACGATTCATGTCGGTTCTCGATTCGGAACATGGCAGCCTTCCCCTCTCCCCTGGAGGAAGAGGGGAGCCAGGACTTCAACGCAGCAACGGCCGCAGCAGTTCGCGGGAAACGATGTGCCGCTGGATTTCCGAAGTGCCCTCCCAGATCCGTTCGATCCGCGCGTTGCGCCAGATGCGCTCGACCGGTCCTTCATCCATCAGGCCCATGCCGCCGAAGATCTGCACCGCTTCGTCGGCGACCTTGCCGAGGGTCTCGCTGGCGAACAGCTTGGCCATGCCGGCCTCGCCGTCGGTCATGGTGCCCTGGTCCATCTTCCAGGCGGTGTGCAGGGTCATCAGCTCGGCGGCACGGATCTGCGTGGCCATGTCGGCGAGCTTGAAGGAAACGCCCTGGTAGCTGCCGATCGGCTGGCCGAACTGCTTGCGATCGGCCGCCCAGCGCAGCGACAGGTCGAGGGCGCGCTGGGCCTGGCCGACGCAGTTGGCGGCGACCATCACCCGTCCGGCGGTGAGCCAGGCGTTGGCCACTTCCCAGCCCTTGCCGACCTCGCCGAGCACCTTGGAGGCCGGCACCCGGCAATCGTCGAAGAAGATCTCGTAGGTGTGGTAGCCACGGTTGCTCACGCATTTCGGCCCGCGGCGCACGGTCATCCCGGGCGTGCCCTTGTCCACCAGGAAGGCGGTCACCGCGTTGCGCTTGCGGCCGTTGTGCTCGTAGCTGTCGGTGACGGCGAAGACGATGGCGAAGTCGGCGTGCCCGGCGTGGCTGATGAAGTGCTTGCTACCGTTGATCACGAAGGCGTCGCCGTCGCGCACCGCGCGGGTCTTGATCGAATTGGCGTCGGAGCCGGCGCCCGGCTCGGTGAGGGCGAAGCAATCGGTCTTTTCGCCCTGCACGCAGGGCAACAGGTAGTCGCCGAGCTGTTCTCCGGTGCAGGCCATGAGGATCTTCGAGGGCCGCGCGACGAATACGTGGAGGGCCCAGGAGACCTTCGACAGCTCGCGTTCGACCAGCGCCTGGGACAGGTAGTCGAGGCCGCCGCCACCCACTTCCTCGGGCATGTTGAAGGCATAGAAACCGGCGGCGAGGGCCTTGCCGCGAATCTGTGCGGCCAGCTCCGGCGACACCGCGTCGGCGCGGTCGACATCGTCCTCGTGGGGCAGCAGTTCCTTCTCGACGAAGCTGCGCACCGCCTCGACCAGCATGTCCTGTTCCTGGGTCAGCCTGAAATCCATGGGAATCACCTGCTCGGCGCCTAGCGCCCGCTGAATTGAGGGGAACGTTTCTCGGCCACGGCGCGCAGCGCCTCGGCGGCATCCTCGCTGCGCCCGCAGAGCAGCCCGGCGGCCTGCTCGGCACGCAACTGCTCGGCCAGCGAGCGCCCGGCGCCGTCGCGCAGCAGGCGCTTGGTCTGGGCGAAGGCGAAGGTCGGGCCGCTGGCGAGACGCGCAGCGAAGGCGCCGACCGTCTCAACCAGGCGCTCGTCGGCGACCACCTCGCCGACCAGTCCGGCGCCCAGAGCGCGCTCCGCGCTCCAGGCTTCGTCGAGGAACAGCAGGCGCTTGGCCGCCTCGCTGCCGAGCAGCCGTGGCAGATGCCAACTGGCGCCGGCGTCCGGGCAGTAGGCCATGCCGGTGTAGCCGGCCTTGAAGCGCGCCGAGGCGGCGGCGATGCGGAAATCGCAGCACAGCGCCAGGTCCATGCCAGCGCCCACGGCGCTGCCGTTGACGGCGGCGACTGTGGGTTTGTCGAGGGCGTGCAGGCGCCCCATCAGGGCGTGGGCGGCCTCGGTCCATCCATAGCTTTCCAGCTCGCCACGGGCTTCAGCCGCCGCCCATTCGGCGAGATCGGCCCCGGCGCAGAAGCTGCGTCCGCTGCCGCCGAGGACCACGGCGCGCACTGCCGGGTCGCGCTCGCAGGCATCGAGTCGGACGTGCAGGGCCTCCAGGGTGGGGATATCCAGTGCATTGCGCTGTTGCGGACGATTCAGGACGAGCCAGGCGATCCCGGCTTCGACCCGCGTCTGCAATGGGGAAAGGTCAGTCATGCGGCCCTCGTTCTTATTGTTGGTTGATGGCGATCGCGGCTTTCAGGCAATACTAAACACTCGTTCAACAAGACCACAATCCACCCATTCGGGTGTATGTAACGGCCCTGCGGCAGGCGCAAAGCCACACGCCATGCGATCCGCCGAAAAGCGGCGAAGGCCCGCGCGAGCCGGCTGTTACAACTTCGAACAAACCAACCAGGCGAAAACGAAAACGCCCGCCGGATGCGGCGGGCGTCGGGTCCTGCGAATGGCCGTTCAGCCGGCCCGTCCCAGGGCGGGGTCGCCCAGTCCCTGCGGCTGCCGGCGACGAACCACGTAATAGGCCAGGTAGCAGGCGGCGATGAAGCCGAAGCCCCAGTACAAGGACGGCCGCTGGGTGGGATCGAGGGCGAGGAAGACGAACAGCGAGCAGCACACGGCGATGCAGGCCAACGGCACCAGCGGGAACAGCGGCGCGGCATATTTCAGCTCGGCGACCGTGCCGCCGCTGGCCATGTACTCGCGGCGGAAGCGGTATTGGGCGTAGGCGATGACGATCCAGGTGACGGTGCCGGACATCCCGCTCACCGCCATCAGCACCATGAACAGGGTGTCGGCGGCGACCACGCTGGTCAGCAACGAGAGCAGGGCGAAGCACAGGGTGATCAGCAACGCGTAGAGCGGCACGCCGCGCGCGCTGAGCTTCGACAGGCCGCGCGGGGCCATGCCGGTCCTGGACATCGCCCAGAGGATCCGCGTCGAGGCGTACAGGCCCGAGTTGCCTACCGAGAGGATGGCGGTGAGGATGACGAAGTTCATCAGGTCCGCCGCGTAGGGAATCCCGACCATGTCGAACACCTGCACGAACGGGCTTTCCATCAGCCCGGCCTGTTGCCAGGGAATGATGGCGGAAAGCACGACGATGGCCAGCACGTAGAAGATCAGTACGCGGAACACCACGTTGCGCACCGCCCGCGGGATGCTCTTCTCCGGTCGCTCGGTCTCGCCGGCGGCGACGCCCATGATCTCGCAACCCTGGAAGGCATAGACCACCGTCATCATCACCGCGAACACCGCCGACAGGCCGTTGGGGAACAGCCGCTCGCCGACCAGGTTGGAGAACATCGGCGCCGGCGCACCGCTCTTCAGTTCGATACCGCCGAAGATCACCAGCCCCCCGACCACGATGAACACCAGGATCGCCGCCACCTTGATCCCGGCGAACCAGTACTCGGCCTCGCCGAAGGCGCGGGTCGCCAGGGCATTGAGGGAGAACAGCACGACCACGAAGAAACCCGACCATAGCCACACGGGCACCTCCGGGAACCAGCGGGTCATGAGCATCCCGGCCGCGGTGAATTCCAGGCCTACCGTGGAGGCCCAGCTCATCCAGTAGACCCAGCCGATCATGAAGCCAGTCGCCGGGCCGATGAAACGCGTCGCGTGGGCCTGGAACGAACCGGAGACCGGCATCTGCACCGACAGCTCGCCGAGGCAGACCATCACCAGGTACATCAGCACCCCGGCCACCAGGTAGGCCAGCACCGCGCCGGCCGGGCCGCCCTGGTTGATGGTCACGCCGGAGCCCATGAACAGCCCGGTGCCGATCACCCCGCCGAGGGACAGCATGAAGATGTGGCGGCTCGCCAGGGCCCGGGTGAGTTGCAGCCTTTCCTTGCCGTCAGCCATGGCGCACCTCCGGATGAGGGTACGCACAGGGGTCTTCGAGATGGCTCATTATTCTTGTCTCCACTCTGTCAGAGGCCGTGTCTTGCGCACGGATGAGCGGATTATTGGCGGCGGATGTAAGACGCCGTTGAACGCGCGGATCGAAGATGTAAAAAGCTGTAAGGAAGTTGTTCGCCGCGCCGCTCAACCGGCCGCTGAGTCGGCTTCGCCGAGGAAGCCGGCGCGGCGCAGGGCTTCGGCGCCGTCGCGGCGCAGGCTACCCAGGCGTGCGCCCCAGGCTCGCGGGTCGACCCCGGCCGCGCCCAGGGCCTCGCGCTCCAGCTCGCCCAGGCCGGCGCCGAGCGCCACCAGGCCCATGGAGTGGCAGCTTCCGGACAGGCGATGGGCGATGTTCGCCGCCTCGGCCAGGTCCGCCTGGTCCAGGGCTTCGGCCAGCAGCGGCAACTGCTCGTCCAGGCTTCCCAGCAGGTTGCCCAGCAGTCCGGCGAGCTTGTGCCGCCCCAGCAGGCGGCGGTGGGTCTCGAGCATTTGCCGGTCCAGCGCGGCGTCCACCGCAAGCGCAGGCACGCTGGTGCCGACCTCGCCCAGCGCGCGGCGCAGCTCGTCCATCCGCAGGGGCTTGCCGAGCACGCCCTGCATACCCGCGGCGAAGTACCGACGCACCATGTCCGGCTGGATGCTGGCGGTGAAGGCGAAGATCGGCGTGGCGCGGTTCAGGCCGTCGAGCTGCCGGCGAATCCCGGCGCAAAGCTCGAGGCCAGCCATCCCCGGCAGGTGCATGTCCAGCAGGATCAGGTCGAAGCGCCGCTGCCGGCACAACGCCAGGGCCGGCCCCGCGTCCTCGGCCAGCATCACCCGGTGGCCGTCCCGCTCGAGCAGGCCCTGGGCCACCTCGCGGTTGAGCGCCACGTCCTCCACCAGCAGCACCTCCAGCGCAGACACCGATGCCGCCGGCGGCGTCGCGCCGGACAAGCTCGCCAGCGCCAGCTCGATCTCGAACCAGAACGTGCTGCCCTGGCCGACCCGGCTTTCCACGCCGATCCGCCCGCCCAGCGCTTCCACCAGCCGCTTGCTGATCGCCAGGCCCAGGCCGGTTCCGCCGTAACGGCGGGTCACGGCGTCGCCGCCCTGGGTGAAGCGTTCGAAGATGCGTTCGCGCATTTCCTCGGGAATGCCGATTCCATCGTCCGCGACGCTCAGCCGCAGTCGCTCGCTTCCTGCGCTGCGCACCAGCCGCTCGACGCGAACGCGCACCTCGCCGGCCTCGGTGAACTTCACCGCGTTGCCCAGCAGGTTGGTCAACACCTGGCGCAGGAACTGCTCGGCGCCGCGATGGCCGTCATGAACCTGCGGGTCCAGCCACAGGTCCAGCCGCGTGGCGTTCTCCCGCGCCCGCGGTTCGAGCAGGGTGAGGACGTCCTCGAGCAGGCTTCGCAAGGAAAAGTCCACCGCTTCCGGCACATCCGGCGCTTCCTCCAGCCGGGCGAAGTGGAGGACCTCGTTGAGGATCGCCAGCAGTCCCTCCCCCGCTGTCGCCAGTGCCCGCAGGCGCTGGCGGTCACGCTCGCCGAGCGATGCCTCGCGCAGCAGCTCGGCCATGCCCAGGATGCCGTTCAGCGGGGTACGGATCTCATGGCTCATGGTCGCGAGGAAACGGCTCTTCGCGCGGTCGGCGGCTTCCGCCTGGTCCTTCGCCCGACGCAGGCTGGCGGTGCGTCGCTCGACCTGTCGGCGCAACTCGTCGCGATCGGCATCGCGCCGGCGGCGGTCGGTGCGCAGGGCCTGGCGCATGTCTTCCAGGGCGGCGGCGACGGCGTCGATCTCATCGCGCTCGCGGTCCACCTTGTCCAGTCGCAGCGGCTGTTGCAGGTCGCCTTCGGCGATATGCCCGGCGAACTCGGACATGCGCCACAGATGGCGAGTGACCAGGCTGTGGAACAGCCAACTGAGGGCCACCGCCAGGCCGCAAAGGAAACTGCCCATCCACAAGAGGCTGGCCAGGCCGCCGGAAACCAGCCGGCGATAGACCGCCGCCAGGTCGATGGCGATCTCCAGCTCGCCCAGTTGCCGACGCTCGCCCCCCGGCGGCTGGTAGCTCAAGGGAAAGCGCTCGACCCGCAGCATGCCGCGTGGACGCTGGTCGCCCTGCAACAGGTTGAAGTCGGCGCTTTGCAGGCTGACACGGGCGATGTCGGGGAAATCCCCGAGGCCGCGCAACTGCACGTTCAACTGCTCCTGGTTGAGATCCCACAGGCTGCGCTCGAAGCTGGCCAGGTAGCCGCTGCGGATCAGTTCCAGGCGCGCCTCGATCTCGCGCATTTCGCGGCGGTATTCGAAGAACAGCTGCACGGCGCCGGCGAGGACGGTGAAACACAGGCTGAACAGCAGCACCCGCCACAGCAGGCGCCGCGCCAACACTCCACCGTGGCCGCTCACCAGGCGTCCGCGCGGTTGCCGGCGAGGCGCCGATAGTCGCGCACGCTGTCGTCCAGCCAACGCTGGATGCTGCCGTCGTCGCGATAGCCACGCAGGGCCCGGTCGATCTCGTCCATCTTCGCCGCCAGCGGCGAGTGCCGCGAGACCGCCACCCGCAGGTAGTCCACCGTCAGCGGTTCGGGCAGCGCACGGATGTTCTCGCCGCCGGCCAGGCGCTCGGCGAACAGCGTGCCGGTGCGCCGTTCGTGGGCGATGTAGTCGATGCGCTGGCGCACCAGCTTGCCGAAGTTCTGTCGGCTGTCGGAAACCCATTCGACGTTGCCGTGGCGGCCGACGAAGCGGTCGAAGTCCGCCCCGTAGCTTTCGCCGAACAACAGCCCGCCGCGATAGCCGGCGAGGTCGCCGAGGGATTGGATGCGCACCGGCCGCTGGCGGTTGTAGAAGATCGCCACCTCCTCGCGCAGCACCGGCTCGGCGGAAAACGCCAGGTCGCGATCGCGCGCGGGCGTGCGGTAGGCCAGTATCAGGTCGACCCGTCCGGCGGCGGCGTCGAGCAGGCAGCGCCGCCAGTTGCCCAGCACCACCACCTCGACCCGGTAGCCCAGCGCGCCGAACAGCCGCTTCACCAGCTCCGGCGCCAGCCCCCGGACCTGCTGGCCGTCGCTCCAGGAGATCGGCGGGTATACCGGATAGTCGCAATAGCGGATGGTCTCCGCAGCCTGTGCCAGGCCGCCCAGCAGCCATCCGCAGAGCGCCAGCCAGCAGGCCTGCATGGCTCAGGCGTCGCTGGCCGCGGCGGTGAACAGGTAGCCGGCGCCGTGGATGGTGATGATCAGTTGCGGTTCGGCCGGGTCGTCGCGCAGCTTGCGACGCAGGCGGCCGACCAGTACGTCGATGGAGCGATCGCTGGGCAGCCACTCGCGGTTGCGGATCTGGTCCATCAACTGGTCGCGGCTCAGGGTATGCCCGCTGTTGCGCAGGAAAGCGCCGAGCAATTGGAATTCGCCATGGGTGAGCAGGGTTTCGTTGCCCGCGTGGTCGATCAGGCGGCGCCGGTCGGCGTCCAGCAGCCAGTCGCCGAACTGCCTGAGGGCCTGCCGGGCGGGGCCGGCGCTGGCCTGGGCATGGCGCACCCGGCGGATCAGGTTCTTCGCCCGCGACACCAGTTCGCGCGGGTTCAGCGGCTTGATCACGTAATCGTCGGCGCCGCACTCCAGGCCGACGATGCGATCGATCTCGTCGTTGCGCCCGGTGATCAGGATGATCCCCACCTCGGAGCGCACCCGCAGCTCGCGGGTCAGGGTCAGGCCGTCCTTGCCGGGCAGGCGGATGTCCAGCAGCACCAGCTCGACCGGCTGGCCGAGATGGGCGCACTCGGCAAGGCAGGCTTCCGCCTGCTCGGCGTTGCCGGCGCAGAGGACGTCATAGCCCTCCTCGCCGAGATAGGCCTGGAGAAGCTCACGAATCACCGGGTCGTCGTCGACCACCAATACGCGCGGAACCATCGCCATCACCTTGCGCCTCCGGCGGGCCGGGGCGTTTCTTGTTCTGGGTTGTCGGACGGTGGGCGGAAGGGGCCGGGGCGCCTTCCGCTGCCAGCAGCAGCCTATCCACTACTGAACGGACGATCAACAAGCTTCCATCGCACGCCGGAAGCGGCGATGGGCGCCCGCCTCCAGGCCATCCACCCAGGCCTCGCAAATCTGCACGCCCTGCCGCGGCGTGAAGGTCGCGGGATTCAGCCCAGACTCCAGCCACAGCCCGTCGAGCAGGGCGCTGAGGCTGATGGCCGCCAGTTCCGCGTCGAAGTCCGCCCAGCCGCCCTCCTCCGCCAGTTGCCGCAGCACGCCGACCAGCAGCGCCCGGTACTCGCCATAGGAATGGTCGTGGACCCGCCCGATCGCTTCGATGCTGCCCACCGCACCCCAGAACGCCAGCCAGGCGTCGAGCAATTGCGGATCGAGCAGCTCGGCGGAGAAGGATGCCTCGAAGAACGCCGAGAGCCGCGGGCGGGCGCCGCCCGGCGCGGTGTCGATGGCACCGCGGAGCAGGCGCATGACGCGTCCGGTGACCGCCAGGTAGGCCTCGGCCACCAGCGCGTCCTTGCCATCGTAGTGGTGATTGATCAGGCCCACCGATACCCCGGCCTCGGCGCAGATCTTGCGCACCGAGGCGCCCTGGAAGCCATGCCGCTTCAGGCAGGCCAGGGTCGCCTCGATCAGCAGCGCCTTGCGCTGCTCTGGCTCCAGACGGGAAAAGCGCACTTCCTGGTTCATCCTTTCGCGGCTCCTGCTCGTCGCCCGCGACCACCGGCGGGCAGCCCCGATGATCGCAGGTTACGTGGCGCCCGTCTCACTGGCTGGCCCAGGCGTTGAAGCGCTCCTCCAGCTCCTCGCCGTGCTCGACCCAGAATTCGTCGTCCATCGCCAGGCCCTGCTCCAGGTTCGCCGGCGCGGTCGGCACCCAGCTCGCCAGTTGCGCGGGCAGGCGCTGGGCGGCCTGGCGGTTGGTCGGCCCGTAGGGAATGTTCTCGACGTAGCGCACCTGGGCATCCGGGGCATTGGCGAAGGCGATGAAGCGACGCGCCTCGGCGCCGCGCTTCGAACCCTTGACCACCGCCCAGTAGTCCATGCCGTACAGGCTGCCCGGCCATACCAGGGCCAGGTTGCGCCCCGCGCGGTGGGCGTCGGCGATGCGCCCGGTGTAGGTGGACGTCATCACCACGTCGCCGGCGGCCAGCCACTGCGCCGGCTGCGCTCCCGCCTCCCACCACTGGATGTAGGGCTTGAGCTGGCCCAGCTTGGCGAAGGCACGGTCGGCACCGGCGCGGGTCGCCAGCAGCGGATAGACCTGCTCGCGTGGCACGCCGTCGGCGAGCAGGGCGAACTCCAGGTTGTAGATCGCCCGCTTGCGCAGGCCGCGCTTGCCGGGGAAGCGCTGGACGTCCCAGAAGTCGGCCCAGGACGCCGGCGGCTGTTGCAGCCGGTCGGCGTCGTAGCCGATCGCCACGCCCCAGACCAGCGCGGCGGAACCGCATTCCTGGGCGGCATTGGCGATCAACTGCTGCTTGCCGCCGATGGCCTGCCAGTCCAGACGCTCGAACAGGCCGTCGTCGCAACCGCGCGCCAGGTCCGGCCCCTCGACCTGGACCAGGTCCCAGTCGGCGTGACCGGTGTCGGCCATCACCTTGATCCGGGCCATCTCGCCGTTGTACTCGCTCTGCACCACGGGAATCCCGGTCTGCTGCGTGAAGGGCTGGAAGAACGCCACCTCCTGGGCCTTCTGTCCGGCGCCGCCGTAGCCGACCACCACCAGGCCATCATCGGCCTGGACCGGCGCGAGGCCGCCGAACGCCAGCAGGACGGCGCCGAGCAGGACGCGGCAAGGAAAAACCGGGTGCGGACGGGCGCTGGCCGCGCGGCGCAACGGAAAGGAACGGTTCATGTGCGTCTCCTCTTGTTCTTGTTGTGGAGTGGATCGCAGCGAGCCGCCGGGAAGCGGCCACGGGACAGAAACTATCCAGTCGATTTTAAAAAAACAAGTTGATTTTTTACTGATGGTAAATTCATATCCTGTTTCTGAAGCGCGCCGCGAGAACAACAAGAAGGACGCCAACCGTGAATTTCCCGCACCTGTTCAGCCCCCTGGAAATCCGGGGCAAACGCCTGAAAAACCGCATCATGTCGAGCGGCCACGACACGTCGATGCCTACCGACAACCTGGTCAACGAGCCACTCGTCGCCTATCACCGCGCCCGGGCCCGCGGCGGCGCCGGACTGATCGTCATGCAGGTGGCGGGGGTCCACGACAGCGCGCGCTACACCTCGCACGTGCTGATGGCCACCGACGATGCCTGCATCCCCGGCTACCGGCGGGTCGCCGAGGCCTGCCACGCCGAAGGCTGCGTGGTGCTGTCGCAGATCTTCCATCCCGGGCGCGAGATCATGGAGTCCGCCGACGGCCTGCTGGCGGTGGCCTATTCCGCCTCGGCCTCGCCCAACGAACGGTTCCGGGTGATGCCGCGCGAACTCGACCAGCCGCTGATCGACGAGATCGTCGCCGGCTACGCCGCCGCCGCGCGCCGCCTGCACGAGGCAGGACTGGACGGGGTGGAGGTGGTCGCCAGCCACGGCTACCTGCCGGCGCAATTCCTCAACCCGCGGGTGAACCGCCGCAAGGATGGCTACAACGGCGACCTCGATGCCCGCCTGCGTTTCCTCCGCGAAGTGCTGGCGGCGGTGCGCGCGGCCACCTCCGAGGACTTCATCGTCGGCCTGCGCCTGTCCGCCGACGAGCGCGACCCCGAGGGTCTCAGCGAAAGCGAGTCGCTGCAGGCGGCCGAGGCGGTCCAGGGCGAGCTGGACTACCTGCACATCGTCGCCGGCACTTCGGCCTCCCTCGGCGGCGCCATCCATATCGTCCCGCCGATGGCCATCGAGCCGGCCTACCTGGCCCGCGAAGCCGGTACCTTCAAGGCGCGCCTGGCGATCCCGCTGTTCGTCACCGGGCGCATCAACCAGCCCCAGGAGGCCGAGGCCATCCTCGCCCGAGGCCAGGCCGACGTCTGCGGCATGACCCGCGCGCTGATCTGCGACCCGCAGATGCCGAACAAGGCCGAGGCCGGGCGCAGCGACGACGTGCGCGCCTGCATCGCCTGCAACCAGGCCTGCATCGGACATTTCCACCGAGGCTATCCGATCTCCTGCATCCAGCACCCGGAAACCGGCCGCGAGCTGACCTACGCAACGCCCAATCCGGCCTCGCGGCGCAAGCGCGTGCTGGTCGCCGGCGGCGGCCCGGCGGGGATGAAGGCGGCGGCGGTGGCGGCACAGCGCGGCCACGAGGTAGTGCTCTGCGAGGCCGGCGCCCAGCTCGGCGGCCAGGTCAACCTGGCGCAACTGCTGCCGCGCCGCGCGGAATTCGGCGGCGCCTCCACCAACCTGCAACGGGAGATGCAACTGGCCGGCGTCGAGGTACGCCGCAACACGCCGGTCGACCGCGCGCTGGTGGAGCGCGAACGGCCGGACCTGGTGATCGTCGCTACCGGCGCCGAACCCTATTGGCCGCCTTTCGAGCGCGGCGGCGAGCTGCAGGTGGTGGATGCCTGGCAGGTGCTGCGCGGCGAGGTGCGGGTCGGTCGTTCGGTGCTGGTCACCGACTGGCGGGGCGACTGGATCGGCCCCGGTATCGCGGAAAAGCTTGTACGCGAGGGCCACCAGGTGCGCCTGGCGGTGAACGGCACCCACTGCGGCGAGAGCCTGCCGCTGTATGTGCGCGACCAGTTGGCCGGCGAGCTGCACCGCCTGGGTATCCCGGTCACGCCCTACGCCCGCCTGTACGGCTGCGACGATACCACGGTGTACATGCAGCACAGCGCCAGCGGCGAGGCGATGCTGTTCGAGGAGGTCGATACCCTGGTGCTATGCCAGGGCCACCAGCCGGTGGACCGCCTGGCCGACAGCCTGCACGGCCTGGCGGAGGTGTTGCGGATCGGCGACTGCCTGGCCCCCCGCACCGCCGAGGAGGCGATCTACGAAGGGCTCAAGGCCGCCTGGAGCATCTGAGCGGCGCGGCCGCGGCTCCCTCGACGGGTCCCGGCCCAGCTCCTAGAATGCCGCAAACGCAGCCAGGACCCCGCCGCATGCCCCGCCCGTCACCGCCGGACGCCACCGACACGCCGCGCAGCGAAACGCACTTCCTCGGCACCCGCATCCGCGGCCTGCGCAAGCGCCGCGGCCTGACCCTGGCCGAGCTGGCCGCACAGAGCGAACTCACCGCCGGCTACATCAGCCAGTTGGAACGCAACCTGGCGTATCCGTCGATTCCGGCGCTGTTCAACATCGCCCGCAGCCTCGGCGTGACCATCCAGTGGTTCTTCGCCAGCGAGGCCGCGGTGGACCCGGCGGACGCCGGCTACGTGGTGCGGCGCAACACGCGCATGAGCGTGCATTACGAAGACGGCATCATCGACGAACTGCTCACCCCGCAGCCCAGCCGCCAGTTGGAGATCCTCCACTCGCGTTTCCCGCCGGGCACCTACAGCCAGCAGAGCTACAGCCATGAGGGCGAGGAAGCCGGCTACATCCTCAGCGGAATCTTCGAACTCTGGGTCGGCGACCGCCATTTCCAGCTCCGCGAGGGCGACAGCTTCAGCTACTCCAGCCAGGAACCGCATCGCTACGGCAACCCGGGCGACAGCGATACCCTGGTGCTCTGGGTGATCACCCCGCCGACGTTCTGAAACGCCCTGTCGCGATGCAGGGCCAGGGGAGGGCCGACGGGGCGAGCTCTACCCGCCGCGCCCGAGCAACCGCGCCAACCCCGCCAGCAGCCGCTCCAGGGCGCCCTGGTTGTTACGCAGCACCTTCTCTCCGGCAGTGGCCATGGCCGTCGCGACCTCCGGCTGCGCCCACAGGCGCGCGAGGCCGTCGCACAGCTCGCCGGCATCCGTCACCTCGAGCAGCGCCCCGGCGTCGCGCAATTGCGCGGCGATGTCGAGGAAGTTGAACAGGTGCGGACCGGCGAACACCGGCTTGCCCAGGGCCGCCGGCTCCAGCAGGTTGTGCCCGCCGTTGGGCACCAGGCTGCCGCCGACGAAAGCGATGTCGGCCAGGGCATAGAGGAACAGCAGCTCGCCCATGGTATCGCCGAGCAGCACCTGGGTCGCGCGTGCCACCGGCTCGCCGCCGGAGCGCCGGACCGTGGCGAAGCCTTCGCGGCGGCATAGCTCGTGGACGCCGGCGAAGCGTTCCGGATGGCGCGGCACCAGGATCAGCAACGCGTCGGGACGCGTTTCCAGCAGGCGCCGGTGGGCTGCCAGGACGATCTCGTCCTCGCCGGCATGGGTGCTGGCGGCGATCCACAGCGGTCGCGCCGTCGCGTCCCATTCCTCGCGCAGGGCGGCAGCGGCCAGCGGCAGCTGCGGGTCGATGCGCAGGTCGAACTTGATCGAGCCGGTCACGCTGACGCACTCAGGACGCGCGCCGAGACGACGGAAGCGCTCGGCCTCGGCCTCGGTCTGCACGGCGATCCAGGACAGCTCGGCGAGCATCGGCCGGGTCAGCCCGGCGAAGCGCGCGTAGCCACGCGCCGAGCGCTCGGACAGGCGCGCATTGGCCAGCGCCACCGGGATCCCGCGCACGGCGCAGGCATGGATATGGTTGGGCCACAGCTCGGTTTCCATGATCACCGCCAGGCGCGGCCGCACCCGGTCGAGGAAGCGCGCCGCCGCCCAGGGCAGGTCGTAGGGCAGGTAGCCGTGCCGGACCTGCTCGCCGAACAATGCGCGGATGCGCTCCGAGCCGGTCGGGGTCATGCAGGTGACGGTGACCGGCAGCTGCGGATGGCGCTCCAGCAGCGCCCGCACCATCGGCGCGGCGGCGATGCTCTCGCCCACCGAGACGGCGTGCACCCAGATGCCGCCGGGCGGCACCTCGGGCAAAGACAGGGAAAAACGCTCGCCGATGCGCTTGGCATAGGCCGGTGCCTGGCGCGCGCGCCACCACAGGCGCAACGCCACCAGCGGCAAGCCGAGGTGGAACAGCAGGGTATAGAGGGTACGGTTCATGGGCGCGCAGCTTAGCAAAACTCCCGCCGACCGGCTCAGCCGATGGCGCGCAGGTGGCGGGTGAAGGTTTCGCCGAGCCAGGCCGCCGCCGGGCCGAGCACCTCGTTGCGCCGCCAGACCAGTTCGACCACCAGCGACGGCGGCGTCCAGTCGCTGGTCAGCTCCACCATCAGCCGGTCGTAGGTGGGATACTGCACCACGTGCCGCGGTAGCCAGGCCCAGCCGAGGTTGCGCATCAGCAGCTCGGCCATGGAATAGAAGCTGTCCAGCCGCCAGACCTGCGGGCTGATCTGCTCGCCGCCCGGATAGCCGCTCTGCTGGGGCACGATCAAAAGTTGCCGGTGCTGTGCCAGCTCGCGGCGACTGACCCGTTGCAGCCCGGCCAGCGGGTGGCCGGCACCGCACACCGTGACCATCTCGACGCTGCCGAGGCGCCGCCGCTCCAGCGACTCAGGCATGCGCTCATGGTGGAACAGCAGGCCGAGGTCAGCCTGCTCCTCGAGCAAACGACGGGTGACGTCACCCTGGCCGCCGCTGGACACCTGCACCTCCAGACTGGGAAAGCGCTGCGCCAGCGCTTCCAGGCTGTCCAGCACCGGCTGGTAGGGCATCGCCTCGTCTTGGGCCAGGCGCAGCCGCGGCTCCTCGCCGCGCGCCAGCCCCAGCGCGCGCCCCTGCAGGCGCTCGCACTGGCGCAGCACCTCGCGCGCCTCCGCCAGCAGCACCCGGCCCTCGTCGGTCAGGCGCGGCTGGCGTCCGCTGCTGCGTTCGAACAGGGTGACGCCGAGGTCCGCCTCCAGCAGCGCGATGCCGTTGCTCACCGCCGATTGCACCCGCTTCAGTTCGCGGGCGGCGGCAGAGAACGACTGGCGCTCGGCGACGCTGACGAACAGGCGGATCTGCTCCAGGTTCCACTGCATAACCTATCTCCAATAAAGATAGGTAACGACTTTATCCCATCCGCCGGCTCCCTAGAATGGCCGCAGTTTCCGGAGGACCCCGCCATGACCAACTATCTCTACCTCGCCATCGCCATCGCCGCCGAAGTGGTCGCCACCACCTCGCTGAAAGCCGTCGCCGGATTCAGCAAGCCACTGCCGCTGCTGCTGGTGGTGGGCGGCTACGTGCTCGCCTTCAGCATGCTCGTGCTGGTCATGCGCACCCTGCCGGTCGGCGTGGTCTACGCCATCTGGTCCGGACTGGGCATCGTCCTGGTCAGCCTGGTGGCGATGTTCGTCTACGGCCAGCGCCTGGACCCCGCCGCCCTCCTCGGCATCGGCCTGATCATCGCCGGCGTGCTGGTGATCCAGTTGTTCTCCCGCGCTTCGGGGCACTGAACGACCGTCGCGGGCGCAGGTTGTATACTGCGCCCTTTCCGTTCCCGATAAGGCAGCCCCATGCCCCAAGCCCTTTCCACCGACATCCTCATCGTTGGCGGCGGTATCGCCGGCCTCTGGCTGAACGCCCGCTTGCGCCGGGCCGGCTACGCCACCGTGCTGGTGGAAAGCGCCAGCCTCGGCGGCGGACAGAGCGTGAAGTCGCAGGGGATCATCCACGGCGGCGCCAAGTACGCCCTGCATGGTGCCCTGACCGGCGCCTCCGAAGCCATCGCCGACATGCCGCGGCGCTGGCGCGCCTGTCTCGGCAGCGACGGCGAACTCGACCTGCGGGGCGTGCGCCTGCTTTCCGAGGCGCACTACCTGTGGTCGCCGGGCGGCCTGGCCGGCAGCCTTACCAGCTTCTTCGCCAGCAAGGCGGTGCGCAGCCGGGTCGAGCAGGCCAAGGGCGAGGATTTGCCTCCGGCGCTGCGCGACAAGGGGTTCAAGGGCAAGGCCTACCGCCTCACGGAAATCGTCTTCGACGTCCCCGACCTGATTCGCCGCCTGGCGGAACTGGCCGGCGACAGCCTGCTCGCCGGCGAACGCATCGAACCGCTGCGCGAAGGCCGGGAACTGGCCGGCCTGTGCGTCGACGGCCGGGAGATCCGTGCCCAGCGCGTGGTGCTCAGTGCCGGTGCCGGCAACGAGGCGCTGCTCCGCGAACTGGGCCTGGAACAACCGGCCATGCAGCGGCGGCCGCTGCACATGGTGATGGTCAAGGCGGCGACCCTGAAACCGCTGTACGCCCACTGCCTGGGGGCAGGACCGAAGCCACGGATCACCGTGACCACCCATCCGACCCGCGACGGCCAGTCGGTCTGGTACCTCGGCGGCGACATCGCCGAAGCCGATGGCGTGGCCCGCGACGAAGCCGCGCAGATCGCCGAAGCGCGTCGCGAACTGGCAAAGCTGCTGCCCTGGATCGACCTCGGCCAGGCGCAGTGGGCCACCTTGCGGGTGGATCGCGCCGAGCCGGCACAGTCCAACCTGTTGCGTCCGGACAACGCCTTCCTCGCCGAACAGGGACGCCTGCTGGTCGGCTGGCCGACCAAGCTGGCGCTGGCCCCTGACTTCGCCGACCGGGTCTGCGCCCGCCTGGAAGAAGACGGCATCCGCCCCAGCGAACATGCCGCGCTGCCGCAACTGCCGCGTCCGCCGCTCGCCGAACCGGCCTGGGAGGTAGCCTTCGCATGATCAGGGATACCCTCCACGACCTGCACCGCCCGCTGGGCGACACCGGCCTGGCCGTTTCGCCGCTGGGCCTGGGCACCGTCAAGTTCGGCCGCGACCAGGGAGTGAAGTACCCTTCCGGCTTCACCATCCCCGACGACCGCGAAGCCGCCGACCTGCTGGCCCTGGCCCGCGACCTCGGCATCAACCTGATCGACACCGCCCCGGCCTACGGCCGCAGCGAGGAACGCCTCGGCCCGCTGCTGCGCGGCCAGCGCGAACATTGGGTGATCGTCAGCAAGGTCGGCGAAGAGTTCGTCGACGGCCAGTCAGTCTTCGACTTCTCCGCCGCGCATACCCGGCGCTCCGTCGAACGCAGCCTGAAGCGCCTGGAGACCGAGCGGATCGAGCTGGTGCTGGTGCATTCCGATGGCAACGACCTGGATATCCTCGAGAACAGCGAGGTCTACCCGACTCTCGCCGCGCTCAAGCGCGAGGGCCTGATCGGCGCCTACGGACTCTCCGGCAAGACCGTCGAAGGTGGCCTGCGCGCCCTGCGCGAGGGCGATTGCGCGATGGTCACCTACAACCTGAACGAGCGCGCCGAGCGCCCGGTCATCGAGTACGCCGCGGCCCATGCCAAGGGCATCCTGGTGAAGAAGGCGCTGGCCAGCGGGCATGCCTGCCTGGGCGCCGGACAGGACCCGGTGCGTGCCAGCTTCGAACTGGTCTTCGACCAGCCGGGCGTCGCCGCCGCCATCGTCGGCACCATCAATCCGCTGCACCTGGCCCATAATGTCGCGATGGCCGCGCAAGCCCTGAAAAAGGCCTGAACCATACATCGGCTGCAACATCCGCGGGTTGACACCCGCGGTGCATTCCGCTGCCATGTTCCTCCCGAACGAGCCGTATCCTGCCTGCCGCCCTCGCCTCCGGTGGCCGGTGCATCGAACGTGAGCCTCCGTCCCGCCCCGGCGCGATGACCCGACAAGGAGCCCCGTATGCCCCGTATGCTCGCCCGCAAGGATCCGTCCGCCTTCAAGACCCTGCCGCTGCTGGTGGAGGCCTCCCCGGACGGGCTGGTCTACCAGGCCCTCGGCCTGCCGCTGAACTTCCAGCAGATGCTCGTACGCCGCCGCCGCATGGAGGTAGCCGACCCGCAGCGCTTCGTCGCCGAGCTGGCCAACCTGGGGGTCTCGGTGCGCTTGACCCTGAACTGGCAGGGCCGCGACTACTGGGTGCTGGTCCGTCAGCGCCGGCTGGACCGCGGCGATACCGTGCTCAAGCTGATCTCCGGCTACGTACCGGCCCACGAACTGAACCTGCCGCTGCTCACGGCGATCCAGGAAGTCGCCGAGGAATGCCTGGTGGAGACCGCCGGCGGCTGGCTCGGCGGGCGCTTCGGCGACACCTGGCTGCCGACGCCCTACCAGGGTTCGCTGCGCTACCGGGAGAACAGCCACTTCGTCCTCACCCCGCTGTCCGGCGCCGCCCGTCCGGTGCAAGCCGGCAGCCTGCGCTTGCTGGAGCGCCCACGCGCCTACGTACACCTGCCCACGGCCTCGCTGCAACTGGTCTACGACATGCGCCTGGAGCTGCCGCGCGATGCGCGCGAGCCGAGCCTCTACCATGTCGACGAGCGGCTCGAGAGCGGTCCGCTGGTGGCGCGTCTGGACCGTCGGCGCCCCGATCTCTACCTGCTGCCGCTGGACCAGGGGCGCCCCACCGGCGACCTGTTCACCCTGCGCAAGGGCCAGTTGCGCCCTGCGGCCACCCGCGGCCTGTGGTTGGCCGAGAGCTTTGCCGTACAGGACGGCTGGCTGGTGCATGAGGAACGCATCCGTTTCCGCGACTGGCTGGCACTGTGGCCATCCAGCAACGGCGACCAGGCCGGCGGTGGGCGCGACCGCGCCAGCGCCTGAACCGGGCGGGCTTTGCCGCCCTTTCTACTTCAACTGGCTGGAAGACTTGCCGAGCAGGCGGCGAGCGACGATGAGCAGCTGGATCTGCTGGGTGCCCTCGAAGATGTCGAGGATCTTCGAGTCCCGCGCCCACTTCTCCAACAGCTCATCCTCGGCGTAGCCGAGGGCGCCGGCCAGCTCCACGCACTTCAGGGTGATCTCGTTGGCCACCCGTCCAGCCTTGGCCTTGGCGATGGACGCTTCCTTCGAGTTGGGCAGCTTGTTGTCGGCCATCCATGCCGCCTTCAGGGTCAACAGGCGCGCTGCCTCCCACTCCGCCTCCAGGCGATAGAGAGTGGCCTCGGCGTGGCTGACGGTGAGCAGCGGCTTCCTGTAGTCGAACTTGCAGCCAGCCTTCTTCAGCAATTCGCGGGTCCGGTCCAGCGCCGCCTTGGCCACCCCGACAGCCATGCCGGCCACCAGCGGGCGGGTATTGTCGAAGGTCTCCATGACCCCGGCGAAACCCTTCTGCACGTCGACCTCGGCGTTGCCCAGCAGGTTCGCGGCCGGCACCCGGCAATCATTGAAACTGATCGAAGCGGTATCCGAAGCCTTGATCCCGAGCTTCTTCTCCAGGCGCGTCACGGTCATCCCCGGCGTGCCCTTCTCGACCACGAAGGACTTGATCGCCGCCCGCCCCAGGTTGCGGTTCAGGGTGGCCCAGACCACCACGGCATCGGCCCGCTCGCCGGAAGTGACGAAAATCTTCTCGCCGTTCAGTACATAGTGGTCGCCATCCTGGGTCGCGGTGGTGCGGATCGCCGCCGAGTCCGAGCCGCAGCCCGGCTCGGTGATCGCCATTGCCGCCCAGGTGCCGCCGAAGCGCTGCAACTGCTCCTCGTTGGCCACCGCGGCGATCGCCGCGTTGCCCAGCCCCTGGCGCGGCATGGCCAGGAGCAGGCCGACGTCGCCCCAGCACAGTTCCATCACGCCGAGCAACGCCGACAGGTTGCCGCCGTTCTTGATGCCCTCCTCTACCTGCTTGCCGGCGCGCTTGCTCGCCGAGGTCGCACCGACAGCCTCGGGCGAGCCGCTGTTCATGCCGTCCAGCAAGGCCGCGAGCAGGTCCAGCTCCTTCGGATAGGCGTGTTCGGCCTTGTCGTACTTGCGCGAGATCGGCCGGAAATAGTTTTCCGCGACCTGATGCGCCTGGTTGGCCAGACTGCGGAATTTCTTCGGGGTTTCCAGGTACATGTCGGTTCCTCGTTCACTCGTCGCGGCGGGCCGCGCCCTCGCTCGGGTTCACAGGTGCAGGCCGCCGGCCATCAGCGCTACCGCGCGCAGGTCGCGGTACCAGCGCTCGGCCGGATGCTCCTTGGTGAAGCCGTGGCCACCGAGCAGCTGCACCGCGTCGGTGCCGATCTTCATCGCCTTCTCGGCGCACAGCAGGCGCGCCAGGTAAGCCTCGCGCTGGAACGGCTGGCCGCGCTCGGCCAGGGCGCAGGCGCGCCAGACCATCAGGCGCATGGCGTCCAGTTCGATGGCGATGTCGGCGACCATGAAGGCGACCCCCTGGCGATGGCTGATCGGCTCGCCGAAGGCCTCACGCTCGTTGCAGTAGGCGATCACGTAGTCCAGCGCCGCCTGTCCGGTGCCCAGCGCCAGGGCACACCAGGCCAGGGACGCGTGATCGAGGAAGGCCCGGTAGTCGAAATGCTCGGCGGCCAGGCGGTTGTCCGCCGGCACCTTGACGCTCTTCAGGCGCAACCGGGCGGTGCCGCCGGCCTTCAGTCCCATCGCCGGCTCGGCACGTCGCTCGACGCCCTTGGCGGAGGCTTCCACCAGGAACAGCGCAGGCCCCTCGTCGGTCTTCGCCGCGACGATCAGGCGGCTGGCCTCCAGGCCGCGCAGGACCAGGCATTTCTCTCCGGAAAGCAGGTAGTGACTGCCCTTGCGCCGGGCGCGGGTCGCCAGTTTCTGCGGGTCGAACAGCAGACTCGGCTCGTTGACCGCGATGGCGGTGAGCGGCGCCCCCTCTTCGCTGACGAACGCCGGCAGCCACTGCGCCTGCTGCGAGGGGCTGCCCCAGCGGCGGATGCAGTTGGCCGCCGACAACGGCACCAGCAGGGCCGCCGCCAGCGTCAGGTCGCCCTTGGCCAGGGCCTCGGCGATAAGGGCAGTGGTCACCGTGGTGCGCTCACCGGCCATGCCGCCGTGCACCTCGCCGACCCCATAGTGGGTCAGGCCCAGCTCCAGCGCCTGGTTGAGCAGTTCCGCCGGCAGGCTGGCCTCGGCATCCGCGTCATGAGCCAGCGGACGCAACACCTCCAGGGCGAAGCCTTCGAGCATGTCCACCAGCATCTGCTGGTCGTCGGTGAACGACAGGTCGAACAACCCGTCCGGATCGGCCTTGCGCGGTCCCTTCGCTTGCTTCGCCGAACGCTCGCTGGCCAGGCGGAAGCCGGTACGGCTGCCGCTGTAGAGCAACTTCTCGAAGGGTTTGCGAAGATTGAAGCGATCCGGCCAGTCGGCCTGGGCGACACGGTTCAGTACAGCCAGGGCACGGCCCTGTACATCGGTGCTCATGGGCATCTTGCTCCACGCAGGATGGGATGCCCGGATCATGCGCCGCCGCATGGGCAGCGCCTATGACCGTCTCGCCGGGAAAACTTGTCAGACCAGCCAGTCACCTGCCCGGATAGGTCGGCATTCTGCCGGAACCCATCCCTCAGAACAGCGGATTCTAGCCGTGGAAACTCAGGGAAAGCAGAAAGGCGCGCGCTGACTTTACACTTCTTAACACTCTTTAAAGCTTTGAAGATGACTTGCCCGACGACCACGGCATTTAATTCTCAGATTGGGCAAGGATAATCACGAATATCGGTCACCTGAGGTATCCCACCCGCCGAAACCAAAACCAATCGGTAGGTATTTTCTTTAAAAGCATGAAATTACTGCAGGCTTATCCTCTTCCCTAAGTAAAACCTTTAAATACAATCCCACTTCTTGCCATCCCCCTCCCGCGTCATCCCCAAGCCATTCCCGTCGACGAGTAAAGAAAATGTGCGGTATCAGTGGATTTATCCAAAGACACACTGAAAAGACCCAAATGGTACAGATCATTGGCCAGATGACGGACAAGATCATTCATCGTGGCCCCGATGACAAAGGATATTGGTTGGATCATTCCATCGGCCTGGCGCTCGGCCACCGCCGCCTGGCCATACAGGACCTGTCGACGGCCGGACATCAGCCCATGCCGTCTGCATGCGGACGGTACGTCATAGTCTTCAATGGGGAGATCTACAATCATCTGGCACTCCGTGCCCTGCTCGGACCGCATCCCTGGAGGGGGCATTCCGACACCGAGACGCTGCTTGCCTGCTTCTCCGTCTGGGGTATGGAGAAAACCCTATCCAATATCACTGGCATGTTTTCCCTCGCACTTTTCGATAAAGAAACGAGTAAAATCTTCCTCATTCGTGACCGGCTAGGAGAAAAACCTTTATATTATGGGTGGCAGGGAAACTGTTTCCTGTTTTCCTCCGAGTTAAAGTCTCTGACCGTACACCCAGAGTTCCAAAAAGAGATCGACAGAGACAGCCTTGCAGCATTTCTACGTTTTGGATATTGCCCCACTCCCAACAGCATCTACAAAGGTATAAAAAAACTTCCGCCCGGGCATTACATTCAATTGAACCTGGCTAATGCTACGCCAGGTGAACTCATGGATCCGCTCCCCTACTGGTCTCTGAGCAAGGTCATCGCACAAGGGATCCATCAGCCATTCCAGGGAAGTGACTCAGAGGCCGTGGATGCCCTGCACCGGCAACTGTCCGCCAGCGTTACTTCGCAAATGCTCAGTGACGTACCTCTTGGCGCCTTCCTTAGCGGTGGCGTCGACAGCAGCACAATCGTGGCCCTTATGCAGGCTCGGCATTCCCGGCCCGTACAGACGTTCACCATTGGCTTCGACGAGCCCGGCTACAACGAAGCGGAACACGCCAAGGCTGTCGCCCAGCATCTCGGCACCCAGCACACCGAGCTTTACGTCAGGGCCGAAGACGCACTCGCGGTGGTGCCGTGTCTTCCCGGCATCTACTGCGAGCCCTTCGCCGATAGCTCACAGATACCGACCTACCTGATCAGTCGCCTGGCCAAGCAATCCGTAACGGTCGCTCTCACCGGCGATGGTGGCGATGAACTGTTTGCCGGCTACAATCGCTATCTCACGGCATGCCAGGCATGGAACAGGTTGCAACAGCTTCCACTGGTTGCCAGGATGACGCTCGCAAAACTGCTGAGCGCTCTGCCACCGGCGATGTGGGACAGCCTGTTCTCTCTCGCAAGCCCCTTGCTACCCTCGAAGTACCGTTTGCGCACACCAGGAGACAAGCTTCAGAAGCTCGCCGGTCTCATGGCGTTTTCCAGTGAAGAGGACTTCTACAAGGATCTGGTCAGCCACTGGAAGAAGCCTACGAACCTCGTCATCGGCAGCGAGGAATCGGCTTCCGTCTTTTGGAATCTTGACAGCCTCCCCGAGATGGAAAGCTTCGAACAATGGATGATGGCCATGGATACCCGGACCTACCTGGCCGATGACATACTGGCGAAGGTCGACCGCGCCGCAATGGCCACTAGCCTGGAAACCCGCGTCCCGCTCCTCGATCATCGCGTGGTCGAACTCGCCTGGAAAATGCCACTGAACCTGAAGATCAGAAATAACGACGGCAAGTGGTTGCTGCGCCAGGTTCTTTACCAGCACGTTCCCCGGGAACTGATCGAGCGTCCCAAGATGGGATTCGCCATCCCTCTGGACACCTGGCTGCGGGGACCGTTGCGGGAGTGGGCCGAAAGCCTCCTGGCTGAGGAACGCTTGAGACGCGAGGGCTACCTGCGCCCGGAGCCGATTCGGCGAGCCTGGCAGGAGCATCTCAGCGGAAAAAGAAACTGGCAAGGCCCGCTCTGGAATGTATTGATGTTCCAGGCTTGGCTGGAACATCAATGATCCAGCCACAGGGCCAGGGGTCGGCGTGAAGCGGGAAGAACCTGCTAACGGGAATCAGCGCTGGCGGATCTTCTCGACGATGGCGGTGGTGGAGCTGTTCTCCACTAGGCCGAGCACCCGTACCTCGCCGCCGTAGGCCCTGACGATCTGCGCGCCGACCACCTGCTCGACGCCGTAATCGCCGCCCTTGACCAGCACGTCCGGACGCACCTGCTCGAGCAGGCGCTCGGGAGTGTCTTCGGCGAAGCTCACCACCCAGTCCACCGCGCCGAGCCCGGCGAGTACCGCCATGCGCCGGTCCACCGAGTTGATCGGCCGGCCAACGCCCTTCAGGCGAGTGACCGAGGCGTCGTCGTTGACCCCGACGATCAGGCGGTCGCCCTGGGCGCGCGCCTGTTCGAGGTAGGTCACGTGGCCGGCGTGAAGGATGTCGAAGCAGCCATTGGTGAAGACGATCTTCTCGCCGTGGGCGCGGGCGTCTTCGATTGCCAACAGCAATTGCTCCAGGCCCAGCACGCCACGCTCGGAACCCTGCTCGCGCTGCACCGCGCGACGCAGTTCGGGCGCGCTGATCGCCGCGGTACCCAGCTTGCCGACCACGATGCCGGCGGCCAGGTTGGCCAGACCCACCGCGGAAGGCAGCTCCTCGCCGGCGGCAAGCGCCGCGGCCAGGGTGGAGATGACCGTATCGCCGGCACCGGTGACGTCGAACACTTCCCGCGCCCGCGCCGGCAGGTGCAGGGCCGGCTGGCCATGGCGGAGCAGGGTCATGCCATGCTCGCCGCGGGTCACCAGCAAGGCACCGAGGTCGAGTTCGCTCATCAGCGCCTGGCCCTTGGCGACCAGTTCGGCTTCGTCGGCGCAACGGCCGACGATGGTCTCGAATTCGGACAGGTTCGGGGTGATCAGGCTGGCGCCGCGATAGATGGCGAAGTCCTTGCCCTTGGGATCGGCCAGTACCGGAATGTTGCGCGCCCGCGCCGCCTGGATCAGCACCTGGTGGTTCTGTAGCGCGCCCTTGCCGTAGTCGGACAGCACCAGCACCTTGACCTTGGCCAGCAGCGACTCGACGTCCACGGCCAGGGCCGCCGCGTCGGTGCGGAACGGTTCCTCGAAGTCGACCCGCAGCAGTTGCTGGTGGCGACTCATGACCCGCAGCTTGACGATGGTCGGCTGGCTATCGATGCGCTGGAAGCGCGCGTCCACTCCAGCGGCCTTGAGGCTGTTGGCCAGGCTGTCGGCGGCCTCGTCGCGGCCGGTGACGCCGACCAGCAAGGCCTGCGCGCCCAGCGCGGCGATGTTCAGCGCGACGTTGGCGGCGCCGCCGGGGCGGTCCTCGTGCTGTTCGACGCGGACCACCGGCACCGGGGCCTCCGGCGAAATGCGCGAAGTCGCGCCATGCCAGTAGCGGTCGAGCATCACATCACCGACCACCAACACCGGGGCCTGGTCGAAACGGGGCATGGACAACTTCATGGGAACTCCAAACAACCTCTCGGGGCAGACGCCCAGTTTATCAGCCGACAGGCGCCGGCGCCTGCTCATCCAGTCCCATCGCGTGCAGCCGCGCATAATGGCCGTTCTGCGCCAGCAGCTCGGCGTGGCTGCCGCGCTCGACGATCTGCCCCTGGTCCATCACCAGGATCAGGTCGGCCTTCTCGATGGTCGACAGGCGGTGGGCGATCACCAGGGTGGTGCGCCCCTTCATCACTTCGTCCAGCGCCGCCTGGATATGCCGCTCCGACTCGGTGTCCAGCGCCGAGGTCGCCTCGTCGAGGATCAGCAGGGGCGCGTCCTTGAGCAGCGCCCGGGCGATCGCCAGACGCTGGCGCTGGCCGCCGGAAAGCAGCACGCCATTCTCGCCGACCTCGGTGTCGAAGCCTTGCGGCAGGTTGTCGATGAACTCCTTGGCGTTGGCAGCCTTCGCCGCCCGCTCGATTTCCTCGCGCGGCGCGCCAGCCAGGTCGCCGTAGGCGATGTTGTTGGCCACGCTGTCGTTGAACAGCGTGACCTGCTGGGTCACCAGGGCGATGTGGCGGCGCAGGTTGCGCAGGCGATAATCCTCGACTTCAACGCCATCAAGGAGGATCTTGCCGTCATTGTGCTGGTAAAAGCGCGGAACCAGGTTGGCCAGGGTCGATTTGCCGCTACCGGAACGGCCGACCAGGGCGATCATCTGCCCGGGCTCGGCGATGAAACTGATGTCATCCAGCACCTGCTTGTCGGTTCCGGGATAACGGAAGCTCAGGTTGCGCACTTCCAGGCGCCCGCTGACCCGCTCCTTCTCGACGGTACCCTGGTCTTCCTCCGCCGCTTCGTCGAGCTGCTCGAAGATGCTCTCGGCGCCGGCGACGCCGCGCTGGACCGTGGAACTGACCTCGGAAAGCTGGCGGATCGGCTTGGGCAACAGGCCCGCCGCGGTGATATAGGCCACCAGGTCGCCGGCCGAGGCGTCCCCGCGCAGCCACAACACGAGGAACATCAGTATCGCCATGGCGACGTAGATCACCAATTGCAGCATCGGCGTGTAGACCGCGCCGGTCTTGGTCATCCGCAACTGCTTGTCGGTATTGCTCTGGCTGGCGTCGAGGAAGCGCTTCTCTTCATAGGCTTCGCCGCCGAAGCTGCGCACTACCCGGTAGCCCTGGATGGTTTCCGAGGCGACGTGGGTGACGTCGCCCATGGCCACCTGGATCTTCTTGCTCTGCTTGCGGAACTTGCGGCTGGCGGTAGTCACCATCACCGCGATGACCGGCAGGATCGCCAGCATCACCAGGGTCAGCTTCCAGTTCATCCACAGCAGGTAGAGGAACAGGAAGACCACGGTCAGGCCCTCACGGATCACCACCTTGATGGCATCCGTGGCCGCTCCGGTGACCATGGTCACGTTGAAGGTGATGCGCGAGATCAGGTGGCCGGAGCTGTGCGTGTCGAAATAGCGGTTCGGCAGCACCAGCAGCTTGTTGAACAGGGCGACCCGCAGGTCATGCACCAGCCCCAGGGAAACCTTGGCCAGGAAGAAGTTGCCGAGGAACGAGCCCAGCCCCTGCCAGGCAGCGATCAGGATGATCAGCAACGGCACCGCGTAGACCAGGTGCAGGTCGCGCAACCAGGGCCACTGCACATTCGGAAACAATGCCGCGTCAGGATTGGAGAGGCCGTCGACGAAATACTTGAGGATGCCCGCCAGCATCGGCTGGGTCGAGGCGAAGATCAGGAAACCGACGATGCTGAGTAGGAACATTCCGATGTAGGGCTTTACGTAACCCAACAGGCGGAAATAGATCTTGAGACTGGAAGGTCCGGGATTCTGAGGACTATCGCTCATGGTTTCTTACATGCTGAAAAGGTCCCGGAGTGTAGCACAGGACCTCCATCACTCCGCCTGGAAGGCGTGTTGGGGTAAGATGGCGGGCCGTTCGTTCAGGAGCTCGCATGCGAGTCATAGACTACCCCTCCTACTTGCAGTTGCGTGACAACGCAGAAGTGCTGGAAGCCGATGGTCATGGGGACAAGGTTCTGCGTCTGCGCGACGGGTCCTTCCTCAAACTGTTTCGCCGCAAGCGCCTGATTTCCTCCGCAGCCCTGTTCCCCTATGCGGAGCGCTTCGCCCGCAACGCCAGCGAACTGGCGCGGCGCGGCATCGTTTGCCCGAAGGTGCTGGACGTATTGCGGATCCCACATATCCAGCGCGACGCGGTGCACTACGAGCCGCTACCGGGGCAGACCCTCCGCCAACTCGACCGCAACGACCCGGAGTGCGGCGACGCAGTCCGGACGCAACTGGGCGAGCTGATCGCCGCGCTGCACGCCAAGGGGGTGTACTTCCGCTCGCTGCACCTGGGCAACGTGGTGCGCACGCCGGAAGGCCGGATGGGCCTGATCGACATCGCCGACCTGCGGGTCCAGCGCTCGGCGCTCAGCGCCGCCCAGCGCATTCGCAATTTCAAGCACCTGCTGCGCTACGAACAGGATCGAACCTGGTTCCTCGACGACAGCGAGCACCTGGTGCTCAAGGCCTATCTCCGCAGCAGCCAGGTCCACTGGACACTCGAGCAGCTCCTCAAGCAACTGCAACTGGATTGAGCAAGGAATGTTCGCAGCTACCCGACTGACCCGTCTTCGTCACGATACCAGCCGCATCCTCAGCCACTGGATCCTGCCGCTGGGCTGGCTGGCCCTGCTCACCGGAATGTTCTGGGTCGGCGACCGTTCCGACTATCACCGGCTTTTCTATATCTTGCTGGCTGCACCGACGCTGCTGTACGTGATACTGCAACCGCGTCTGCTTCGCCCGCTAACGGGCTCGCCGCTGTTCATCGCCTTCCTCGCCTTCAGCAGCTACATGATGCTGAGCCTGTCCTGGTCGACCCCCGAGAACTCCACCGGCTCGCTGCTCAAGCGCCCCCTGTACATCGCCCTCCTGTTCTTCTGCGCCGCCATCCTGGCGCTCGAAGCTCCCCTCCGCCTCAAGACCGCGACCTGGCTGGCAGCCCTTGGCGCGGTGATCTCCGCGGCAGCCACCTTGCTGCAATACTACTGGGACGCCAACCCGCTGCGCCTTACCGGTTATGGCGCTCTCTATAACCCATTACTGAGCGCCCATGTCTATGGCGCCTTCACGGCACTCTGGCTGGCCTATTGGATGCAATCCCGCCCCATCCTGGCCCCCTTGCCACTGATATCTCTGGCGCTGCTCGGTGGCCTTCTCATCGCGACCGGTTCACGTACTCCCCTGGTAGGGCTCACAGCGGCCCTTATGTGGCTGGTCCTGGCCGGAGACAGGAAAAAAGCCCTCATCGCCCTGGCACTCGCCCTGGCTGGAGCGCTACTGGGCTACATCCTGTACCCGGAAGTGATCACCCAGAGAGGGGCATCGTTCCGCCCGGAAATCTGGGCCGACGCCCTACGCCAGATCAGCGAGCATCCATGGCTCGGACACGGCTACGATCATCCGATGCGAATCGTCCTGAGCAACGGCATGCTGCTCGCCGATCCGCACAACATCGAACTGGGTGTGCTTTTCGCTGGAGGGATCATCGGGCTCCTGCTGTGGGTAGCGATCTACGCACTGGCCTTCGGCTTCTCCTGGAAAAACCGGAAGTCTCCAGCCGTTCTGCTAGCCTCGACCTGGCTGGTGTTCGGCCTGGCAGCCGGACTCACGGAGGGCAACGCCTTCCTGCCCCGTCCCAAGGAACACTGGTTCCTGATCTGGATTCCCATGGCGCTGCTGTATGCGCTGTGGATCCAGCAAAGGTTCGCCGCCAGCAGGCGCGGTGAGGATATCGCCGCGCCTTGAGTGCGGCGATATCAGCGATCAGGAGAAAAACAGCCGCGCAATGCCACGGAAGGTCTTCTCGTTCCAGTACTTCAGCGGCAAGCCGGAGAGCAGCTCCCGGGCCAGTACCTTGTCCCGGTTCGAGCACTTGAGGAACATCGAATTGCGGAAGCGCATGATCACCTGCTCGTAATCGGGGTGATCGCTGAACTGGCTGTACGTCTTGAATACGTTGTCCACCATGAAACGGGCGTTCTTGTACGTATTGGTGGGATGCTTGCGGTACTGGGCGAGGACCTCGCCAAGAATGTCGATGACGTAGCCAGCCTTGGTCACCGCCAGTTCGATATAGACATCTTCCAGGCGTATGTCCGGATCGAAACCGCCGACCTTCTCCAGGGCTTCCCGCCGGAACATCAGGGTGGGCGCCATCGGGCCCGGCTTGCGGTCCAGGAACAGGTCATCGAAGTCGAGACGGCGGAAAGGCAGGTCGCGTTTGCGCTGCTCCTTTCCCGGCATGACCCGGCCATTGGAGTCGATGATCTCGATATTGCCCGCGCAGATACCTACCTCGGGCTTGTCCCACATGTGTGCCACCTGTTTCTCCAGGCGTTGCGGCAACATGATGTCGTCCGAACCGAAAGGCACGATGAGATTTCCCCGGGCCCTGGTGATCGCCTCGTTGAGCGTTCTCGACAGTCCCTGGTTCTGCTGGACCCTGAGGTCGAAGCCGTACTTCGCCTGGAGCCCGCGCAAAAGCTCGACGCTGCCATCGCTGGAACCATCGTCCACCACCAGCAGTTCCACGTTGCGGTATGTCTGCGCAGCCACGCTGGCGATGCTCGCTTCTATGTACTTTTCGTGGTTATAGGAAGCGATGATCACGGAAACCAATGGCTGCGAACCATCATCGACGAGCGCCATAACTACAACCTTACCTGTCCTTCACGTCCCCATTCAAAGCGCCAGACATGCATGAGCGATCCTGCGATCTTCATCGGTCCTACACCTCCCCCCAGCCCGGAAAAACAAGCTGAACAATAGCAAACACGCCTGAAGCCCCAGCTCTTTTCGGCTGCTACTCTCAGGTAAAAATACGTCGCCAGGTCTTCTCCAGCCATCCGGGACGCTCCGGCTCGCGCAACGCGGGCCGCATGGCCTCGACGATACTCTGACCGACAGCGGCGAAGCTGAATCGTTCGATGGCCAGCGCCTGGCCGCTTCGCGCGATCCGCTCGGCGAGAGCCGTATCGAGGCGCAGGATCGCGAGCTTTTCCTGGATGTCCGCCACCGAGCGATACAGCACGATATTCTCCATGTCCCGGAAACCCAAGGCCTCGTTTTCCCGCTCGCCCTGGTCGTAGGCCAGCAGTACGCAACCGCAGGCCATCGCCTCGAAATTCTTGATCATGTATTCGCCCATGCCGACATCCGCGCTGACGAAGAAACGGATGCGGTTGAGCGTGCGCAGGTACTCCTCGCCGGACTTGGTCTTGGTCACCAGCAGGTTCTCCACTCCGCCCAACTCGTCGAGCAGCGCCTTGCGTCCACTGTAAGCCACGCTGCCGGTACTGCCGACGAAGCCCAGCTCGATATCGCGCGCCAGGCCCAGGTCATGCAACAGGGTCTGGTCGTAGCCCTTGGGCACGAATACCGCGTCGAATCCCTCCTGGCGCAGGCGTTCGCTGACCGTATGGCCCGAACTGATCACCCGTGCCCAGGGCAGGCGCCGGTAATGGGCGCTGAACTTGCCGGTGTACTTGCAGGGAATGTAGTTCTGGTAGGCATCGTGCTCGAGGATCACCAGGTTGGGCACGCTGCGGATGAAGCGGACCTGGCGCATTTCCTTCTTGAAACGGAGGAAGAACAGGATGCGGTCGTAGCGCGAGACATCCACGTGCTTGCGGAAGTAGCCGCGCAGGTCGGCCTGCTCCTCGCTGCTCAGCCAGCGGGTATCGCACTCGCAATGGGCAGCGATGCCGTCGTACAGGCGATCCAGGATCGCGCGCTGCTCTTTCTGGACCAGAAACAGAACTTTCATCAGACCTTCATCCTCGCGGCTGCTCCGAAGCAGCATGGCGGCTCGAACCTTGCCGAACGCTCGACCCAAGCATCACGCCTCCCCATCCAGCGACTCCACCCAGAACAACTCGTGCCGACGCACCGCCTTGCGCATGAACTCGTCCTCGCCGTAAGCCGGCCAGCGACGCCCGGCGAGCCAGCCCTGCAGACGGCGGCGCAGACGGCGCTTGAACGGCGGCCTGGGTTGCAGGTCGTGCATCATGCCCAAGGCCATGGCCTTGTCCACCTGGCGCGTGCGCTCCAGCGCCAGCGTCCATGGCAGCAGCGGCGAGCATTCTTCGGTCAGCGGTGGCAGGCTGACCCCCATGTGCGCATCGCCCATCGGCCAGCGATCGTTGTCGTGCAGGTGATTGGCATAGTGCAACAATGCCTGCGGCTGCCAGTCCAGGCCCTGGAGCGCCTCGCGCACAGCCTCCTGGGCGCGGACATGGTCCGGGTGCGGATCGAAATGCGGATGAGGCAGGACGATGACCTCGGGACGTGCCAGCAGGATCAGCTCGCGGAGATCGGCCAGCAGATTGTTCCAGGTCGACAGGCCGTCGGCATCGCTGGCCAGGCGCAGGCGGTTGAACTGGCGGAACGGACGGATATCGGCGAGATCGGCCTCACGGGACGGCACCACCTCGCCCGGGTTCGCCTGCATGGCAGGCAATTGCAGGCAGAAATAACCCAGTTGCACGCAGCGCTCGGCCGGCACCCCACCCCACGTCGGCACGGCCTGGCTATCCCAGGCGCGCAGGCGGCCCTTCAGGCGCGCCGCAGCTATTCCGTCGAGGCCCATGCGGCGGTAATGCTCGGTTTCGATCTCGCCGGCGGTCAGGGTCACGATCCAGGCCTCGCGAGCCTGGCTGTAGAGGCCGAAGGCGGCCAGCTCGGCGTCGTCGGCATGCGGAGCGATGACCATCACCCGCCGATCACGGTAGTCGGGATGGCGCGCACGCCACAGGGTCGGTTCGCCGACCAGCCGGCAATGCCGGCCGCGCAGGCGAATCCGGCCCTCGCCCAGCGGCCCGGCCAGTCCCGTCAGGTTCAGGTAGCGCAAGCCGTTCACCCCACGTTCGAAAGCCTGGGCATCGGCCTCCGCGCCACCTTCCAGCAGCACCGAGGGTTCGAGGAAGCGCCCCAGCCAGCCAGCGCGCACGCCGATGCCAAGCACCAGCGTATCGCCTTCGCGCAGCTCACCGTCGACTCGCAGACGGCCATCCGCCAGGCGTACCGGCAGCGACTCGACCCCTTCCGCGAAACGGTAGCGGTAGTCCTCGCCCGGCGAATAGAACAGGTGATCGGCGAACCAGGCTTCGTGGGCGACCCACAGGGCCACGAGGAGGATCGGCAACAACCAGGGGCTGACCAGCAGACCGATGGCCAGCAATGCCAGCAGCGCAACCAGTAGGCCGATCCGCTTGTTGCGTCGATGACGCTTGAGCAACTGCTGCTTGCGTGCGCTCATGCTTCAGACCTGGAAGACCGGAGAAGGATGGCACCAGCGATCCTTGTATTCGCGGTCGGCGCGACCGAACGAATAGCGCAGGGGTTTGCCCAGCGCTCGCGCATCCTCCCAGGCGGCCTGGGTGTTCAGGTAACTGAGCACGCTGCCAGGGCTGAACTCGCGGGTCTGCGGATCGACGCCGCCGTTGATGTACTCGACGCTGAGCCAGCCCGGCGCTTCGGCGCGATACAGTACCTGGACCGCGATGGGCTGGTCGTTGAGCAGCAGGACCGAGCCGCGCAGCAATTCGCGCAGCCGCTCGAAGACCTCGGCCATGCGCTCCGCGCCGGTGGCAGGGAAACCCCAGCGACGCTGGAACAGTTCAAGATAGATGGCAGCGAACTCGGCCGGGGCGAAGCTGTCTGCCTGGCGCACCTGGCCACCGGCCTCCTCCACCAGGCGCACTTCGCGCCGCTGGTTATAGCGGAACTTCTTGGAGAAATCCTCGGGAGCACGAGCGAAAGCCAGTTGCTCGGTCTGAGGGCGCAGCGTGACGATGTTCCGCTCATGCAGCGCCGACAGGTAGCGTCCCGCATGGCGGAGGGCGATGCGGGCATCGCCGGCCACCGGCAGGATCAGTTCGGCGTTGCCCAGGTCGTACAGGCCCTTCTTGCCGCGCCGCTTGAGCACGTCCTTGGACAACGCCAGGTGGCGGCCCCAGGTCGGGATCGCCGCAACCAGTTCGCCAGCGCTCTCCCAACCCAGGTAACGCACCGGGATTCCAGCCATTTCGGCGAGCTGCTCGACCACCAGCGGGTGGGTCGCGACGCTGCCGCCGAAACGCTGCCAGGCCTGGGCGTAGGTCGGCGCGTCCACTTCGCGCCAACCGCGTTCGCGGAAGGCGCGCAACCTGTTCAGCATGCAGACTCCGAAGCGAAGCCGGCAATCGTCGGCAGGCGCCAGAATTCGCGGCGCACCGCAGCGTCGGAGAAGCGTGTCTCCAAGCGCTCGAGCATGAGCCGCGCACAGGCCTCGCGCTGGCGGCGGTCAAGCGCCGCCAGGTGGGTCAGGCCCTCGGCCAGGGCCGTCTCGTCGCCCAGCGGGAAGAGGATGCCGACCCCTTCCACCACTTCGCGGGCGCCGCCACAGGCGGTGGCGATCAGCGGTACACCGGCGACCATGGCCTCCAGCAGGACCATGCCGAACGGCTCGTGGTCGGAACTCAGGGCGAAGGCGTCGAACGCCTTGAAGTAGCGCCGTGCCTCTTCGACCTGGCCGAGGAACAGCACGCGCTCGCCGATACCCAGTTCGCAGGCCAGGTCCTTGAGCTGCTCTTCCAGGCGGCCGCTGCCGAGGATCGCCAGCAGGCTGTTCTGCGGCAGGCGCGGCAGCGCGGCGGCAAAGCCGCGCAGCAGGGTAGCCTGGTCCTTGTCCGGATGCAGGCGGCCGACGTTGCCGACCACCCAGGCCTCGTCGGGCAGGCGCAGTTGCCGGCGCGCACTCAGGCGCTCGACCTGCTCGGCCTGCAGCGCAGCGACGTCGATGCGGTTGTAGAGCGTCTCGATCCGCTCCGCCGGCCACTTCGGCAGGCAACGGCGGATATCGTCGCGCACCGCGTCGGACACCGCCAGCAGGCTCAGGCGCTTGCTCATCAGGCCGGCGAAGACCTTGCGCGACAACCGCTGGTAATCGCCGAAGGCGTGGTGCACGCCAACGATCGGCAGACGAGTGGCCAGGCTGGCGATCCAGATCGGCTTGAAGCGGTGCGCGATGCAGAAGCGGAAGTCGCGCGAACGGGCGATCTCGCGCAAGTCGCGGATCGCCTTCAGCTTGAGGCCACGGATGTCCCTGGAGCCGTACTCGAGGAACAGTACCTCGTCGGAGGCGCAACGCGCCGCCACCTCAGGATCGGAACGCCCGGTGAGGAACACCGTGGTGACCTTGTACGGGGTTCCGGCGAACAGGCTGGCGTACTGACGGGCACAGTCGAGGAAAGGCCCGTCGTAGCCGTGACAGAACTGCAGGACGCGAGGTTCAGCCGACCGAGTCATACCAGTCCACGCCCTCCTTCACGACCAGGATGTCCTCCATGATCAGGTACTGCAGATCGGAGCCGAAGAACATGTTCAGGGCGTCGGTCGGCGAGCAGATCATCGGTTCGCCACGGCGATTGAGCGAAGTGTTCAGGGCCACGCCGTTGCCGGTGAGGTTCTCCAGTTCCTTCATCAGGTCGTAGTAGCGCGGGTTGTACTCGCGCTTCAGCACCTGGGCGCGGGAGGTACCATCTTCGTGCACCACTTCCGGCACTCGCTCCTTCCACTCTTCGTTGACTTCGAAGGTGAAGGTCATGAACGGGGCCGGGTGGTCGATCTTGAACATCTGCGGGCCGACGGTATCCAGCATCGACGGGCAGAAGGGCCGCCAGCGCTCGCGGAACTTGATCTGCGCATTGATCCGGTCGGCCACGCCCGGCACGCTCGGGCAGCCGAGAATGGAGCGGCCACCGAGGGCACGCGGACCGAACTCCATGCGTCCCTGGAACCAGGCCACCGGGTTGCCGTCGGCAAGGATCCTGCCGATACGCCGGCTGCGGTTGTCGATCTTCTGCCACTGCGGCCTGGCCTCGTGACGGGCGCAGGCGGCGATGACGTCCTCGTTGGAATACTCCGGGCCGAGGTAGACGTGCTCCATCTTCTCCACCGGCACGCCGCGCTGGTGCGACACGTAGGCCGCCGCGCCGACCGCGGTGCCGGCGTCGCTGGCCGCCGGCTGGACGAACAGCTCCTTCACTTCGGGGCGCGAGATGATCTTCTGGTTGAGCTTGACGTTCAGCGCGCAGCCGCCGGCGAAAGCGACCTTGCCGGTCTCGCGGATGATATCGCCGAGGTAGTAGTCCATCATCTCCAGCGCGAGCTTCTCGAACAGCGCCTGGATGCTCGCGGCGTAATGGATGTAGGGATCGTCGGCGATGTCGCCTTCGCGCTTGGGCCCCAGCCACTCGATCAGCTTGGGCGAGAAGTAGTAGCCCTTGCCTTTCTCCTTGTAGCGGCGGAAGCCGATGACGTTGGCATAGTCGGTGTTGATCACCAGTTCGCCGTTCTCGAACTTGGCGAGACGGGAGAAATCGTACTTGCTGGCGTCACCGTAGGGCGCCATGCCCATGACCTTGAACTCGCCGTCGAGCATGTCGAAGCCGAGGTACTCGGTGATCGCGCCGTACAGGCCGCCCAGCGAATCCGGATCGTAGAACTCCTTGATCTTGTGGATCCTACCGTTCTCGCCCCAGCCGAAGAAAGTGGTGGCGTACTCGCCCTTGCCGTCGATGCCGAGGATCGCGGTCTTTTCCTTGAACCCCGAGCAATGGTAGGCACTGGAGGCGTGGGCAAGGTGGTGCTCGACCGGCTGGATCTTGATTTTCTTCAGGTCGAAGCCGAGTTGCTGCAGGCACCACTCGATGCGCTTGTAGTAACGCTTGTAGCGGCGGTTGCCGAGCAGGATCGCATCCAGCGCGCGATCCGGCGCGTAGGCGTAGCGCTTGGCGTAGTGCCAGCGGGCCTTTTCCATGATGCTGATGGGAGCGAAGGGAATCGCCACCACGTCGACATCGGCCGGCTCGATCCCTGCCTGCTCCAGGCAGAACTTCGCCGATTCGTAGGGCATGCGGTTCTTCGCGTGCTTGTCGCGCACGAAGCGCTCTTCCTCGACGGCCGCGACCAGCTTGCCGTCGATGTACAGGGCGGCGGACGGGTCATGGCTTACGGCGCCAGACAGGCCTAGGACGGTCAATGCCACGGTAGAACCTCTTCAAAGCAGCTCGCGGTTGCGGAGTGGGACCGACAACCGCGGCTTTCGTTTAACTCGTCGACCGCCGCAGGCGGTGGTCGTCGCTTGTCGTTCAAGCCCCGGCGGCGTCGCCGAGGCGGGGAATCCGTTGCTCCAGCAGCCGGTAGAGGCCGCTGTCCTGCGGCCAGTTGCGCAGGAAGCGCGCGCGGTCGCGGGCGTAGGCGCGGGCAAAGGACGCCTGGCTGTGATGCTTGCGCATCGCGTCCAGGTCGATCAGCGCCCATTCGCCGCCTTGTTCATGGGCCTGCCAGAACAGGTTGTGTCCCTTCAGGTCGCCGTGGCTGATGCGTTCGCGGATCAACGTCGAAAACAGCCGATCCAGTGCCGCCAACTCGGCTTCCGGTGGCGAAACGGCGCCATCGGGCATGTCCAGGCAAGGCTTAAAACGAGCGATTATATCCTGACCGCCGAGATAATCGGTAATCAGGTAGGCGCGCCCGCGCAGCCAGCACCAGCGCCGCTCCAGCATCGCCAGCGGACGGGCGGTGGCGATGCCGAGGAATTCCAGGCGGTTGCCTTCGCGCCAGGAGGCCCAGGCCCGGCTCGGCCGCCAGAAGCGCTTCAGCCAATGGACCCAGCCCTTGATGTTGTAGCGCTTGATGATCAGCGTGCGGCCGTTCGCTTCGACCCGGGCGACGGTGGCCGCGCCGCCGTCCTTGTAGACGTGGCCGGCGGCGATCAGGCGGTCCGCGTCCGCCAGCAGGGGCGCCATCGTCTCGGCCTCGCTGCGGCGGGCGGCGAACAGGCGGAACGGACCGCGCACGACGCTGAACAGGCTACAGTCGCGACCGACCTTCCTCAGCAGGTCGCGCACCCGCCAGCGGCGAACCTTGGCGATTTCCTTCTGCAAGGCTTCGAGCGGCAGCGCATGCTCGCCGTTGGCCAGCAGGTAATGCACCAGCAACTCCTCCAGGAAAGGATCGAGGAGCGCCGGCAACTGGGCGAAGAACACCCCGAGGTTTTCCAGCACTTTCTGTCGCGACAGCGGCTGGCCGGGAGTTTCCGCACGCACGCCGCCACCGTCGATGAGATACAGGCGGCCGGCGTGGCGCAACAGGTTGTCCAGGTGCAGGTCGTCCTGCCAGAGGCCCTTTGCATGCAGCTCGCCAATGGCTGCCAGGGCTTCGCCGAGCACCGCTTGCTGGGCATCGCCCAGCGGCGCCTGGGCCTCCACCGCACGCCAGGCGTCACCGAGGCTCTGCGCCGCGTCGAGGTAGTCGAACAGCAGCCAGCCGCCCTCGCCCTGCTGCAGCCCGTCGGCCAGCAGCGCCGGGGTGGTCAGCCCCTGGGCCGCGAGCAGACGCGCCCCTTCCAGTTCGCGCTGGAAATGCCGTGCGGCCTTGCCGCCCACCAGCAGCTTGGCCAGCACCTTGCGCCCACGCCATTCGCCGGCACCGACGTAGCGCTGCCCGGGCAGCACCCGCAGCAGACTGTCCAGGCGCAGTTCGGCAGCGCCAGCGCCATCCGCCAGGGTCACCCGCAATGGCAGTTGCGGGTGGCGCCCGGCGGCTTGCAGTTCGGCCAGTCTCATCGGCGCGACTCCTTGCGCCGACGGCGCTGGTCGAGAAGGCGATACCACTGCTCGACCTCGGCCGAGTCGAGGGGTTCGTCGACATAGGCGGAGATGAATTCGTGCACGTCCGCTTCGCTCCAGTCCGGGGCACGGCGCAGCATCGGCTCCAGGTCCTTGACCTGGTCGCGGCGGCCGAACCAGATCGGGCGGGTCTTCTCCAGGTCGATCAGGCAGGCCTCGAAGACACCATCGGCCCCCTCGCGGAGGAATACATGCTTGGGATAGAAGCAACCATGCATCTGTCCGGCGGCGTGCAGCTGGCGCGCCAGCCTGCCAACCGCCCGGAGAATCGCCCGGCGCCGCTCTTCGGCCAGGTCGTGCCAGGACGCCAGCCAGGTGTCCAGGTCCTGCCAACCGTCCAGGGCACGGGTCAGGAGGATCGCCTGGCGCTCTCCGCCGACCGCCTGCTGGGCGAAGAACGCCGCCTGCAGGGCGGGAATGCCCAGCGCCCGGTAGCGCTCGATGTTGCGGAACTCGCGGGCGAAGGTCGGCTCGCCCAGCGGATGGCGCAGGCTGCGGGTCAGGTGGTTGCTCTGGCGCTTCAGGTAGTAGGCGGAGTCGCCCAGGTCGAGGCGGTAGACGCTGCTCCAGCCACCCCGCTCGGTATTCGGTTCGTCCACGGCGTCCAGCTGCAAGGCCCACAGGGCGTCGAAGCTGTCCAGACGGTTGCGCTGGAGCAGGTCGTGGTCCTGCGCGGCGATGAAAACGCTCATTCGCGCCCCTCGAAGAAAGCCACCACCTGGCGAATACGCTTCTTGTCGGATTCGTTCAGGTGCCGGCGACGGCGATATTGCAGGTAGAAGCGCAGGCGCTGGGTGCGCGACAGGTGGTACTTGGCCACCTTGTCCAGGCAGGCCAGGTCCTTGGTGATCCGATAGCGCAGCATGAAGCTCCACCAGAACGCGCCGTTCGGGCAGTCGATGAAATACACCAGCGGCTGGTCGTCCACCAGCAGGTTGCGCCACTTCAGGTCGTTATGGGTGAAATGCTGGTCATGCATCAGGCGCGTAGCCTTGGCGATCTGCCGGCTGACGCCGTCCACCCAGCGCGGGTCCTTCAGGCGCGGATCCCGGTTGCAGGCGAGCACCGACAAGTCCTCGGTGCCCGGCAGCTCGCGGGTGATCATGGCGCCGCGCTGGAAGGCGCCGGCCTTGCGCTCCAGCCCCCAGGCGACCACTTCGGCGGTGGGAATGCCCCACTTCTCGAAGCGCTTGAGGTTCTGCCACTCGGCCTTGATCCGCGGTCGCGCCAGGTAGCGGCGCAGGCCCTTGCCGGCGCTGCGGTAGCGCTTGACGTAGTAACGCACGCCGTCGCGCTCGATGCGGATGACTTCGGACAACGGGTCGCGGGTCAGGCGCTCGCCCTCCAGGGCGAACACGCTATCGAGGCTACCGAAGTCGGCGGCCAGGTGACGGTAATCGGGTTCGAGGGTCCACCCCGCCATCAGAGCAGGTCTCCGTAACGCTGCTTGCGTTCGTAGAGTTTTTCCGCCTTGCGTTCCATCCAGGCCAGCAGGCCGGCCTCGTCGCGCAGTATCTCGCGCAACGGCCGGCGGAAATAGGTGCGCAGGAAGCGTAGCTTGTCGCGACGCGTCAGTCCGATGTCCAGCGCAGAGAAATACAATGCCGCCAGATCCTTGTTACGCCAGCGTTTCGGCGTGGCGTCGCGGGTCTGGGCACGGTGCAGATCGATCACCGAGAGGCGGAAATCGTCCGCGCTCACCGGCTTGTCGGTGTGCAACAGGAAATGACAGATGTAGCAGTCGCGATGGTTGACTCCGGCACGGTGCATGTCGCCGACCATCCGCGCCACCGCCTCGACCAGCGCGCGCTTGAGCCGCGGCGGTGGAGGACGTTCGCGCCAGTCCTGGGAGAACACCTCGAGGTCCACGGTCGGCGCCAGTTCCTCGGTGACGATGAAGGAATGCTGCCGCGCCGGATCGCTGCCGCGCTCGCCGTAGGCGACCGCGGTCATGGTCGCTACGCCGGCCTCGTGCAGGCGCCGGATGGCCTGCCACTCCTGGCGCGCGCCGAGCACCGGGAGCTTGGCGGTGAGCAGGTTCTTGGCGATCTCGCCCCAGCCGATGCCACGGTGGATCTTGACGAAGTAGCCACGCCCGTCGACCTCGGTGCGCAGGGTGCGGCGCCCTTCCAGTTCGCGGTAGACCTTGCCTTGCAGCGCCTCCACCGCCTCGAACGGGTCGCGCCCGTTCCACAGGCGCTTGAACGGCTCTTCCAGCACCAGCCTCATGAGGCCTCCCCGAGGATCAGATCGGCGGCGCGCTGCGGCATGCTGTAGAGGTCGGCGTGATCGGCGTAGGCCAGGCCATTGCGCGACCAGGCGGCGCGCGCCGGAGCGTCCTCCAGCATTTCCGCGAGCAGGCGGTTGAGACTGTCCTGCTCGAAGGGACTCGGCAGCACCCGCCCGGCGTCGGCCTCGGCGATGTAGTGGGCATAGCCGCAGACATCGGTCACCAACACCGGCAGGCCGGAGACCATCGCCTCCAGCAGCACCGTACCGGTGTTCTCGTTGTAGGCCGGGTGGATCAGCAGGTCGGCGCCGAGCAGGAAGCGCGGGATATCGCTGCGCCCCTTGAGGATCTGTACCTGGTCGTTGAGACCGAGGGCGGCGATCTGTAGCAGGAACGGCTTGGGATCGTCCTGGCCGATGGCGATCAGCCGGGTACGCCTGCGCAACGCCTTGGGCAGCGCGGCCAGCGCCTTCAGGCTGCGATCCAGGCCCTTGGTCTTGAAGCCGGAACCGATCTGCACCAGCAGCAGGTCGTCCTCCTCCAGGCCGAACTCGCGGCGGAATTCCGCACGCACGTCCGCGGCGTTGGCCGGCGCCCGGCGATCCTGGCTGATCCCCGGCGGCAGCAGATGGAAACGCTCGGCCTGGGTGCCGTAGTGCTTGACGAAGAGCGGCTGCTGCACCTCGGAGATCATCAGGATCTCGGTCTTCGAGGCCGGGTCGAACACTGCCCGTTCGTAGCCGGCGAAGTGGCGGTAGCGGCCCCACTGGCGGTACAGCGGGTTGCGCAAGGTCTGGGCCTTTTCCTCGAAACAGGCGTCGGCGGCGTAGTAGACATCCAGTCCGGGCATCTTGTTGAAGCCGATCACCCGCTGCACCGGGCGCCTGTCCAGGTCGGCGCGGACCCACGCGGTGAACTTCTCGTTGCGCCGGTGGTTGAAGATCGAGCGCACCGGGGCCACCAGCACTTCGAAGCCGTCCGGCACGTCGCCCTCCCAGATCAGGGTATAGACGCGGATGTCGTGCCCGCGCCGCTGGCATTCCAGGGCGATGCGCATGAAGTCACGCTGCAGGCCGCCGAAGGGGAAGTATTTGTAGAGGATGAACGCCAGGGTCATCGGAGGGTCTCCGGGGCCAGCAGCATGGCCTCCAGCTGGGTGGCCACGCGCTGGGGATTCAGCCGGGTGAAGCACAGCGGCTGTTCACGCTTGAGATCGAACAGTTTGCGATCCTCTTCGGTCGGCTGGTAGGTACAGGTCTTCTTCAGGCACGGCGCACAGGGGAAGTCGCTGCCCAGGTGGACCTGGGAACGCCCGTAGGCGCCGGTGAAGCCAGGATTGGTCGGGCCGAACAGCGACAGCGTCGGCACGTCCAGCGCCGCCGCCAGGTGACCGAGGCCGGTATCCACCGCCACGCAGGCGCGCGCGCCGGCAAGCACCTTGGCCATGCCGGCCAGGGATAATCTGGGGAGTACCGCGGCATTTTCCAACCCCGCCGCCAGGCGCCCGGCCCGCTCCCGCTCGGCGGCGCTGCCCCAGGGCAGGCGCACCGACCAGCCGCGCTCGCACATGCGCTCGGCCAGTTCGCGCCAGTAGGCTTCCGGCCAATGCTTGGTGTCCCAGGTAGTACCGTGCAGGAACACCAGGTACGGCGCGCCAGGGTCGGCGTCGGCCAACTGCTCGCGATCCAGGCCATAGTCACCGACCGACTCGGGCAACGGGTAGTCCAGCGCCTGGGCGAACAACTGGCGCGTGCGCTCCACCGCATGCTGTCCCCAGGCGACCGGATAGGCACGGCGATAGAAGCGGCTGGCGAGCGGCTCGCGCGCCGAGTCGCGATCGAGACCGGCGACCGGCGTCTTGCCCACGTAGCGGGTCAGCCAGGCACTCTTCAGCAGCCCCTGGGCGTCGATCACCAGGTCATAGTCGACTTCCTTCAGGCGCTGCTTGAAGCGCCGCCATTCGCCGTTGCGCAGGGTCTGCCAGAGGTTCTTGCGCCAGCGCCGGATCGCCACCGGGATCACCCGCGCCACCGCCGGATGCCAGGCGGGAATCTCGGCGAAACCTTCCTCCACCACCCAGTCGAACTGGATGCCGGGAATCGCCCGGGCGGCGTCGGTAAGCGCCGGCAGGGTGTGGATCACGTCGCCGAGGGACGAGGTCTTGACCAGCAGTACCCTCATCCGGCGACCTCGGCAGGGTCGCCGACCAGCCGCTCCAGGGCTTGCAATACCAGGCCAGGCGGCAGCTCGCGGAGGCAATTGTAGTGGCCGAAGCGACAGGTGCGCTCGAAGCACGGGCTGCACTCGAGACCGAGGCGGACGATCTCCACCCGGTCCGCCAGCGGCGGAGTGAACTGCGGCGAGGTGGAGCCATAGACGCCCACCAGCGGGCGATCCAGCGCGGCCGCCACGTGCATCAGGCCGGAATCGTTGGACACCACCGCGCCAGCGCAGGACATCAGGTCGATGGCCTCGGCCAGCGAAGTCTCCCCGGCAAGATTGAAGGACTCCTCGCGCAACCCCGGAATCAGGCGCTGGCGAATCTCCTCTCCACCGGGATGGTCGTTCTTCGAGCCGAACAGCCAGACCTGCCAGCCGGCACGGATCTTCGCCTCGGCGACCGCGGCGTAGTGTTCCGCCGGCCAGCGCTTGGCCTCGCCGAACTCGGCGCCGGGACAGAGCGCCAGCACCGGGCGGTCCAGGCTCAGGGCGAACTTGTCGAGCGCCGCCTGGCGGCTGCCGTCGTCGATCCGCAGGCGCGGCTGCGGATAGGGCTTCGGCAACTCCACGCCCGGCTCGAAGGCCAGGGCCATGAAGCGTTCGATCATCAGCGGATAGCGCTGCTTGTCGAGCTTGCGGATGTCATTGAGCAGCCCGTAGCGCATCTCGCCGCGCCAGCCGGTGCGCTTCGGTATTCCGGCGAACCAGGGCACCAGCGCCGACTTCAGCGAGTTGGGCAGCAGGATCGCCTGCTCGTACTGACCGCGCAGGCCGCGTCCGATCCGGCGCCGTGTGGCGACGTCCATCACCCCGTGGCCGAGCGGGAAGCTCAGGGCCTGACGCACCTCGGGCATGCGCTCGAGGATCGGTCGGCTCCACTCGGGCGCCAGCACGTCGATCACGCACTCGGGATGCCGCTGGCGCAGACACTGGAACAGGGTCTGCGCCATCACCATGTCCCCCACCCAGGAGGGACCTACGATCAGAATTCTCATTCAGGCTCCGGAAATGATCAGGGAGGCTTTCGCCTCCCTGTCACACCCTTCTTCGGTGCTTACTTGACCAGGGTACGCCACTCGGCGTGGGCCTCGGTCTTGCCGCTGACCAGGTCGAAATAGGCTTTCTGCAGCTTTTCGGTGACCGGGCCACGGCGGCCGGCGCCGATCTTGCGACCGTCCACTTCGCGGATCGGCGTGACTTCCGCGGCGGTGCCAGTGAAGAAGGCCTCGTCGGCGATGTACACCTCGTCGCGGGTGATGCGCTTCTCGACCAGTTTAAAACCGTGTTCGGCGGCCAGGGTCAGGATAGTGTTACGAGTGATGCCGTTCAGGCAGGCGGTGACTTCCGGGGTGTAGATCACGCCATCCTTGATGATGAAGATGTTCTCGCCGGAGCCTTCGGCCACGTAGCCTTCCGGATCGAGCATCATGGCCTCGTCGGCGCCGCCGGAGATCGCTTCCTGGAGGGCCAGCATCGAGTTGATGTAGGCGCCGTTGGACTTGGCGCGGGTCATCGAGATGTTGACGTGGTGGCGGGTGAAGGAACTGGTGCGCACCTTGATGCCTTGCTGCAGGGCTTCCTCGCCCATGTAGGCGCCCCAGCTCCAGGCGGCGATGATCACATGGACCTTCAGGCCGCTGGCGCGCAGGCCCATGCCTTCGCTTCCGTAGAACACCATCGGGCGGATATAGGCGCTTTCCAGGTTGTTCTCGCGCACGGCGGCGCGGGTCGCCTCGTTGATCTCGTCGCGGCTGTACGGGATCTGCATGTTCATGATGTGCGCGGAGTCGAACAGCCGGTCGGTATGCGCCTGCAGGCGGAAGATCGCCGTGCCCTGCGGGGTGTCGTAGGCGCGCACGCCCTCGAACACGCCCATTCCATAGTGCAGGGTATGGGTCAGCACGTGCGTGGTCGCGTCGCGCCACTGCACCAGTTCACCGTCATACCAGATCACGCCATCACGATCGGCCATCGACATAGTTGCCAGCTCCTTCAGATATTCGTTACGTACTTGCGTTACGTGCCTGAGTGGATCAGCCGAGCCGCAGCTCGCGCCAGATCCTGATCACTTCTCGCCGCTCCGTCTGGAAGTGCTCGCCGCTCACGACCCCGGCCTCCTTCTGTAGTGCCAGGCGGTGTGCGGCTGCGCGATAGGCCTTGTAGGCCTCCTGCAGGAGACGGACGTCCTCGCTGGCGATCAGGCCAGCCCGTTCCAGTCCTTCCAGAATGCGGATGTTATCGGTGAATTCGAGCAGCGCCGGGTGTTTTCCGGACCAAGCTAGAACCGCATATTGCACCATAAATTCGATATCGACGATACCACCGGCATCGTGCTTGAGATCGAAGGCTGCCGTGGCCTCGAAGGCATTCGAGGCGGTACCGGCGGCGGTCGCGCGGGTTCCCAGGTTGTCGCGCATCTTGGCGCGCATTTCGCTGACTTCGGTGCGCAACGCGTCGAGATCGCGCGGCCTCGCCAGCACCTCGGCACGTACCGCCTCGAAGCTCGCCTGCACCCGCCGGCAACCGGCCAGCACCCGGGCGCGGACCAACGCCTGGTGCTCCCAGGTCCAGGCCTCCTGCTCCTGGTAGCGCTGGAAGGCGCCCAGCGAACTCACCAGCAGGCCGGCCGCGCCGCTCGGACGCAGGCGCATGTCGACCTCGTAGAGGGTGCCGGATGGCGTCTGCGCGGTGAGGAAATGGATGATCTTCTGCCCCAGGCGGGTAAAGAACTGCGCGCCATCGATGGATTTGCCGCCATCGGTCTCGCAGTGGGGGTCGCCGTCATGGATGAACACCAGGTCGAGGTCCGAGCCATGGCCGAACTCCAGCCCGCCGACCTTGCCGTAGCCGACGATGACGAAGTCCGGATCGCACGGCGTGCCGTCGGCGCGCAACGGCCGGCCATGACGCTGCACCAACTGCCGCCAGGCCAGTTCGAGGACCTCGACGAGGATCGCCTCGGCCAGCCAGGTCAGGTAGTCGCTGACCTTCATCAACGGCAGCGTGCCGGCGATCTCCGAGGCCGCCACCCGCAGCCCGTGGGCCAGCTTGAAGTGACGAAGGGTCTCCATCTGCTGCTCGAGGTCGTCCTCGGGAATCCGCATCAGCCGTTCGCGCAGCTCGGCGGCCAGCTCGGCGGCCTGTGGAGGACGGAACAGGCGCCCCTCGTTGAGCAGCTCGTCGAGCAGGATCGGGAACCGCGCGATCTGCTCGGCAACCATCGGGCTGGCCGCGCAGAGGGTCAGCAGGCGCTCCAGCGCGCCGGGGTTCTCGGTCAGCAACACCAGGTAGGCGGAACGCCGCGCCACCGCTTCCACCAGCGGCAGGACCCGCTCCAGCACCAGGTCCGGCTGGGGGTTTTCCACGGTCATCGCCAGCAGGCGCGGAACGAAGGCATCCAGGCGCTCCCGGCCGAGACGCTGCATCGCTCGCACCTGGGGGCCGTGGCGCAGATCGCTGAGACGCTTCCAGGCCGCCTCGGCATCGACGAAGCCGGCGTCGGCCAGTTGCCGGCTGGCCGACTCCTCGTCCAGCGCCTCCTCCCACAGCGGGATCCACTCGGCGCCGACGCTGCCGCAGGCCGCCTCGCCGCTTTCGTCCTCGTCCGGGTCGGCGATCACCTGGCGGAAGTGCCAGTCGATGCGCGCCCGCCAGTGGCTCAGGCGCTCGTGGAATGCGGCCCAACTGGCGAAGCCCATGATGAAGGCCACGCGGATGCGGTCGTATTCGTCGCTGGGCAGCATTTGCGTCTGCCGGTCGGCCAGCGCCTGGATGGCATGCTCGGCGTAGCGCAGGAACTCGTAGCCGCCGCGCAGCTCCTCGACCACCGCCGGCGGCAGGTAGCCCTGCCCCTCCAGGGTCGCCAGCACTTTCAGCAGCGGCCGTTGCTGCAAGCTCAGGTCGCGCCCGCCATGGATCAACTGGAAGGCCTGGGCGATGAACTCCACCTCGCGGATACCGCCTTCGCCCAGCTTGATGTTTTCCGACATCCCCTTGCGCCGGACCTCCTGCTGGATCAGCTGCTTCATGGTGCGCAGCGCCTCGATGGCGGAAAAGTCCAGGTAGCGCCGATAGACGAACGGCCGCAGCATGCCGAGCAGTTGCTCGCCTGCCTGCTGGTCGCCGCCGACCACCCGCGCCTTGATCATCGCGTAGCGCTCCCAGTCGCGCCCCTGGTCCTGGTAGTACTGCTCCAGCGCGGCGAAGCTGTAGACCAGCGGTCCGCTGGAGCCGTAGGGACGCAGGCGCATGTCGACGCGGAAGACGAAGCCGTCGACGGTGATCGCATCCAGCGCCTTGATCAGCTTCTGCCCCAGGCGGGTGAAGAACTCCTGGTTGTCCAGCGAACGCTTCGCCCCCTCGGTCTCGCCGCCCTCCGGGTAACCGAAGATCAGGTCGATGTCCGACGACAGGTTGAGTTCCACCGCGCCCAGCTTGCCCATGCCGAGGACCACCATCCGCTGCGGTTCGCCGGAGCGCCGGCCGATCGGCGTGCCGAACTGCTCGCACTGGCGCCGATGGAGCCACTCGCAAGCCAGGTCGATGCAGGCGTCGGCCAGGGCCGACAGGTCGCGACAGGTTTCCGCCAGCGCGGCGCGGCGGGTCAGGTCGCGCCAGATGATGCGCAGTTGCTGGCGTGTGCGGAAACGTCGCAGGCGCCGACCGAGTTCGTCCTCGTCGGCGCAATCCTCCAGCCGCGCCTGCAACTGACTGCGCAGTTCGCCGGGCGCGTGGGGGTTCTCCAGCTCGCCGCGTTCGGCCAGTTCCAGCAGCATCGCCGGGTCGCGCACTGCCTGCTCGGCGACGAAATCGCTGGCCGCGGCGACCCGTCGGAAATCCTCCAGGCGCTCCTCGGGCCAGGCCTCCAGGCGGGCCAGGGCGGCGGCATCGAGGGCGGCGACAGCGGAGCGGAGGGCAGTCCCGGCGCGTTCGGCGGCGGGCAGCAGGGTGGCCGGCAGATTCGCCAGCGAAGGCAGGCTCATGGTCTATCCTGTTTGGGCTTCCGACCGAAGACCACAGGCTCGACGCACAACGTCGAAAAGGCTCTACATCGGGCCTTATAGCCTGACAGCGACAATCGAAATGTAGTTTTACTACTAAAAATTGTATCCAGAGGGCTGTTTCTCAGACTGATCTGTAGTAAAACTACAAGTCGCCGGGTACACCCCCGGAGAACATCCAAGAATTAGCTGCGGTCGCCCACGAGGCCGGCCGCTCACCTATGGCATCCGATTCTGGAAGCCTTTCCGCCCTGGAGCAAGCCATGCAAGACCTCGATCCCGTCGAAACCCAGGAATGGCTGGACGCCCTGGAGTCCGTACTCGACCGCGAAGGTGAAGACCGCGCTCATTACCTGATGACCCGCATGGGCGAGCTGGCCAGCCGTAGCGGCACCCAACTGCCCTACGCGATCACCACGCCCTATCGCAACACCATTCCGGTAACCCACGAAGCACGCATGCCCGGCGACCTGTTCATGGAACGCCGGATCCGCTCCCTGGTGCGCTGGAACGCCCTGGCGATGGTGATGCGGGCGAACAAGCACGACCCGGACCTGGGCGGCCACATCTCCACCTTCGCCTCCTCGGCGACCCTCTACGACATCGGCTTCAACTATTTCTTCCAGGCTCCCACCGACGAACACGGCGGCGACCTGGTGTTCTTCCAGGGCCACGCGTCCCCCGGCGTCTACGCCCGGGCCTTCCTCGAAGGCCGCATCAGCGAGGAACAACTGGAGAACTTCCGCCAGGAAGTGGACGGCAACGGCCTGTCCTCCTATCCGCACCCCTGGCTGATGCCAGACTTCTGGCAGTTCCCCACCGTATCCATGGGCCTTGGCCCGATCCAGGCGATCTACCAGGCACGTTTCATGAAGTACCTGGAAAGCCGCGGCTTCATCCCCGCCGGCAAGCAGAAGGTCTGGTGCTTCATGGGCGACGGCGAGTGCGACGAGCCGGAATCCCTCGGCGCGATCTCCCTGGCCGGCCGCGAGAAACTCGACAACCTGATCTTCGTCATCAACTGCAACCTGCAGCGCCTCGACGGCCCGGTCCGCGGCAACGCCAAGATAATCCAGGAGCTGGAAGGCGTGTTCCGCGGCGCCGAGTGGAACGTCAACAAGGTCATCTGGGGTCGCTTCTGGGACCCGCTGTTCGCCAAGGACACCGCCGGCCTGCTGCAACAGCGCATGGACGAGGTCATCGACGGCGAATACCAGAACTACAAGGCGAAAGACGGCGCCTACGTGCGCGAGCACTTCTTCGGCGCGCGTCCGGAACTGCTGGAAATGGTCAAGGACCTTTCCGACGAGGAAATCTGGAAGCTCAACCGCGGCGGCCACGACCCCTACAAGGTCTATGCGGCCTACCACCAGGCGGTCAACCACAAGGGCCAGCCGACCGTCATCCTGGCCAAGACCATCAAGGGCTACGGCACCGGCAGCGGCGAAGCGAAGAACATCGCGCACAACGTGAAGAAGGTCGACGTCGACAGCCTGCGCGCGTTCCGCGACAAGTTCGACATCCCGGTCAAGGACGCCGACCTGGAGAAGCTGCCGTTCTACAAGCCTGAAGAAGGCAGCGCCGAGGCCAAGTACCTGGCCGAGCGCCGCGCCGCGCTGGGCGGCTTCATGCCGGTGCGCCGGCAGAAGAGCATGAGCGTGCCGGTTCCGCCGCTGGAAACCCTGAAGGCCATGCTCGACGGCTCCGGCGATCGCGAGATCTCCACCACCATGGCCTTCGTGCGGATCATCTCGCAGCTGGTCAAGGACAAGGAACTCGGCCCGCGCATCGTCCCGATCGTCCCGGACGAGGCCCGTACCTTCGGCATGGAAGGCATGTTCCGCCAGCTCGGCATCTACTCCTCGGTCGGCCAGCTCTACGAGCCGGTGGACAAGGACCAGGTGATGTTCTACCGCGAGGACAAGAAGGGCCAGATCCTCGAGGAAGGCATCAACGAGGCCGGCGCCATGTCCAGCTGGATTGCCGCCGGTACCTCCTACAGCACCCACAACCAGCCGATGCTGCCGTTCTACATCTTCTATTCGATGTTCGGCTTCCAGCGCATCGGCGACCTGGCCTGGGCCGCCGGCGACAGCCGCGCGCACGGCTTCCTGATCGGCGGCACCGCCGGTCGCACCACGCTGAACGGCGAAGGCCTGCAGCACGAGGACGGCCACAGCCACCTGCTGGCCTCGACCATCCCGAACTGCCGCACCTACGATCCGACCTACGCCTACGAACTGGCGGTGATCATCCGCGAAGGCTCGCGGCAGATGATCGAAGAGCAGCAGGACATCTTCTACTACATCACCGTGATGAACGAGAACTACGTCCAGCCGGCCATGCCGAAGGGCGCAGAGGAAGGCATCATCAAGGGCATGTACCTCCTCGAGGAGGACAAGAAGGAAGCCGCTCACCACGTGCAACTGCTGGGCTCCGGCACCATCCTGCGCGAAGTCGAGGAAGCGGCCAAGCTGCTGCGCAACGACTTCGGCATCGGCGCCGACGTCTGGAGCGTGCCGAGCTTCAACGAGCTGCGTCGCGACGGCCTTGCCGTCGAGCGCTGGAACCGCCTGCATCCGGGCCAGAAGCCGAAGCAGAGCTACGTCGAGGAGTGCCTGGGCGGCCGTCGCGGCCCGGTGATCGCCTCCACCGACTACATGAAGCTCTACGCCGAGCAGATCCGCCAGTGGGTTCCCTCCAAGGAGTACAAGGTGCTCGGCACCGACGGCTTCGGCCGCAGCGACAGCCGCAAGAAGCTGCGCAACTTCTTCGAAGTGGATCGTCACTGGGTGGTGCTGGCCGCGCTCGAAGCGCTGGCCGATCGCGGCGATATCGAGCCGAAAGTGGTGGCCGAGGCCATCGCCAAGTACGGTATCGATCCGGAGAAGCGCAACCCGCTGGATTGCTAATTCGCTCCATACTCCCCTCGGCAGCGAGGGGTTTCGAGCACGCCGGCGCCGGCTCACAACGAACCAAGGACCAAAAGTCTTTGTTTTGCGCGCCGCACAGCGGTGGTGGCACGTAAAAGGAGAGGAATGTGAGCGAACTCATTCGCGTACCCGACATCGGCAACGGTGAGGGTGAAGTCATCGAGCTGCTGGTCAAGCCCGGCGACAAGGTCGAGGCCGATCAGAGCCTGCTGACCCTGGAATCCGACAAGGCCAGCATGGAAATCCCCAGTCCCAAGGCCGGGGTAGTGAAAAGCATCAAGGCGAAGGTCGGCGACACCTTGAAAGAAGGTGACGAAATCCTCGAGCTGGAAGTGGAAGGCGGCGAACAGCCTGCCGAAGCCAAGGCCGAGGCAGCGCCCGCCCAACCGGAAGCGCCGAAAGCCGAAGCGCCTGCTCCCGCCCCGAGCGAGAGCAAGCCGGCCGCCCCCGCCGCGGCCAGCGTCCAGGACATCAAGGTCCCGGACATCGGCTCGGCCGGCAAGGCCAACGTCATCGAAGTGATGGTCAAGGCCGGCGACACGGTCGAGGCCGACCAGTCGCTGATCACCCTGGAATCCGACAAGGCCAGCATGGAGATCCCCTCGCCGGCCTCCGGCGTGGTGGAAAGCGTCTCGATCAAGGTCGGTGACGAAGTCGGCACTGGCGACCTGATCCTCAAGCTGAAGGTGGAAGGCGCCGCTCCGGCAGCCGAAGAGCAACCGGCAGCCGCTCCGGCCCAGTCCGCGGCGCCCGCCGCCGAGCAGAAGCCCGCCGCGGCGGCCCCTGCGCCAGCCAAGGCCGATACCCCGGCTCCGGTCGGCGCACCCAGCCGCGATGGCGCCAAGGTCCACGCCGGCCCGGCGGTGCGCATGCTGGCGCGCGAGTTCGGCGTCGAGCTGAGCGAAGTGAAAGCCAGCGGTCCCAAGGGTCGCATCCTCAAGGAAGACGTCCAGGTCTTCGTCAAGGAGCAACTGCAGCGCGCCAAGTCCGGCGGTGCCGGCGCCACCGGCGGAGCCGGCATCCCGCCGATCCCGGAAGTCGACTTCAGCAAGTTCGGCGAAGTGGAAGAAGTGGCGATGACCCGCCTGATGCAGGTCGGCGCCGCCAACCTGCATCGCAGCTGGCTGAACGTGCCGCACGTGACCCAGTTCGACCAGTCGGACATCACCGACATGGAAGCCTTCCGCGTTGCCCAGAAGGCCGCGGCGGAGAAGGCCGGGGTCAAGCTGACCGTACTGCCGATCCTGCTCAAGGCCTGCGCCCACCTGCTCAAGGAACTGCCGGACTTCAACAGTTCGCTGGCCCCCAGCGGCAAGGCGCTGATCCGCAAGAAGTACGTACACATCGGCTTCGCCGTGGACACTCCGGACGGCCTGCTGGTCCCGGTGATCCGCGATGTCGACCGGAAGAGCCTCCTGCAACTGGCCGCCGAGGCCGCCGAGCTGGCCGACAAGGCCCGCAACAAGAAGCTCTCGGCCGATGCCATGCAGGGCGCCTGCTTCACCATCTCCAGTCTCGGCCACATCGGCGGCACCGGCTTCACGCCGATCGTCAACGCGCCGGAAGTGGCGATCCTCGGTGTGTCCAAGGCGACCATGCAGCCGGTATGGGACGGCAAGGCCTTCCAGCCGCGCCTGATGCTGCCGCTGTCGCTGTCCTACGACCATCGCGTGATCAACGGTGCCGCCGCGGCGCGCTTCACCAAGCGCCTGGGCGAGCTGCTGGCGGACATCCGCACCCTGCTCCTGTAATACCTGCGCCGCTCCCCACGGAGCGGCCAGCCCCTCTCGCGAGCATGCCACGCTCGTCTCTCGGCCCCACCGGATGGTGGGGCTTTTTTTGCCCGCCTGACGGCTCGGCGAAACTGCGTCCTGTCGTACCGCCAGCGAATGCCACAGGACCCGCAGGCGCGAGTTCGGCGCGCACGATGACAGGCGCTCGACGCCAACCCTCCCGGCGAAGCCAACCCTACGAAAAACAGGGCTTTTCCAGCGGCACCGCAGACCTCCGACCGTCCAGCGGTTTTTTCCCGGATACGCTTAACTTGGGCCCTGCCGGGCCGATACAGAGTTACTTGTCAGACCAATCGGCATAATGCACCCTTTGCCTGCACCCCATCGAAACGGGTCGAGGCCTCCCCCTCGCTCAGTACCTGGAATCAGCCTCGCATGAAAAGTCATCCCGATGCCGCCAGCCGTTCGGCGGCCGAGGTTGTCACGCAGCTACCCGTGCCGTCGCGGCTCGGGCTGCTGCGTTTCGAGCGGCTGAACGAGCCGAGCTGGGCACTGCTGTTCCTCGATCCTGCCTGCGAGCGCCAGCTCGGGCTGCCGGCGACTACCCTCTGCGCACTGCTCGATGCGCCTTACGCCAGCCTGATGGAACCCGAGGCCCGCCACCGCCTGCACGAGCAGATCCAGCAGCAACTGGTGAAGCGCCCGCACTACCAGGTGAGCTACAAGCTGCACACACCCAACGGCGTGCTGACCATGCTGGAGTTCGGCGAAGCCTTCCAGCAGCATGGCCGCCAGTTGCTGCACGGCTACCTGATGGTCGAGGAGCGAGCGGAGAGCGCCGAGCGCAGCGAACAGTTGCTCGACCTGGAATCGCAGAACCTGCGCCTGAAGGCGTCCCTGGACCTCTACCAGCGCTCCCAGGACGACCACCTGCAACACCTGCTGCGCTCGCGCACCCAGCAGAACCTGATCGTCCGCCTGGCCCGCCATCGCTACCTGTCCAGCGACCCGCTGCTGGAGGCTGCGCAACTGATCACCCAGGCCGCCTGCGAAGCCTACGGCACCGCGCGAGCCGGCATCTGGCGGCTGCTCGACGACCAGCGCCTGGAAGCGGTGACCGTCTACCGCCGCGACCTCGACCAGTACGAGAAGCCCCAGAGCATCGACGCCAGCCGCTACCCCGCCTACCTCGAGGCGGTACACAGCGGGCGCGCCATCGACGCCCACAACGCCCAGCGCGACCCACGCACCCAGGAACTCTACAAGGACTACCTGAGGCCGCTGGGCGTCAACGCCCTGCTCGACGCCACCATCCGCATCGGCGGCGAGGTGGTCGGCGTGCTGTGCCTGGAACACGCCGGCGAGAACCGCATGTGGCAGAGCGACGAGATCGCCTTCGCCGGGGAACTCGCCGACCAGTACGCGCAGGTCCTGATGAACCACGAGCGACGCAATGTCTCCAGCGCCCTGCACCTGTTCCAGCGCGCGGTGGAACAGAGCGCCAGCGCCTTCCTGCTGATCGACCGCGACGGCGTGGTGGAATACGTCAATCCGAGCTTCACCTCGATCACCCAGTACAGCGCCGACGAAGTGCGTAACCGACGCCTGTCCGAGCTTCCGGCGCTGGAGAACCTCAGCGAGCTGCTGTTCGACGCGCGTTCCGCGCTGACCCAGCAGAACAGCTGGCAGGGCGAGTTCCGCAGCCGCCGCAAGAACCACGAGCCTTACTGGGGCCAGTTGTCGCTGTCGAAGGTCTACGACGATCTCGGCGAGCTGACCCACTACATCGGCATCTACGAAGACATCACGCAGAACAAGCTGGCCCAGCAGCACATCGAGAAACTCGCCTACCGCGACAACCTCACCGGCCTGGCCAACCGGCACTATTTCATCGGCGCCCTCGAGGAACGCCTGGAAAGCAGCGGCGACCGCCCGCTCAGCCTGCTGCTGGTGGACATCGACAACTTCAAGCGGATCAATGACAGCCTCGGCCACCAGACCGGCGACAAGCTGCTGGTCAGCCTGGCCCGGCGCTTGCGCAGTTGCCTCGGCGACGGCGCCACCCTGGCGCGCTTCGCCAGCAACGAGTTCGCCGTGCTGCTCGACGACACCGCGGTGGAAAAGGGCGAAAGCATTGCCGCGCAGGTCCTGCACATGCTCGACAAGCCGCTGTTCGTCGACAACCAGTTGATCAACATCACCGGCTCCATCGGCCTGGCCAGCGCCCCGCAGCACGGCTGCGACCCGCAGACCCTGATGAAGTACGCCGGCCTGGCGCTGCACAAGGCCAAGGCCAACGGCAAGCACCAGGTCCAGGTGTTCACCGAGGCGCTGACCGCCGAGGCCAGCTACAAGCTGTTCGTCGAGAGCAACTTGCGCCGCGCCCTGGCGCAGAACGAACTGGCGGTGCACTACCAGCCCAAGCTGTGCCTGCGCAGCGGCCAGTTGCTCGGCCTGGAAGCCCTGCTGCGCTGGCAGCATCCGGAAAAAGGCATGATCCGCCCGGACCGCTTCATCAGCGTGGCCGAGGAAACCGGGCTGATCGTGCCGATCGGCAAGTGGGTGATCCGCGAAGCCTGTCGCCAGGCCCGCGAGCTGGCCGAGGCCGGGCTGGGCGAGCTGCAGATCGCCATCAACCTGTCGCCCAAGCAGTTCACCGACCCGGACCTGGTCGGCTCGATCGCGGCGATCCTCCACGAAGAGAACATCCCGGCCAGCCAGCTGGAACTGGAGCTCACCGAAAGCCTGCTGCTGGACGCCACCGACGATACCCGCCAGCAACTCGAACGCCTGAAGAGCCTCGGCCTGACCCTGGCGATGGACGACTTCGGCACCGGCTACTCGTCACTGAGCTACCTGAAGAAATTCCCCATCGACGTGATCAAGATCGACCGCAGCTTCATCAAGGACATCCCGGACAGCCAGGACGACATGGAAATCACCTCGGCGGTGATCGCCATGGCCCACAACCTCAAGCTCAAGGTAGTCGCCGAAGGCGTGGAGAGCGCCGAGCAACTGGCCTTCCTCCGGCGCAACCGCTGCGACATCGGCCAGGGCTACCTGTTCGACCGGCCGATCCCCAGCGACCTGCTCAATACCAGTCTGCTGCGCTATCCTTGCCGCACCCTGCACTGATCGCCCAGGCCTCCCCCGCCGGCGCGGAAAGGCTGTACTCTCTGTGCTCATCCGCGAGTCATTCGCCTACCCCCTGAGCAGGAGACGAGAGCCATGGTTCTGCGTTCTGAAATCCTCACCAAGAAAAGCGAGCTGCCCACGCCGGACCAGGCCCTGCCGGGTCGCGAAAGCGCCATGCCGGTGCCCGAAGCGCACTTCGTCAACGGCCGCCCGCTGACCGCGCCGTTCCCCGCCGGCCTGCAACAGGTGCTGTTCGGCATGGGCTGCTTCTGGGGCGCCGAGCGTCGCCTCTGGCAGCAACCGGGTGTCTGGGTGACCGCGGTGGGTTATGCCGGCGGCTACACGCCGAACCCGACCTACGACGAAGTCTGCTCCGGCCTGACCGGCCACAGCGAGGTCGTGCTGGTGGTCTACAACCCGCAGGAGACCAGCTTCGAACAGCTGCTCAAGGTATTCTGGGAAGCCCACGACCCGACCCAGGGCATGCGCCAGGGCGGCGACATCGGCACCCAGTACCGCTCGGTGATCTACACCTTCGACGCGGCCCAGAAGGCCGCGGCCATGGCCAGCCGGGAGAGCTTCCAGGCCGAACTGGCGAAAGCCGGCTACGACCGCATCACCACCGAGATCGCCGACGTCCCGCCCTTCTACTACGCCGAGGCCTACCACCAGCAGTACCTGGCGAAGAACCCCAACGGCTACTGCGGCCTGGGCGGCACCGGGGTGTGCCTGCCGGCCTGACGACTATTCCGCCACCAGCCAGTCGAGACGCCAGCCGCCCTGGCTCTGGGCCATGACCTCGGCCAGCCAGGGCAGCAGGTCGCGCAGTTCGTCCTCCAGCGGCCACGGCGGATTGACGATGGCCAGCCCGGAGCCGTTGAAACGCTCGGCGTCGTCGATCGGATGCACGTGCAGCTCGGCACGCAGCAGCTTCGGCGCGACGCTACGTTCCAGGGCCTGGTAGAAACGCTTGAGCTGGCGCTCGTCCTTGATCGGATACCAGATCACCACCACCGTCTGGCGCATCCGCCCGATCGCCTCGTCGAGCGCAGCGACACAACGCTGCAATTCGTCGGCCTGCTCGAACGGCGGATCGATCAGCAGCACCGCGCGCTTTTCCGGCGCCGGCAGGAACGCCCGCGGCAGCAGCCAACCGTCGCCCTGGTGCACGGCGACCCGCCGTTCGCCAGCCATGTTGGCCTTGAGCAGGCGGCCGTCCTCGGGATGCAGTTCGTTGAGCAGCACGCGGTCCTGGGCGCGGGTCAGGCGCCGTGCCAGTTCCGGCGAGCCCGGGTAGTAGCGCAGGGAGCCGTCCGGATTCAGGTGACGGATCACGTCCAGGTAATCGTCCAGTTGCTCGGGCAGGCCTTCGCGCTCCCACAGGCGGGCGATGCCCTGCTCCCACTCGCCGGTGCGGCTGGCCTCGTCACCCTGCAGGTCGTAGAGGCCGACCCCGGAATGGCTGTCCAGGTAGGCGTACGGCGTGTCCTTGCGCCCCAGCAGGGCGAAGATCCGCGCCAGCACCAGGTGCTTGAAGACATCGGCATGGTTGCCGGCGTGGTAAGCGTGACGATAGTTCATGATGACTGCTCCTTGGACAGCGCCAGGCAGCGCTGCTAGCCGGACCGCCCGGCCCCGGCGGATTCGCGCCGACCCCGCGTCGGCACAGGCCCTCGCCCATGGGCGAGGGGCGCGGATTCTACCAGCCTCCCGAGGCTTCGGCAGCGGTCTCGCCGTCGCAGGTTTGGCCCTTGTATCACGCATATCGATGTTGGTTGGCGACCTTCATTCACCAGCCTAGACTCGCTGGCACCCTGGCACCGCCTGCGACGGTCGATGCCTTCGCCGCGCCGCCCCACGATCCCCTTTCGCCGAGGTCGTCATGTCCGAAACCCTGCTCAGTTCCCGCAACCTGGCGTTCGAGCTGTACGAAGTCCTCGATGCCGAAGCCCTGACCCAGCGCCCGCGCTTCGCCGAACATAGCCGCGAAACCTTCGATGCCGCCCTCGGCACCGCGCGGAGCCTGGCGGAAAAGCTGTTCGCCCCGCACAACCGCAAGGGCGACGAACACGAGCCGCTCTATGAGAATGGCTCAGCCACGCTGATTCCGGAAGTGAAGCCGGCAGTGGATGCCTTCCTCGACGCCGGCTTCCTCAACGCCACCCGCAGCTTCGAGCAAGGCGGCATGCAGTTGCCGACCCTGCTGTCGCAGGCCTGCTTCGCCCACTTCCAGGCGGCCAACGTCGGTAGCTCGGCCTATCCGTTCCTGACCATGGGTGCCGCCAACCTGATCGAGAGCTTCGGCAGCGAGGAGCAGAAGCAGCGCTTCCTGCAACCGATGATCGAGGGCCGCTTCTTCGGCACCATGGCCCTCACCGAACCGCACGCCGGCTCCTCCCTCTCCGACATCCGCACCCGCGCCGAACCGGCCGCCGACGGCAGCTATCGGATCAAGGGCAACAAGATCTTCATCTCCGGCGGCGACCACCCGCTCTCCGAGAACATCGTGCATATGGTCCTGGCCAAGCTGCCGGATGCACCGCCGGGGGTGAAAGGCATCTCGCTGTTCATCGTGCCGAAGTTCCTGGTCAACGCCGACGGCAGCCTCGGGCCGCGCAACGACGTGATCCTCGCCGGCCTGTTCCACAAGATGGGTTATCGCGGCACCACCTCCACCGCGCTGAACTTCGGCGACAACGGCGCCTGCGTCGGCTACCTGGTGGGCAAGCCGCACCACGGCCTGGCCTACATGTTCCAGATGATGAACGAGGCGCGCATCGGCGTCGGCATGGGCGCGGTGATGCTTGGCTATGCCGGTTACCTCTATTCGCTGGAGTACGCCCGCGAACGCCCGCAGGGCCGCCTGCCGGACGGCAAGGACCCGAGCGCGCCACAGGTGGCGATCATCCGCCACGCCGACGTGCGGCGCATGCTGCTGACCCAGAAGGCCTATGTCGAAGGCGCCTTCGACCTGGGCCTGTACGCCGCGCGCCTGTTCGACGACAGCCAGACCCTGGAAGACGACGAACAGCGCCGCCAGGCCCACGACCTGCTCGACCTGCTGACCCCGATCGTCAAGTCCTGGCCCTCGGAGTTCTGCCTGAAGGCCAACGAGCTGGCGATCCAGATCCTCGGCGGCCACGGCTACACCCGCGAATACCCGGTGGAACAGTACTACCGCGACAATCGCCTGAACCCGATCCACGAAGGCACCCACGGCATCCAGTCCCTCGACCTGCTGGGACGCAAGGTCGGGCAGAACAATGGCGCCGGCCTGCGCCAGCTGACCCGCCTGATCCAGGATGCCTGCCGGCGCGCCGAAGCCCACCCATCCCTGGTCGCCCTGCGCCAGCCGCTGGAACGGCTGGTGGCGCGGCTGTCCGAGGTGACCCTGGCACTGCTCGGCGACCTGATGCAGGGCCAGGTCAACCAGGGCCTGGCCAACTCGGCGCTGTACCTGAAAGTGTTCGGCCATGCGGTGATCGGCTGGCGCTGGCTGGAGCAGGCGATCCGCGCCGAGGAAGGGCTGGCTCGCGGCGACTGCACCGACGCCGACTTCTATCGCGGCAAGTTGCAGGCCGCACGCTACTTCCTGACCTGGGAAGTGCCTGGCTGCCACCACGAACTGGCGCTGCTGGAGGCCCGCGACGACGTGTGTTCGAGCATGCAGGAAGAATGGTTCTGATCCTGCCTGCCCTTTCCCGCCCCGGTCACGTCCGGGGCTTTTTTATGTCCGGGCATGGACGCCGGGTTGCCGTTGCCTGGCGGCCACGCCGGCGAGTCCGCGCGCACTCGCCCGGACAACGCGAAAGCCTTGGAATTCCTTCGAAAAAAACCGCAGCCGCCCCTTTACAGTCCGCCAAATCCGCAGGTTAGAATCACTTGGCATGCGGCCTGCATCCTGTCTACGTAATTCCCCTACGTAAAACCGACCCGTAGCGTCGCCTTCCCCCTGTCCCGCCGCGAGGAGGCCGACCTTGGACGCCGTCACCGTCAATAATTTCTTCCTGATCGGGGCGGTGCTGGTCGGCATGAGCATCCTCGTCAGCTCGCTGTCCTCCCGCCTGGGCATCCCGATCCTGGTGATCTTCCTCGCCGTCGGCATGATCGCCGGCAACGACGGGGTCGGCGGCATCGTCTTCGACAACTATCCGATGGCCTACCTGGTGGGCAACCTGGCGCTCGCCGTGATCCTCCTCGACGGCGGCCTGCGCACCCGCGTCTCCAGCTTCCGCGTGGCGCTCTGGCCGGCATTGTCGCTGGCCACCCTGGGCGTGCTGGTGACCACCGGCCTGACCGGCATCGCGGCAGCCTGGCTGTTCGACCTGCACTGGATGGAAGGCCTGCTGATCGGCGCCATCGTCGGCTCCACCGACGCCGCCGCGGTGTTCTCCCTGCTCGGCGGCAAAGGTCTCAACGAGCGGGTCACCGCGACCCTGGAAATCGAATCGGGCAGCAACGACCCGATGGCGGTGTTCCTCACCGTGACCCTGATCGAGATGCTCGCCAGCGGCCAGACCGGCCTCAGCTGGGGCTTCGCCCTGCACCTGGTGCAGCAGTTCGGTCTCGGCGCCCTGCTCGGTCTTGGCGGCGGCTGGTTGCTGCTGCAACTGATCAACCGCATGCACCTGGCCGGCGGCCTCTACCCGTTGCTGGTGATCAGCGGCGGCCTGCTGGTGTTCGCCCTGGCCAACGCCGTCGGCGGCAGCGGCATCCTCGCCATCTACCTGTGCGGCCTGCTCCTCGGCAACCGCCCGATCCGCAGCCGCCACGGCATCCTGCACATGCTCGACGGCATGGCCTGGCTGGCGCAGATCGGCATGTTCCTGGTCCTCGGCCTGCTGGTCACCCCCCACGACCTGTGGCCGATCGCCCTGCCGGCACTGGCCCTGGCGCTGTGGATGATCCTGGTGGCACGACCGCTGTCGGTACTGATCGGACTGATCCCGTTCCGCGCCTTCCACGACCGCGAGAAAGCCTTCATCGCCTGGGTCGGCCTGCGCGGCGCGGTGCCGATCATCCTCGCGGTGTTCCCGCTGATGGCCGGCCTGCAGAACGCCCAGCTGTTCTTCAACGTGGCCTTCTTCATCGTCCTGGTCTCGCTGCTGGTGCAGGGCACCAGCCTGCCCTGGGCGGCCAGGCTGCTGCGGGTGGTGGTGCCGCCGGATCCGGCACCGATATCCCGCGCCGGCCTGGAGATCCACCCGACCAGCGAGTGGGAGCTGTTCGTCTACCACCTGAACAAGGAAAAGTGGTGCATTGGCGCCGCCCTGCGCGAGCTGAAGATGCCCGGCGGGACCCGGATCGCCGCGCTGTTCCGCGGCACCGAACTGCTCCACCCGTCGGGCAGCACCATCCTCGAGGCCGACGACATTCTCTGCGTGATCGGCCACGAACACGACCTGCCGGCCCTCGGCAAGCTGTTCAGCCAGGCGCCCGACCGGGGCCTCGGCGCGCGCTTCTTCGGCGACTTCGTGCTGGAAGGCGATGCCCAGCTGTCGGCGGTGGCCTCGCTCTACGGCCTGAAGCTCGACGGCATTGACGGCGAGCAAGCGCTGGGCCGCTTCATCGCCCACGAGATCGGCGGCGAAGCGGTGATCGGCGACCAGGTGGAGTGGAACGGCCTGACCTGGACCGTGGCCGCCCTGGAAGGCAACCGTATCCGCAAGGTCGGCGTGAAGTTTCCGGAAGGCCGCCCAGGGCCCGGACTTTTCCTCTGATTTCCTGTCGAATTCCCGTTCCGAGGCGCCTTGCGGCGCCTCGGAGCCACCACTAACCTGCATTCACCCTTCTTCGAGTCTCTTCTCGACCATGCCTGCCCTTCGCTCCCTGATCGCTATTCTTTTCCTCGGCCTCTGCCTTGCCAGTCCGCCGCTCCTCGCCCAGTCCGAGCCGCCCTCGGCCGAGGCCGTCCAGCAAAGCCTCGACAAGCTGGCCGAGCGCAAGCTCGCCGAAGCCGACCAGAAGGTCGCCAAGGCCAGCCTCGAACAGACCCTCAAGTTCCTCGCCGCGCGCGACGAAGCGCTGCAGAGCCTGGAGGACCTGAAAAAGCGCCTGAGCGACGCGCCCCGGCAGATCGAGGAAAACCAGCGCGAACTGGAGCGCCTGAAGAAGACCAAAGAACGTCCGGTCAGCGAACGCTACAGCGGCGAGAGCGCGGCCCGCCTGGAAATGCTGCTCAACGACCGCACCACCCAGCAGGCCGAGTGGCAGAAAGCCCTGGGCGAGGCCAACAGCCTGTCGATCACCGCCGAGACCCGTCCGGAACGAGCCCAGGCCGGCATCAGCAGCATGCAGGCACGGATCCTGGAAATCGGCTCGCTGCTCAAGGCCGGCAAGGAAAGCGGCAAGACGATCAACGCCGACCGTCGCGGCGAGCTGCTCGCCGAGCAGGCCGCATTGACCGTGCAGAGCCAGCTGTTGCGCCAGGAGCTGGCCGGCAACAACCTGCTGCAGGACCTCGGCAAGAGCCAGCACGATCTGCTCACCGAGAAGATCTCGCGCCTGGAAAAGGAAACCCTCGACCTGCAGGCGCTGATCAGCGAGAAGCGCCGCGAGCAGTCGGAAAAGACCGTCGCCGAGCTGTCCAAGGAAGGCGCCCAGGGGGCCGGCACCGACAGCCTGCTGAGCCAGGAGAACGCCAAGAACCTGCGTCTCTCCGACTACCTCCTGCGTGCCACCGACCGCCTCAACGTGCTCACCCGGCGCAACCTCGAGACCAAGCAGCAACTGGACAACCTGACCCAGTCCAACCAGGCCCTCGAGGAACAGATCAACGTCCTGCGCGGCAGCCTGCTGCTGTCGCGCATCCTCTACAAGCAGAAACAGGCGCTGCCCAAGATCAAGGCCGACCAGAGCCTGGCCGACGAGATCGCCGACCTGCGCCTCGGCCAGTTCGAACTGAACCAGGAACGCGACAAGCTGGCGACCCCGCAGCAATACCTGGACGACCTGCTCGCCCAGCAGCCCAGCGAGCAGGTCACGCCGGAACTGCGCAAGGATCTCGACACCCTGTTGGCAACCCGTTCCGAGTTGCTCGAACGGCTCAATCACGAACTCAACGCGCTGCTCAACGAAGCGATCACCTTGCAGTTGAACCAGAAACAGTTGCTTTCCACCAGCGAGAGCCTGCGCACCACCCTCGACGAGCAGATGTTCTGGATTCCCAGCAACCAGCCGCTCGACCTGTCCTGGTTCAAGATGACCCCGACCCTGCTGAAGAACCAGCTCACCGAGATCCCCTGGGGCTCCGGGGTGCGTGAACTGGGCGAAGGCCTGGTCGATCGGCCGCTGCTGTTCCTGCCGCTGTTCCTGCTGATCGCCGCGCTGCTGTGGAAACGCCGCTACCTGTACGACAAGCTGGCGGAGCTGAACGACGACATCGGCCACTTCAAGCGCGACAGCCAGTTGCATACCCCGCTGGCGATCCTGATCACCATCCTCCTCGCCCTGCCCGGCACCCTGACCTTCGCCGTTGCCGGGCTGGCCCTGCTGCTGGACGCCCGCGGCCAGAACGCCACCCTCGGCAGCGCCCTGCTGGAAATGGCCCAGGTCTGGCTGCTGTTCTACACCGCCCATCGCATCCTCACCCCGGGCGGCATCGCCGAGCGGCATTTCCACTGGAGCCGCGAACAGGTCGGCTTCCTCGACCGGCACCTGGTCCGCCTCGGCGTTGTGGTCCTGGCGCTGGTCGGCGTGGTGACGGTGGCCGAGCACCAGCCGGCGAGTCTGGCCGACGACGTGATCGGCATCGCCGTGGTCCTGCTCGGCTACGCGGCCATGGCCTGGCTGCTCAGCCGCCTGCTGTTCAGCAGCCCCGGCGACGAACGTCCGTCGCTGATCAAGATGATCGTCGGCATCCTCTTCACCGCGCTGCCGCTGGTGCTCTTCGTCGCGGTCTGCTTCGGCTACTACTACACCTCGCTGAAGCTCACCGACCGTCTCATCGATACCCTTTACCTGCTGCTGCTCTGGTTCGTCATCGAAGCCGCCTTCGTCCGCGGCCTGGGCGTGGCGGCCCGGCGCCTGGCCTACGCCCGGGCCCTGGCGAAACGGCAGAACGCGGCGAAGGAAGGCGTCGACGGCGAGACCAACGTCGAGGAGCCGACCCTCGGCATCGAGCAGATCAACCAGCAATCGCTGCGGCTGATCCGCCTGGCTCTGCTGATCGGCTTCATCGTCTGCCTGTACTGGGTCTGGGCCGACCTGATCAGCGTGATCTCCTACCTCGACAACGTCACCCTGTACCAGTACACCGCCGGCACCGGCGAAGCGGCCACCAGCGTGCCGATCAGCCTGCGCGACTTCCTCGCGGCGCTGGCCATCGCGGTGGTCACCGTGGCCCTGGCGCGCAACCTGCCCGGCCTGCTGGAAGTCCTGGTACTGCAGCGCCTGACCCTGGCCCAGGGCAGCGCCTACGCCACCACCACCCTGCTTTCCTACGCCATCAGCGGCATCGGCATCGTCAGCGCCCTGTCCACCCTCGGGGTCAGCTGGGACAAGCTGCAATGGCTGGTGGCGGCGCTCTCGGTAGGCCTCGGTTTCGGCCTGCAGGCGATCTTCTCCAACTTCGTCTCCGGCCTGATCATCCTCTTCGAGCGTCCGGTACGAATCGGCGACGTGGTGACCATCGGCAACCTGTCCGGCACGGTCAGCCGGATCCGCATCCGCGCCACCACCATCACCGATTTCGACCGCAAGGAGATCATCGTCCCGAACCAGACCTTCATCACCGGGCAACTGGTGAACTGGTCGCTGAGCGATACCGTGACCCGGGTCACCATCAAGATCGGCCTGGCCTACGAGACCGACCTGCCGCTGGCGCGCAAGCTGATGATGCAGGCGGTCAAGGAAAACCCGCGGGTACTGCGCGACCCGGAGCCGCTGCTGTACTTCCTGACCATCAGCGCCAGTACCTTCGACTACGAGCTGCGCTTCCACGTCCGCGAACTGGGCGACCGCAACCCCTCTACCGACGAGATCCTGACGAAGATCGCCACCAGCTTCCGCGAACACAAGATCGACATGGCTTTCAACCAGGTCGATGTGTTCGTCAAGAACCTCCAGGGCCAGCAGGTCCAGCTGTTCGTCGGCGAGCCGCAGCACAGCGGCGTCGGCAATCCGCCCGCGCTCAAGGGCCAGGACGGTCCCGCCGAACCGACCCGCTGAACCTCCGGGCCTGGACGCCCTCCGGCAATTCCCAGCACAATGCTCGGGAATTGCCGGAGGCCTCTCTTGAAATCACTCGACGACCTCGACTTCGACAACCGCTTCGCCCGCCTGGGCGACGCCTTCTCCACCGAAGTCCTGCCCGCCCCCATCGCCGAGCCGCGCCTGGTGGTAGCCAGCCCCGCCGCCCTGGCGCTGCTCGACCTGCCAGCGGAAACCAGCGACGAAGCGCTGTTCGCCGAACTGTTCGGCGGGCACAAGCTGTGGTCGGAGGCCGAGCCGCGGGCGATGGTGTATTCCGGCCACCAGTTCGGCTCCTATAACCCGCGCCTGGGCGACGGCCGCGGCCTGCTGCTCGGCGAGGTGATCAACCAGGCCGGCGAGCACTGGGACCTGCACCTCAAGGGCGCCGGCCAGACCCCCTACTCGCGGATGGGCGACGGGCGCGCCGTGCTGCGCTCGTCGATCCGCGAGTTCCTCGCCTCCGAAGCCCTTCCGGCACTGGGCATTCCCAGCAGCCGGGCGCTCTGCGTGATCGGTTCGAGCACGCCGGTCTGGCGCGAGAAGAAGGAAAGCGCGGCGACGCTGCTGCGCCTGGCGCCCAGCCACGTGCGCTTCGGTCACTTCGAATACTTCTACTACACCCGCCAGCACGACCAGTTGAAACAGTTGGCGGCGTTCGTTCTGGAACACCACTTCGCCGACTGCAACGCAGCCGAGCGGCCATACGCGGCGATGTTCCGCCAGGTCGTCGAGCGCAACGCCGAACTCATCGCCCGCTGGCAGGCCTATGGCTTCTGCCACGGGGTGATGAACACCGACAACATGTCGATCCTCGGCATTACCTTCGACTACGGGCCCTACGCCTTCCTCGACGATTTCGACGCCAATCACATCTGCAACCACTCCGACGACGCCGGCCGCTACTCCTTCAGCAACCAGGTACCGATCGCCCATTGGAACCTGGCCGCCCTGGCCCAGGCGCTGACGCCACTGGTGGAAGTGGACGAACTGCGCGCCAGCCTCGACCTGTTCCTGCCCCTCTACCAGGCCCACTACCTCGACCTGATGCGCCGGCGCCTGGGCCTGGGCGTCGCCGCGGAGAACGACCAGGCCCTGGTCCAGGAACTGTTGCAGCGCATGCAGGGCAGCGCGGTGGATTACTCGCTGTTCTTCCGCCGACTCGGCGAAGAAACTCCGGAGCGGGCGCTGGCCAGCCTGCGCGACGACTTCGTCGACCGCGAGGCCTTCGACCGCTGGGCCGAGGCCTACCGCCGGCGCGTCGAGGAAGAAGGCGGAGACCAGGAGTCGCGGCGCCGGCGCATGCACGCGGTCAATCCGCTCTATGTGCTGCGCAACTACCTGGCACAGCAGGCCATCGAAGCGGCCGAGCAGGGCGACTACACGGAAGTCCGCTTGCTGCACCAGGTACTGAGTCGCCCGTTCGAGGAACAGCCGGGCATGGAGCGCTTCACTCGGCGCCCGCCGGACTGGGGGCGGCACCTGGAAATCAGTTGCTCCTCCTGACGGGATGCCCTGACAGAACGGCGGCCGATAATGCCGCAATGGAATAAATACCTTCGGAAAACTTCTTAGACGCACTAAGAAAAGCCGATTATCTTCGCCGCCACACTTATTCCAGCCTGTTCTACCACCTCCTGTCAGGCGCCTTGCCGCATGAAGATACGCGACCTCGATCTCAGCCAGAGTTCGATCAACACCGAACACCAGGCGCTAGGTCTGCCTCCTGTCGAAGATTTCGTCACCCATCCGGACGACCACCCGGTACTGCGCGCCGCCATGTGGGCGGCGGTGCTGATCCTGGTCGGCCTGCTCGCCTTCCTGGCCTGGCGCCTGTTCTTCGACAACGGCGGCAGCAGCGGCTTCGAGATCATCGAGCAGGCCCTGACCAGCCGAGGTTTCTGGAGCGCGGTGGCGGTGGGCTTCTTCGCCCAGGTGATCGACGGTGCGCTGGGCATGGCCTACGGCATTACTGCCACCACCTTCCTGCTCAGCGCTGGCGCCACGCCGGCCGCCGCCAGCGCCAGCGTGCACATCGCCGAAGTGTTCACCACCGGCTTTTCCGGGATTTCCCACGTCAAGCTCGGCAACGTCAACAAGTCACTCTTCCTCCGCCTGCTGCTGCCGGGAATGATCGGCGCGGTGCTCGGCGCCGTGCTGATCACCCGCTTCGACGGCCACCAGCTCAAGCCCTTCATCTCCGCCTACCTGCTGCTGATGGGCCTGTACATCCTGAGCAAGGCCTACCGCCACGTGATCAAGCGCCGGGCACCGCGCCACGTGGCCAAGCTGGCACTCTTCGGCGGCTTCGTCGATGCCGCCGGCGGCGGCGGCTGGGGCCCGGTGGTCACCAGCAGCCTGATCGGCTCGGGTAGCGACCCGCGCACCACCATCGGCTCGGTGAACTTCGCCGAGTTCTTCCTGACCATCGCCAGCGCCACCTCCTTCATCCTCCTCGCCGGCCAGCCGGACACCTGGAAGATGGTCGCCGGACTGGTCTTCGGCGGCCTGTTCGCCGCGCCGTTCGCCGCCCTGCTGTGCAAGAAGCTTTCGCCGCGCACCCTGCTGGTCATCGTCGGCACCCTGATCACCCTGATCAGCGCCTACAACATCTACATCGGCCTGCGCTGACAGGCATAAGCGGCGAACACAACGATCTAACCAGGCACGCTTTTCCTTGCCCGGGCGCATTGACCCGCCCGGCGCGCTTTCCCATGCTGCGTCCTTCCAATCTGCCCGAAGGAACGCTGCATGAAACTGGAAACCCTGGCCGTCCACGCCGGCTACAGCCCTGACCCGACCACCCGCGCGGTGGCGGTGCCGATCTACCAGACCACCTCCTACGCTTTCGACGACACCCAGCATGGCGCCGACCTGTTCGACCTGAAGGTACCGGGCAACATCTACACACGGATCATGAACCCCACCAACGATGTACTGGAACAGCGCGTCGCGGCGCTGGAAGGCGGGGTCGGGGCGCTGGCGGTGGCCTCGGGGATGGCGGCTATCACCTACGCGATCCAGACCGTCGCCGAGGCCGGCGACAACATCGTCTCGGTGGCCAAGCTCTACGGCGGCACCTACAACCTGCTGGCCCACACCCTGCCACGCATCGGCATCCAGGCGCGCTTCGCCGCCCACGACGACATCGCCGCCCTGGAAGCGCTGATCGACGAGCGGACCAAGGCCGTGTTCTGCGAAACCATCGGCAACCCGGCGGGCAACATCATCGACCTGCAGGCACTGGCCGACGCCGCTCACCGCCACGGCGTACCGCTGATCGTCGACAACACGGTAGCCACCCCGGTGCTCTGCCGGCCGTTCGAGCACGGTGCCGACATCATCGTGCACTCGCTGACCAAGTACATGGGCGGCCACGGCACCAGCATCGGCGGGATCGTGGTCGACTCCGGCAAATTCGACTGGGCGGCGAACAAGTCGCGCTTCCCGCTGCTGAACACGCCCGATCCGTCCTACCACGGCGTCACCTACACCGAGGCCTTCGGACCCGCCGCCTTCATCGGCCGCTGCCGGGTGGTACCGCTGCGCAACATGGGCGCGGCGCTCTCGCCATTCAACGCCTTCCTCATCCTCCAAGGCCTGGAGACCCTGGCGCTGCGCATGGAGCGCCACTGCGACAACGCCCTCGCCGTAGCCCGCTACCTGCAACAACATCCGCAGGTGGCCTGGGTGAAATACGCCGGCCTCGCCGACAACCCCGAGCACGCCCTGGCCCGGCGCTACCTGGGGGGCCGCCCGGCGGCGATCCTGTCCTTCGGCATCCAGGGCGGCAGCGCCGCCGGCGCGCGCTTCATCGACGCCTTGAAGCTGGTGGTGCGGCTGGTCAACATCGGCGACGCCAAGTCCCTGGCCTGCCACCCGGCGAGCACCACCCACCGCCAGTTGAACGCGGAGGAACTGGCCCGCGCCGGAGTCTCCGACGACATGGTGCGGCTGTCGATCGGCATCGAGCACATCGACGACATCCTCGCCGACCTCGACCAGGCCCTGGCCGCCGCCGCACGCTGAGCGGATCGGTCAGTCCGGGCGAGCGTTTCGGTCCTTGCCCGGCCTGGCCGGCCGGCTAGTCTGGCTGGGATCCCCGACATGGAGAGCGCCATGCCACTGCCCACCGAACTCGCCAGGCACCTGACCGAAGAAAAGATCGCCTTCGTCCAGCGCAGCGGACTCAGGGCGGAAGTCCTCGAACCCGGCTACGTGCGCCTGCGCATGCCGGGCGCCGGCAACGAGAACCACATCGGCAGCATGTACGCCGGGGCGCTCTTCACCCTCGCCGAAATTCCCGGTGGCGCGCTGTTCCTGACCAGCTTCGACAGCGCCCGCTTCTATCCCATCGTCAAGGAGATGACCTTGCGCTTCCGCCGCCCGGCCAAGGGCGACATACGCGTCGAGGCACGCCTGGATGCCGAGCGCATCCGCCAACTGGAAACCGAGGCTGGAGAGCGCGGCAAGGCCGAATACAGCCTCGAACTGCAACTCACCGACGAGCAGGGGGAGGTGGTGGCGGAAAGCACCGCGCTGTACCAGCTACGCAGCCACGCGCGGCCCTGACTGGCAGATTTCGCAGGGCCCGGCGAAGGTTTTTTCTGCCATGGATCAAGGTCCGTAGCGAGCTGCGGCGCGACAGTGGGGAAGCCAGCGTAGCCATCCCACGGAGTCCGCCATGATCCGCCACCTCCTGGTCGCCCACGACCTCACCCCGGAAGCCGACGTCGCCCTCGCCCGCGCCGCCCAGTTGGCCCGCCAGCACGATGCGCGGGTCAGCCTGCTGCACGTGTACGACCCGGGGCTATCGGCGTCGGCGGTGAAGACCGTCAGCGCCATGCTGCAGCTCAAGCGCAAGGAGGCCGGCCTCGACGAGGACAGCGCCATCCACCTGTTCAGGGGCCAGCCGATCGACGGCATCCTGCAGCAGACCCGGGCGCTCGAACCGGACCTGTTGCTGATGGGCGCACACCACCAGAAGACCTTCGAACGCTTCGGCAACACCACCCTCGACCAGGTGGTGCGGCGCAGCCGGGTGCCGGTGCTGCTCGCCGTGCGCGAGGCGGACGAACCCTACCGCCAGGCGCTCAGCGCCCTGGACTTTTCCCAGTGCGCCTGTACCGCGCTGCGCCAGGCCTACCGCCTGCTGCCGGTGGAAGCCGACCTGCACGCCCTGCACGTGTTCGAGTCCCCCGACGACAGCGTGCTCGGCCTGCCCAGGCAGAATGCCGCGCACCTGGCCACCCAGGCCGGGCTGATCGAACAATTGCTGAGCGACGAGCAGGAGCGCCTGCCGGGCGTCGGGCCGCAGCTGAGCCACGAAGTGGTTCCCGGCGTGCTGCCGTACAGCCTGGACGCCGCGTTGAAGCAGCGCCAGCCGGAGCTGCTCGCCCTCGGCCGGCACAGCCGCAACGCGCTGATGCAGGCGCTGCTCGGCAACCTGGCGCAACGTTACCTGCGCCAGCCGAGCTGCGACGTCCTGGTTACCTCGTAGAAGCGCTGCCGCAGAGGCTGCTCAGCTTTCGAGCAGCCCGTGCAACTCGACGAACTGCTGGGTCAACTTGTGCCGCGGTTCGAGGAAGATCAGCGGGGTGCAAGCCTGGTGCGACTCGCGCATCTTCACCGAGCTCATCAGGTACACCGGCAGCACCGGCAGTTCCTCCGCCACCAGTTCGTCGAGCAGTTGCTGCGGCAGGCTGGCGCGCGGCTGGAACTGGTTGACCACGATGCCCTCGACCTGCAGGTCTTCGTTGTGGTCGTCGCGCAGTTCCTCGATCTCCTGGAGAAGGCCATACAGCGCCTGGCGGGAGAAGCTGTCGCAATCGAAGGGGATCAGGCAGCGATCGGCAGCGATCAGCGCAGATACCGTGTAGAAATTCAGTGCCGGCGGTGTATCCAGGTAGATCCGGTCGTAGTCTTCGTCCAGTTCGTCCAGCAATTTGCACAGCTTGTTGATCTTGTGCTTCGACTCCAGCTTCGGCTGCAGGTCGGCCAGTTCGGGGCTGGAGGTGACGATGTGCAGGTTGTCGAACGGCGTCTCGTAGATCTCGACCCTGCCCTTCTTGCTGAAGGGCCCGGAAGACAAGGTCTGCTTGAAGAAGTCGGCGATCCCCACCGGCAGGTCCTCGCCGGTCAGTCCGGTCAGGTAGTGCGTGGAGTTGGCCTGGGCGTCCAGGTCCACCAGCAGGGTGCGATAGCCCTCCGCCGCGCTGACCGCCGCCAGGTTGCAGGCGATGCTGGACTTGCCTACCCCGCCTTTCTGATTGAACACCACGCGCCGCATGGGAAATCTCCGTGAGCCGAGCCTGATCCCGGATGATAGGCAAAGCCGCGGGCAAGCGCGAGCGCCGTCTCGGTCCTGACGTAGAGCGGTTCAGCGCCGGCGCAGGCTGGCCGCCTCACGGGTCACCAGGTCGATGAAGGACAGCGCCAGCGGCGAGCCCTCGTTCTGCCGACGGACCAGCCATACCGCAGTCGTCGCCTCGGGATCGCTCAGGGTGCGGTAGACCACGCCGTCGACCCGGGTGCGGCGGAACGACGCCGGCAGGATCGACACCCCCAGTCCGGCCGAGACCAGGCCGATGATGGTCATCGCCTCGCTGGCCTCCTGGGCGATGCGCGGGCTGAAGCCGGCCTGTCGGGTCAGGGCGATGACCTGGTCGTAGAGCCCGGTGCCGTAGCTGCGCGGGAAGAACACGAAGGGCTCCTCGGCCAGGGCGGCGATGGCCAGGCCATCCTCGCTGCCGGCCGCCAGCGGATGGTCGGCCCGCAGCACCGCCACCAGCGGTTCGCGGAACAACTCCACCCAATGCACCGCATCCGGCAGCGCCAGCGGGCGGATCACGCCCACCTGCAGGCTTTCCTCGAGCAGCGCCTTGAGTACCTGGCGGCTGCTCATTTCCTGCAGGTCGAGGTGTACGTCCGGACAGGCCTTGCGGAAGGCATGGATGCTGCTGGGTATGGTCGAGGTGAAGGGTGCCGAGGAAGTGAAACCGATCTTCAGCTCGCCCAGTTCCCCCAGGTGGGCCCGACGCGCCAGCAACACCGCCTTGTCTACCTGGGCCAGCACCTGGCGGGACTCGTCGAGGAACAGCCGGCCGGCGTCGGTGAGTTCGACGCGGCGGTTGGTGCGCTCGAACAGGCGCGCACCGATTTCCTCCTCCAGCGCCTGGATCTGCTGGCTCAACGGCGGCTGGGAGATCCCCAGGCGCTCGGCGGCGCGGCCGAAGTGCAGCTCCTCGGCGACGGCGATGAAATAGCGCAGGTGCCTGAGTTCCAAGCGGCCCCTCCTATTAGGTGTTTTTACATATCAATCGTGTCGAGCAATATATTGGAAATCATATAAACCTATCTATATCCTTTGCCACATAACCTCCAACAACGACCCCTTGTCCCTGAAATCCAGGTGGCGCGGCCTCGTTGTGCCTGCTCGCCACCGTCCCCAGAGGTGCCCCGTGAGCAATCCGCAAGTCCGGCCACAGGCCGAAGAAGAACCCGCGTTAATCGAGGCGGCCCGCGAAGCAGCCAACGAGGTGCTGGAAGCCGCCACCGAAGTCGAACGCTATATCGAGAAAGGCACCCCGCAGTTCATGCGCACCTCCCTGGCGCTGTTCTCCGGCGGTTTCGCCACCTTTGCCCTGCTCTACTGCATCCAGCCGATGATGCCGGTGCTGTCCAAGGCGTTTTCCATCAGCGCCGCGGAAAGCAGCCTGGCATTGTCCGTCGCCACCGCCATGCTCGCCCTTGGCCTGCTGGTCACCGGCCCGATCTCCGACGCGATCGGCCGCAAGCCGGTGATGGTCGTCTCGCTGCTGGCCGCCGCGCTGTTCACCCTCGGCAGCGCGGTGATGCCCACCTGGCATGGCGTGCTGCTGATGCGCGCGCTGGTCGGGCTGTCCTTGAGCGGCCTGGCCGCGGTGGCGATGACCTATCTCAGCGAAGAGATCCATCCGCAGCACATCGGCTTGTCGATGGGCCTGTACATCGGCGGCAACGCCATCGGCGGGATGAGCGGACGCCTGATCAGCGGCGTCCTGGTCGATTTCATCTCCTGGCATGCCGCACTGGCGGTCCTCGGCGGCCTGGCCCTGGTCGCCGCGCTGGTGTTCTGGCGCGTGCTGCCCGAATCGAAACACTTCCGGCCGGCACCGCTGAAGCCGGCGACCCTGCTCAACGGCTACCGCTTGCACTTCCGCGACGCCGGACTGCCCTGGCTGTTCCTGATCGGCTTCCTGCTGATGGGCAGCTTCGTCACCCTGTTCAACTACATCGGCTACCGCCTGCTGGCCGAGCCCTACCACATGAGCCAGGCGGTGGTCGGCGTGCTCTCGGTGGTTTACCTCTCGGGCATCTACAGCTCGGCCTGGGTCGGTTCGCTGGCCGACAAGCTGGGGCGACGCAAGGTGCTCTGGGCGGTCATCCTGCTGATGCTCGGCGGCCTGCTGCTGACCCTGTTCGAGCCGATCCCGCTGATGCTCGCCGGCCTGCTGCTATTCACCTTCGGCTTCTTCGGCGCGCACTCGGTGGCGAGCAGTTGGATCGGGCGCCGCGCCCTGCGCGCCAAGGGCCAGGCCTCGTCGCTCTACCTGTTCAGCTACTACGTCGGCTCGAGCCTGGCCGGCACCCTCGGCGGGGTGTTCTGGCATTACTACGGCTGGAACGGCATCGGGCTGTTCATCGGCTCGCTGCTGGTGGTCGCGGTATTGGTCTCGCTGCACCTGGCGCGCCTGCCGGCCCTGCCTGGCAACACCCTGGCGCAGGCCGCCCACTGAGTTCGATGCGCCGGTCTCCCGGCGCCTTCACTCCGACCAGAAGCGTACTCCGGTCAGTTCTTCCGATAGCGCCCACAGCCGCGCGGCCAGCCCCAGGTCGCGCGCATTCCGCGGAATCCGCGCCGCCGCCGGATAACCGCGGGTTTCCAGCCAGCGATCCGGGCCGACATAGGCGCCGCCATACCAGCGCTGTTCGGTCAGCGCGGAAAGTGCCGGCAACGCCCCCATCTCCGCCGATTGCGCGAACGCTCCGTTGGCCACCTTCATCGCCCAGCGTCCCAGGCGCGAACCGGACATCGCCGGCGCCGCGTACTGCAGGTTGGTCGCCGCGTAGCCCGGATGCGCCGCCTGGCTCTGCAGAAGCACGCCCCGCTGGCCGGCGCGGCGCTGCAACTCCAGGCTGAACAGCAGATTGGCCTGCTTGCTGTGGCAATAGGCGAGATAGCGGTTGTAGCCGCGCTCGGCGTTGAGGTCGTCGAGCGGCAGCCGGCCGAACTGGTTGAAACCGCTGGTCATGCCCACCACCCTGGGCCGTGGAGCGGCCAGCAACGACTCCAGCAGCAGTCCCGTAAGGGCGAAGTGGCCGAGGTGATTGGTGCCCATCTGCATCTCGAAACCGTCGCGGGTACGCCGCAGGGGCAGGAACATCACTCCGGCGTTGTTGAACAAGAGATCGAGGCGTGCGTGGCGCTGACGGAAACCGGCGGCGCAGGCGCGGATCGAGGCGAGGTCGGCCAGGTCGAGATCGGCCAGCTCCAGGCGTGCCTGGGGATACTCGTCGAGGATCGCCCGCCGCGCCCGCTCCGCCTGTTCGCGATTGCGGCAGGCCATCACCACGGTCGCCCCTTTGCCGGCCAGCGTGCGCGCCGCCTGCCAACCCAGGCCGCTGTTGGCGCCGGTGACCAGCGCCAGGCGCCCGGCCAGTTGTGGAATGTTGCGTCGTGCCCAGGGATGCATCGCTCGTTCTCCGCTTGACTGCGTTGCCGGGCAGTATCGCGGCACCAGCCAATGCAGCGGCAGACGCGCTCGCGCCAGACTGCCGATCATTTCGGGCCAGGACACGCCAGCATGAGCCGCCGCACGGACTCCGACGCACCGACCATCACCGCCGCCTACCCGCGCCTGCTGCTCGGCCTGCTGGAGGAACGCGGCCTGGACGGACGCGCGCTGCTACGGGAAATCGGTCTGTCGACGCTGCGACTGGAAGAGCCGGAAGCACGCGTCACATCGCAGCAGTACCAGGCGATCGCCGCCGCGGCGCTCGCGCTGAGCGGCGACCCCGGCCTCGGCGCACAGCTCGCCTTGCGCACGCCTCCCACCGCCCATGGCAGCCTGGGCTACGCGATGATGGCCTCGGCGACGCTCGGCGATGCCTTGTGCCTGGCGCTGCGCTACATGCCGCTGCTGCAGGGCAACGTCGAAATCAGCCTGCTGCGCGAGGACGAGCAGGTGATCCTGCGCCTGCTGCCAGGCCCCGCGCTCCCGCCGGCACTGCACCGGTACTTCAGCGAAGCCCTGCTGATCGGCCTGTATCGCTCCGGCGCCTGGCTGCTCGGCGAACCGGCCCTGGTCGGCAGGCTCGACTTCGACTATCCCGAACCTGCCGTGCCTGTGCCGCTGCCGCAGTGCCGCTACGACCAGGCCCACGTCCAGCTGGTGTTCCCCGCCATCCTGCTCGCCCGCTCGCTACCGATGGCCGATCCGGCTGCGTTGCGCCGCGCCCGCGAACACTGCGAGCGCGAACTGGCGCTGCTCGATGCCGGCCGCCGGGACATCTGCGCCCGCGTGCGGCTGGAGCTGGAACGCCAGGAACAGCGCTTCCCCAACCTGGAGGAAGTAGCCGCGCGCCTGCACCTGTCCAGCCGCAGCCTCAAGCGGCATCTGCATGACGCCGGCACCAGCTTTCGCCAGTTGCTCGGTCAGGCTCGCCAGCGCCAGGCCTTGCGATTGCTGCGGCGTCCCGAGGTGTCGTTGCAGCGTATCGCCCTGTACCTGGGTTACAGCGATCCAACCAACTTCACCCGCGCCTTCAAGCGCTGGACCGGCGAGCCGCCGAGCGACACCCGCGCCCGCCTGCTGGGCGGGCAACCAGTTTCACGAACAAATGCCAAGCGCTCGACAAATCCCTCGCGTTTCCCTTGAGCGCGGCAAGCGCTGTTCTATGCTGCTGCGGCCGGCATCCGGCCGGCCTCGACAGCGATATGAAAGGGACTTTATGAAACCAGCGATCAAGCGCGCCTGCCTGCTCGGCACGGCACTGTTCTCCCTCTGCGCCAGCGCAGCCCAGGCGGCCGGCGTTCTGGTAGGAACCTGGGACCTGCGGGGCAACGGCCAGCTCGCCGCGGTCTACCGCGACGGCGCCAACCTGCAGGTGGTGGAAGGCGGCAGCACCCGCAACTACAGCTTCGGCAACGTGGTCTGGTCGGTCTTCGGCGCCACCGATACCGACGGCCAGCCCGGCGCGGAAATCCTGGTCAAGGCCGGTCCCGACCTGGTGATCGTTTCCCACGCCAGCACCACCCAGCGCAAGTACCCGGTAGGCAACGTCTCCTGGGCGATCATGCGCGCCACCGACGTCGACAACGTCGCCGGCGACGAAGTCATCCTCAGCATCGGCAACGGCGTGCGCACCGTATTCGATCGCACCCGTACGCAACGCGACGCCACCTTCAGCTACAACGGCACCTGGGGCCTGTTCGACGTCGCCGACGTGGACGGCGCGCCGGGCAAGGAACTGGTGCTGAACATGGGCAACGGCGTCAAGGTCATCGACCCGCGCACCAGTGGCGCCAAGGACTTCACCTTCAGCGGCTACCACGCGCTCGCACAGATCGCCGACCTCGACGGCCAGCCCGGCGCGGAGATCATCGGCCGCACCAGCACCGGCATCTACGTGATCAGCAACGCCAGTTCCCGCAAGGAATACAACATCGGCGCCAGCGCCTGGGCACTCTATGGCGGCACCGCGGACACCGACGGCAAGCCGGGCAACGAGCTGATCGTGGTGATGCAGGGCAAGGTGCGGGTCATCCACCACGCCAGCGGCGCCAGCAGCGACTACCGCATCGGCGACGTCAACTACAGCATCGATTCGGTGGCCGACATGGATGGCCAGCCGGGCGCGGAAATCCTCGTGCGCGACGCCAACGGCAAGCTGTTCGTGATCAACGACCGCACCGGCAAGGTAAGCAGTTGAGCCGGGCGGGTTGCGTAGGGCGGGTACGCCACCGGCGCGACCCCGCCAGCCAACGCGCCGGAGGGCCGTCGGCCCGCGCATGAAAAAAGGGGAGCCTCGGCTCCCCTTCTTTCGTTCCGGCTCAGCCGTGGTACTGCGCCGACAGCTCGTGCACCGCCTCGAAGAAGGCGCCGGCATGGGCCGGGTCGACTTCCGGGGTGATGCCGTGGCCAAGATTGAACACATGCCCCGTACCCTTGCCGTAGGCCGCCAGGATCCGCGCGACTTCGGCGCGGATCGCCGCCGGATTGGCGTAGAGCACCGAGGGATCCATGTTGCCTTGCAGGGCTACGCGCTCACCGACACGGGCCCGGGCGCTGCCGATGTCGCAGGTCCAGTCCAGGCCCAGCGCCTCGGCGCCGACCTCGGCCATCGACTCCAGCCACAGGCCGCCTCCCTTGGTGAAGAGGATCACCGGCACCCGGCGTCCGTCGTGCTCGCGGATCAATCCATCGACGATCTTGCGCATGTAGGTCAGGGAGAACTCCTGGTAGGCCGCCGCCGACAGGCTGCCGCCCCATGAGTCGAAGATCTGCACCGCCTGGGCGCCGGCGTGGATCTGCCCGTTGAGGTAGCTGGTCACCGATTGCGCCAGCTTGTCCAGCAGAGCGTGCATGGCCTGAGGGTTGTCGTAGAGCATCGCCTTGGACTTGCGGAAGTCCTTGCTCGAGCCGCCCTCGACCATGTAGGTGGCGAGGGTCCAGGGGCTGCCGGAGAAGCCGATCAGCGGTACGCGGCCGTTCAGCTCGCGGCGGATGGTGCGCACGGCATCCATCACATAGCCCAGGTCCTGTTCCGGATCGGGAACCGGCAGCGCCTCGATGTCGGCCAGCGACGAGACCACCTTGCGGAAGCGCGGGCCTTCGCCGGTCTCGAAGTACAGGCCCTGGCCCATGGCATCGGGAATGGTCAGGATATCGGAGAAGAGGATCGCGGCGTCCAGCTGCGGGTAACGGTCCAGCGGCTGCAGGGTCACTTCGCAGGCCAGCTCCGGGTTCATGCACAGGCTCATGAAATCGCCGGCCTTGGCACGGGTGGCACGGTATTCCGGCAGGTAACGACCGGCCTGGCGCATCATCCAGACGGGGGTGACATCGACGGGCTGCTTGAGCAGGGCGCGGAGGAAGCGGTCGTTCTTCAGGGCAGTCATAACGGCATCCGATCAAAGGCTGCTGGCTTCACGCGGGCGCGTGCGGAAGGGGGTTATCCACAGGCCGGCGGGCGAAAAGGGCCGCTATTGTCGCAAAGCACAAAACAAAAGGCACGGCGGGGGCCGTGCCTTTTGTCTATCGCGGTGATTTGTCGCAGCGCCGGTGGCGCCGCGGGTCAGACGCCAAGGTAGTCGAGGATGCCTTCGGCCGCGGTACGTCCTTCGAAGATCGCCGTCACCACCAGGTCGGAACCACGGACCATGTCGCCACCGGCGAAGATCTTCGGGTTGCTGGTCTGGTGCTTGAACTGCGCCTGCGCCGGAGCCACCACGCGGCCCTGGCTGTCGGTGGCGATCTCGAAGCGCTCGAACCACGGCGCCGGACTCGGCCGGAAGCCGAAGGCGATCAGCACGGCTTCCGCCGGGATGATCTCCTCGGATCCGGGGATCGGTTCGGGGCTGCGGCGGCCGCGGGCGTCCGGCTCGCCGAGACGGGTCTCGACCACCTTCACGCCTTCCACCCGGTCCTCGCCGACGATGGCGATGGGCTGGCGGTTGAAGAGGAACTTCACGCCCTCTTCCTTGGCGTTCTTCACTTCCTTGCGCGAGCCCGGCATGTTTTCTTCGTCACGGCGATAGGCACAGGTCACCGACTTGGCGCCCTGGCGGATCGAAGTGCGGTTGCAGTCCATCGCGGTGTCGCCGCCGCCCAGGACCACCACGCGCTTGCCCTTCATGTCGACGAAGTCCTCGGCCGACTTCTCGAAGCCGAGGTTGCGGTTCACGTTGGCGATCAGGAAGTCCAGGGCGTCGTGTACGCCCGGCAGGTCCTCGCCGGGGAAACCGCCCTTCATGTAGGTGTAGGTGCCCATCCCCATGAACACGGCATCGTACTCATCGAGCAACTGCTCCATGGTCACGTCCTTGCCGATCTCGGTGTTCAGGCGAAACTCGATGCCCATGCCGGTGAACACCTCGCGGCGACGGCTGAGGACGTGCTTCTCCAGCTTGAACTCGGGAATGCCGAAGGTCAGCAGGCCGCCGATCTCCGGGTTGCGGTCGAACACCACCGGGGTCACGCCGTTGCGCACCAGCACGTCGGCGCAGCCGAGGCCGGCCGGGCCGGCGCCGATCACCGCGACGCGCCTGCCGGTCGGCTTAACCTTGGACAGGTCCGGACGCCAGCCCATGGCGAAGGCCGTATCGGTGATGTACTTCTCCACCGAGCCGATGGTCACCGCGCCAAAACCGTCGTTGAGGGTGCAGGCGCCCTCGCAGAGGCGATCCTGCGGGCAGACCCGGCCGCAGACTTCCGGCAGGGTGTTGGTCTGGTGCGACAGTTCGGCGGCGGCCAGGATGTTGCCTTCGGAAACCAGCTTCAGCCAGTTAGGGATGAAGTTGTGCACCGGGCATTTCCACTCGCAGTACGGGTTGCCGCAGCCCAGGCAGCGGTGGGCCTGGTCGGCGGCCTGCTGCGGCTTGAACAGGTCGTGGATCTCCACGAACTCGCGCTTGCGCTGGCGCAGCAGCTTCTTCTTCGGGTCCTTGCGCCCGACTTCGATGAACTGGAAGTCGTTGTTCAGGCGGTCGGAATTCAGACGTTCAGACATATCGAAACCTCATCACAACTTCGGGCGCTTATTGCGGGTTGGCACGGGTGCTGGTCAGCAGCGAACCGAGGCTGGCCGCCTTCGGTTTCACCAGCCAGAACCGACGCAGGTAGTCATCCAGGTTTTCCAGGATGTTCGCGCCCCACTCGCTTGCCGTTTCGTTCACGTACTCGACCAGGACCTTGCGCAGGTGGCTGCGATAGGCCTCCATCGCCTCGCCGCTGATCCGCTGGATTTCCACCAGCTCGTGGTTCACGCGGTCGACGAAAGTGTTGTCCATGTCGAGGACGTAGGCGAAGCCCCCGGTCATGCCGGAGCCGAAGTTGTAGCCGGTCTTGCCCAGCACGCAGACGAAACCGCCGGTCATGTATTCGCAGCAGTGGTCGCCGGTACCTTCCACCACCGCATGGGAACCGGAGTTGCGCACGGCGAAGCGCTCGCCGGCGGTTCCGGCGGCGAACAGCTTGCCGCCGGTGGCGCCGTACAGGCAGGTGTTGCCGACGATGGCAGATTCCTGGGTCTTGAACGGACTGCCCTTGGGCGGGGTGATCACCAGCTTGCCGCCGGTCATGCCCTTGCCTACGTAGTCGTTGGCGTCGCCTTCCAGGTACAGGTGCAGGCCACCGGCGTTCCACACGCCGAAGCTCTGTCCCGCGGTGCCCTTGAAACGGAACACCACCGGTGCCTTGGCCATGCCCTGGTTGCCGTGCAGGCGGGCGATCTCGCCGGATACCCGCGCGCCGATGGATCGGTCGCAGTTGCAGATGTCCAGCTCGTACTCGCCGCCGCTCAGGCCTTCGATGGCGGCCTTCGACAGCTCGACCATCTTCTCGGCCAGCAGGCCCTGGTCGAACGGCGGGTTTTTCTCCACCTCGCAGAACTGCGGCTTGTCGGCCGGGATCAGCTCACTGCCCAGCAACGGAGCGAGATCCAGATTCTGCTGCTTGGCGGTCTCGCCGGGGAGGATCTCCAGCAGGTCGGTGCGGCCGATCAGCTCGCCCAGGCTGCGCACGCCGAGGCGCGCCAGCCACTCGCGGGTTTCCGTGGCGATGAAGGTGAAGAAGTTGATCACCATCGCGGTGGTGCCGATGAAGTGGTCCTTGCGCAACTTGTCGTTCTGCGTCGCCACGCCGGTGGCGCAGTTGTTCAGGTGGCAGATGCGCAGGTACTTGCAGCCCAGGGCGATCATCGGCGCGGTACCGAAGCCGAAGCTCTCGGCGCCGAGAATGGCCGCCTTGATCACGTCCAGGCCGGTCTTCAGGCCGCCATCGGTCTGCACCCGGACCTTGCCGCGCAGGTCGTTGCCGCGCAGGGTCTGGTGGGTTTCCGCCAGGCCCAGTTCCCAGGGCGAGCCGGCGTACTTGATCGAGGTGATCGGCGAGGCGCCGGTACCGCCGTCGTAGCCGGAGATGGTGATCAGGTCCGCATAGGCCTTGGCCACGCCGGCGGCGATGGTGCCGACGCCCGGCTCGGATACCAGCTTCACCGATACCAGCGCCTGCGGGTTGACCTGCTTGAGGTCGAAGATCAGCTGCGCCAGGTCTTCGATGGAGTAGATGTCGTGGTGCGGCGGCGGCGAGATCAGGGTCACGCCGGGCACCGCATAGCGCAGGCGGGCGATCAGGCCGTTGACCTTGCCGCCCGGCAACTGGCCGCCCTCGCCGGGCTTGGCGCCCTGGGCCACCTTGATCTGCAGGACCTCGGCGTTGACCAGGTATTCCGGGGTCACGCCGAAGCGGCCGGTAGCCACCTGCTTGATCTTCGAACTCTTCAGCGTGCCGTAGCGCGCCGGGTCCTCGCCGCCCTCGCCGGAGTTGGAGCGACCGCCCAGGGTGTTCATCGCCTCGGCCAGCGCCTCGTGGGCCTCCGGCGACAGCGCGCCAAGGGAAATCCCGGCGGCATCGAAGCGCTTGAAGATGGCTTCCAGCGGCTCCACCTCGTCGAGCGCCAGCGGCTGCGCGGCGGTCTTCACCTGCAACAGGTCGCGGATCATCGACACTGGGCGCTGGTCCACCAGCGCGGTGTATTCCTTGAACTTCTCGTAGTCGCCCTGCTGCACGGCAGCCTGCAGGGTATTCACCACATCCGGGTTGTAGGCGTGGTATTCGCCGCCATAGACGAATTTCAGCAAGCCGCCCTGCTGGATCGGCTTGCGGTTGCTCCAGGCCTCGGCGGCCAGGAGCTTCTGCTCGTTCTCGATATCGACGAAGCGCGCGCCCTGGATGCGGCTGGCGACTCCGGTGAAGCACAGGTCGGTGACCTCGTCGGACAGGCCCACCGCCTCGAACAGCTGCGCGCCACGGTAGGACGCGACGGTGGAGATGCCCATCTTCGAGAGAATCTTCATCAGGCCCTTGGAGATCCCCTTGCGGTAGTACTTGAACACCTCGTAGAGGTCGCCCAGCACTTCACCGGTGCGGATCAGGTCGGCCAGCACCTCGTAGGCGAGGAACGGATAGACCGCCGAGGCGCCGAAGCCGATCAGCACCGCGAAATGGTGCGGATCGCGGGCGGTGGCGGTCTCCACCAGGATGTTGGAGTCGCAGCGCAGCCCGGTCTGCACCAGGCGGTGGTGCACCGCACCGACGGCCAGGGCAGCATGCACCGGCAGTTTGCCGGGAGCGATATGGCGGTCGCTGAGGATCAGCAGCACCTTGCCGCCGCGCACGGCTTCCTCGGCCTGGTCGGCGATGTTGCGCACCGCGGCCTCCAGGCCCATCGACTCGTCGTAGTTGAGGTCGATGAAGTGGCGGTCGAAGCCCGGGCGGTCCAGGGTCATGATGGTCCGCCACTTCGCCGGCGAGATCACCGGAGTGGTGAGGATCGCCTGGTTGGCATGGTGCGGGGCTTCCTCGAAGATGTTCTGCTCGACGCCCAGGCAGGTTTCCAGGGACATCACGATGGCTTCGCGCAGCGGGTCGATCGGCGGGTTGGTGACCTGGGCGAATTGCTGGCGGAAGTAATCGTACGGAGAGCGGATGCGCCGGGAGAGGATCGCCATCGGCGTATCGTCGCCCATGGAGCCCACCGCTTCCTGGCCCTGCTCGCCGAGCGGACGCAGCACCTGGTCACGCTCCTCGAAGGTGACCTGGAACATCTTCATGAATTGCTTGAGCTGGTCGGCGTCGTAGCTGGCCACGCCATGGTCGTCGTCCAGGGTCGCCTGGATGCGCAGGGCATTCTGCCGCAGCCATTGCTTGTAGGGATGGCGCGACTTCAGGCGGTTGTCGATGTCGTCGCTGTGCAGGACCTGGCCGGTCTCGGTGTCCACCGCGAGGATCTGCCCCGGACCGACGCGACCCTTGGCGATGACGTCCTCGGGCTTGTAGTCCCAGACGCCGATCTCCGAGGCCAGGGTGATGTAGCCGTTCTTCGTGGTGACCCAGCGCGACGGGCGCAGGCCATTGCGGTCGAGCAGGCAGACGGCATAGCGACCGTCGGTCAGCACGACGCCGGCGGGGCCATCCCAGGGCTCCATGTGCAGCGAGTTGTACTCGTAGAACGCGCGCAGGTCGGCGTCCATGGTCTCGACATTCTGCCAGGCCGGCGGGATGATCATGCGCAGGCCGCGGAACAGGTCCATGCCGCCGGTGACCATCAGTTCGAGCATGTTGTCCATGCTCGACGAGTCGGAGCCGACGCGGTTCACCAGCGGGCCTAGCTCTTCCAGGTCGGGGATCAGTTCGTTGGTGAACTTGGTCCGCCGCGCCTGGGCCCAGTTGCGGTTGCCGGTGATGGTGTTGATCTCGCCGTTGTGGGCGAGGAAGCGGAAAGGCTGCGCCAGCGGCCATTTCGGCAGGGTGTTGGTGGAGAAGCGCTGGTGGAATACGCAGATCGCGGTCTGCAGGCGCTCGTCGCCAAGGTCCGGATAGAAGGCGGCCAGGTCGGCCGGCATCATCAGGCCCTTGTAGATGATGGTCTTGTGCGAAAAGCTGCAGATGTAGTGGTCGCTGTCGGCGGCGTTGGCCACCGACGAGCGGCGCCGTGCGCTGAACAGCTTGATGGCGAAGTCCTGGTCGCTCAGGCCGGCGCCGCCGATGAACACCTGTTCGATCTGCGGCAGGCGCTCCAGCGCCAGGCGGCCGAGAACGCTGGTATCGATCGGCACCTTGCGCCAGCCGACCAGCTCCAGTCCGGCGGCGACGATCTCGCGATTCATGTTCTCGCGTGCCGCCTCGGCTTTCACCGGGTCCTGGTTGAAGAACACCATGCCCACCGCGTATTGCTCGGGCAGGTCGACAGAAAAGGCTTCCCTGGCGACGGCACGCAGGAACAGGTCGGGCTTCTGGATCAGCAGCCCGCAGCCGTCCCCGGTCTTGCCATCGGCATTGATCCCACCGCGGTGGGTCATGCAGGTCAGTGCTTCGATTGCGGTTTGCAGAAGTTGATGGCTCGGCTCGCCCTGCATATGGGCGATCAGGCCAAATCCGCAGTTATCCTTGAACGTTTCAGGATGGTACAGACCTGCTTTCATAAGGAACTCTCACCGGCAAAACTTTTTTAGTCATCTACTTCGCCTGTCACCCGCTCATGCGGCGAGTTTTCGACAGGCAAAGGGAGGCCATTGTACATAGGTGCACAAGGCCTCACAAATTTTGCGGCGAGAAAATGAAATTCAATGTCGCCAAAATGAAAGACGAAACCCGCCGGTCATGCTAACGACTAGCGAGTTTCGTCAAGAGGCGACGGCAGGTCGGATCAATGCGCCTGGCCGATCTCCTGCTGGATGCTGGCGAAGGTACGCGGCCACGGCTTGCCGGCCTGCACCTTGGACGGCAGTTTTTTCACTGCGGCCAGGGCGGCGGCACGGTTCGGGAAGCTGCCATAGGTGACGACGTAGAACGGCTTGCCTTGCAGGGTTTTCTTGAAGTAGCGGAAATCGCCGCCGCCCTGCTGGCGAATGAACGCCTGGGCATTGGCTTCGGAGCCGGTACCGAGGATCTGCAGGGCGAAGTTACCACCAGACTGGTTGCGATACCACTGACTTCCCGCACCGCCACCGCTGGCCGGCTTGGCGGCCGGAGCCGGGGCCGGCTTCGCCGCGGCGGTGGTGGCCGGCTTGCTCGCCGCCGGCTTGGCCGGAGCCGGGGCCGGCTTGCTGGCCGGGGCGCTGGCGACCGGCGCGGCCGGTGCCGGGGTCTGCGCCGGAGTCGGGGTCGCCGCAGGCGCGGTCGGTTCGGTCGGCGCCGGCGGCACCGGATGCATCGGCGTGACGCCGTTGTTGGCCAGCGGCGTCACCGGAGGAGCCGAGCTGGAAACGGTAGGCGGCACCGCGGCGGACGGCAGGCCGCCTTCGTCGTCGCCACCTTGCCCGGCGGCCTGGGCCAGCGGCTCGCGAATGACCGGCTGCGACTCGCCGACCAACGGTAGCGGCAACGGCTGGCTGGAGCCGTTGAACTCCACGGCCGGGCCGCTGCCCGGCTGCTGGGCCTGGGCCGGCGTACCACCATTCATGGACAATTCGGTAGAGGCGGTCTGCGGCGCCTCCGGCTTGCTCTTGCCTTGCATGAACCAGGCGGCGATCACGCCGATGGCCACGACCGCAAGAATCACCAGATGCTTCTTGGGCAAGTTGAAAGACCCTCCGGTTGCCTTGCGCGCTGCGCCACGATTGGCCAGCATCGCTTCGATCAGGGCATCGCGGGCGACCTGGTTGATCGCTCCCGGCCAGCCTTCCGACTGCTCGTGGATGTCCACCAGCAGGTCGTTGGAAATCAGCTCGATGCCCTGCCCGGCGCCCTCGAGACGCTGGGCCAGGTAGTCGCGGGTTTCCTCTTCGCTGTATGGCTGCAATTCGATGGCATGGAAGCGCTCCTCACCCTCGGAAAACACCTCCAGGCGCGGCAGCAACGACGGCTCACCGAACAGGAATACATGCAGGCGTCCCTCGTTGGTGCCGGAAGCCAGCAGCAACAGCACTTCCAGCGCGCTGTCCTGGAGCTGTTCGGCATCGTCCACCATCAGGTAGACGTCCTGCCCGGTGATCGCCAGCTGCGCCACCTTGGTCAGGATCGCCTCCAGGCTCGCCTGGTTGATGCTCAGGCCCTGCGCCACCTGGCGCAGCAACGAAGTCTCGTCGGCGGCGGTGCGCGCCGAGATCACCACGCTGAGGACCGCATCCTTGTTGGTGCTGGCCACCAGCGCCTGGCGCAGCAGGGTCTTGCCGCTGCCCAGGGGCCCGGTGACCAGCAGCAGGAGCTGGCTGTAGCGGGCCAGATGGTGCAACTGGCCGAGCACCGGCTTGCGCTGCGCCGGGAAGAACTTGAAACCCGGAACGCGCGGCGCGAACGGGTCGTGACTGAATTGGTAGTGGCCCAGGAAGGCCTCATCGGCATGCAAGCTGGTCATGGGACCTCATTCATCTCCAAGCTGGTCGGCCAAGGCCCGATAGTCGGTGCGCAGGGTCGCGTCCAAGATCTCACGGGGAAAATCGCCGGTGACCACGGCATTCCCCAGTCCTTGCAGCAAAACCAGACGCAGGCGGCCATCGAGCACTTTCTTGTCGACGGCCATGTGTTCCATAAAATCTTCCGCCGTCATCTCGGCCGGCGGTACCACGGGCAGGCCAGCCCGGCGCAGCAGGCGGATACCGCGATCGCGCTCGGCGGCGCTCAGCCAACCCAACCGATGCGACATCTCGAGTGCCATCACGGTTCCCGCCCCTACCGCTTCGCCGTGCAGCCAGACGCCGTAACCCTGCTGGGTCTCGATCGCATGACCGAAGGTATGGCCGAGGTTCAGCGTGGCACGCACGCCCGACTCGCGCTCGTCGGCGCCCACCACGCGGGCCTTCGCCGCGCAAGAGCGCTCGATGGCCTCGGTGACAACGGTCGGCTCCAGTGCCAGCAAGGCATCCATGTGCTCTTCCAGCCAGGTGATGAACGGTTCGTCGCAAATGAAACCGTACTTGATCACCTCCGCCAGCCCGGCGGACAGCTCGCGGGACGGCAGCGTCTTCAGCGACGCGGTGTCGATGACCACCGCCTGGGGCTGGTAGAACGCACCGATCATATTCTTGCCCAACGGATGGTTGATCCCGGTCTTGCCGCCCACCGAGGAGTCGACCTGGGACAACAGGGTGGTCGGCACCTGGATGAAGTTGACCCCACGCTGGTAGCAGGCCGCGGCGAAACCGGCCATGTCACCGATGACGCCGCCGCCCAGGGCGATCAGGGTAGTCTTGCGGTCATGCCGCTCCTTCAGCAGGGCATCGAAGATCAGTTGCAGGGTTTCCCACTGCTTGTAGGCCTCGCCGTCGGGCAGCACCACAGGGGTGACCTCATGGCCTTGCAGTGCCTTGAGCAGGGTTTCCAGATAGAGAGGAGCGACCGTTTCGTTGCTGATCACCGCGACCCGGCGACCGACGATATGCGGCGCGAACCAGCGGGCGTCGCCCAGCAGGTTTTCACCGATGTAAATGGGATAGCTACGCTCGCCTAGATCGACGTGAAGTGTGCGCATGAGGCCCCCAGACAGGAAAGGGCAATAGGATAACGCAATTCGCCGCGCCTCAGCGGGGCGGCAACTTGCGCAGGCGTTCGAGAATTTCCTGGACGACCAGGCGCGGCGGCCTTTCGTCGGTCTCCACCACCACATCGGCGATTTCGCGGTAGAGCGGATCGCGCAGCGCCATCAGGTCGCGGAGGATCTGTCCCGGGTTGGGCTTCTGCAACAAGGGGCGGTTGCGGTCCCGCGCCGTGCGCGCGATCTGGTGCTCGACCGAGGCATGCAGGTACACAACCCGGCCACCGGCGCGCAGCACCTGGCGGTTACCGTCGCGCATCACCGCCCCGCCGCCGGTGGCGATCACCATGCCGTCGGCGGCGCAGAGTTCGGTGAGCATGGCCTGCTCGCGCTCGCGGAAACCGACCTCGCCCTCGACATCGAAGATCCATGGGATATTCGCGCCGCACCGCTGTTCGATCTCCTTGTCGGAGTCCTTGAACGCGAGATGCAGCTCCTTGGCGAGCAGGCGCCCGATGGTGCTCTTTCCAGCACCCATCGGGCCGACGAGGATCAGGTTGACCACGTTGTTCGATATCAGCGACCGATTGCGATGGCCTGATTATTCATGATCCGCGGTGTCAGGAAAACCAGAAGTTCGTTTTTCACGTCCGAGACCGTATCGCGCCGGAACAGCCGCCCCAGGTAAGGCAGGTCGCCGAGGAACGGCACCTTGTCCACCGACTTGCTCTGGGTGTTGCTGAACACGCCGCCGATGACGATGGTCTCGCCGTCGTTGACCAGGATCTTGGCGTTCACCTCGTTCTTGTTGATCGGCGGTACGCCGTTCAGTGCGCGATCGAAGTCCGGCGCATCCTTGGTCACCTTCACTTCGACGATGATCCGGTTGTCCGGGGTGATCTGCGGGGTCACCTCGAGGGACAGCGCGGCCTCCTTGAACGAGGTGCTGGTAGCGCCACTGGAGCTGGCCTCCTGGTAGGGTACTTCCTGGCCCTTGAGGATCTTCGCGGTTTCCTTGTCCGAGGTCACGACCTTAGGCTGGGAGACGATCTCGCCGTTGCCGGTCTTTTCCATCGCCGACAGTTGCAGGTCGAGGATGATGTTGTCGGTGATGAAGCCGATGCCGATTCCGGAGGTGGCATCCTTGGCGCCGATGTCGACGAACGGCGACGGCGACTTGCTGGTTCCCGTGGTGGGGAAAGTACAGTTGCCGGCGATCGGGCCGCAGTTCATGCCGTCCTCGTCCTTGATCCCGATATTGCCGTCCTTGCCGTAGCCTCTCCAGTTGCCCTTGTGATAAGCGCCGCCCCAGCGCACACCGAGACTCTTGTCGTAACCGACGTTGGCCTCGACGATGCGTGCCTCGATCATCACCTGGCGCACCGGAATATCCAGCTGCGAAACGATCCGCCGCAGTTCGTCCAGTCGCTCCTGGGGCTGATAGGCGATGATGCTGTTGGTGCGGTCGTCGACGGTGATCGAGCCGCGCCCGCCTTCCTTGCCTTCCTGGCCACCATCGCTGGTCACCGACTGGAACAGCTTGGCGATGTCCGCGGCCTTGGCGTAGTTCACCTGGATCAGTTCCCGGCGCAGTGGCGCCAACTCGGCGATCTGCTTCTGCGCTTCCAGCTCCTGGCGCTCACGGGCGGCGATCTCGTCGGCCGGGGCCACCAGCAGTACGTTGCCGAGCTTGCGCTTGTCCAGGCCCTTGGTCTTCAGTACCAGGTCCAGCGCCTGGTCCCACGGCACGTTCTGCAGGCGCAGGGTGATATTGCCCTGCACGGTATCCGAGGCCACCAGATTCAGGTCGGTGAAGTCGGCGATCAGTTGCAGTACCGAACGCACGTCGATGTCCTGGAAGTTCAGCGACAGTTTCTCGCCGGTATAGGCGAAATTGTCCTTCTTGCGCCGCTCGGCATCTTCCGTGGTCATCGGCTTGATGCTGACGGTCAGGCGATTGTCGGTCTGGTAGACCAGGTAGTCGTAGAGCCCGCTCGGCTCGATGGTGATGCTGGTACGGTCGGATTGCGCGCTGGCGTTGACGAACTGCACCGGCGTGGCGAAGTCCTTGACGTCCAGGCGAACCCGCAGCGCATCCGGCAGCTGGGTCTTGGCGAAGTCCAGGCGGATCTTGCCGCCCTGCTCCTGGATATCCGGGCTCAAGGTCGGGTCGGACAGGTCGATGACCACGTTGCCCTCGCCCTTTTCGCCACGCTGGAAATCGATGTTGCGGATGGCACGACCCGCCGGCACGTACGGCTTGGGTTTGATCGGCTGGGCATAGCTGGCCGGAGCCGGGCTTGCCTTGACCGGAGCGGTAGAAGCGACGCTGGCGCCGGTCGGCGAATTGCCGACCACCACGAAGAGGTTGTTGCCTTCCACCCGGGTGGTGTAGGACGACAGCGCGGTCAGGTTGATGATCAACCGTGTGCGATCCTTCGCCTCGACCACCGTGACGCTGCGCGTATTGCCCACGCTCAGCTCGCGGTTCTTGGTGCCGAGCTTGTTCTGCACCCCCGGCAGATCGAGGGCGATTCGCGCCGGCTGCTCGATGGTATAGCCACGCGGCGCGGCGACGGGCTCGTCGAACTGCAGCTTTAGCTCGACCCGGTCGCCAGGCAGCGCCGCCACGTCGAGTTTCTCCAGGTCCGCGGCGAGCAATGCCGGCGCGAACATGGCGGCCAGCAAAGCGATCCCGAGGCGCGAGAGGCCACTGTTCATCGTCCGACTCCGTTGTACAGACTGCTGTTGGTTATGCATGTTTTTCCCCGCCCTCAGGAGCGTTCCTTGAGAGTCAGGCTGCGCGGACGCTCCAGCCAGTTCCCCTCTCCGTCAGGAACGATTTCGATCACGTCTATTTTTCCTTCGCTGATGCCGACGACCTTGCCGTCGTTGCGCCCCAGGTAGTCCCCGACCCTCACCCGGTGCACGCCACCCGCGCCCTTCACCAGGGCGAAGGTGCCCTGGGCGTTGGACAGGGTGCCGACCATCTCGAAGGTCTCGATGTTGAAGCCTTCCAGGAACTGCTTGACCCGCGTCTCGTCGGGCTTGATCACCTTGTTGCCCTTCTGCCGCACGGTCAGGTCGATCTTCACCGGCGGCTGGAACGGGCTGCGTAGCGACGCGGCGCTATAGGTGAAGGCCTCGTACGGCTGGAACTTCGGCAACGGCTCGATGGTGCCCTTGGGCCGGGCGCGAACCTCGTCCATGTAGGACTGCAGATCGGCGAAATCGGAACCGCCGCCGCATCCGGCCAGGCTGGCGAGCAGCAGGCTGCTCAGAATCAGGCGGGCTCTCATTTCTTCAGCCCCTTGTCGTTGTAGCGATAGGTCTTGGCCAGGATGCTCATGCGCAGCTTGGACGTGCTGCCGGGCGCGACCGGCTTGATCTCGAAGTCATGCAGGGTGACGATCCGCGGCAGGCTGGACACGCCGCTGACGAAGGTCGCCAAGTCGTGGTAGCCGCCGACCACGCTGATCTGGATCGGCAGCTCGATGTAGAACTGCTGGGCAACCTCGGGAAGCAGCTTGATTTCCTCGAACTCCAGGCCGCTGCCCAGGCCGGTACGAGTGATGTCCTCGAGCAGCCCGGGTACCTCGGTGTCGCTGGGCAACTGCCGCAGCAAGGCGCCAAAGGACTCTTCCATCTCCTTCATCTGTGCCTTGTAGGCTTCCAGGTTCGCGGCCTGGAAGGCCTTGGTGGAGAACTGCTGCTTGAGCGTCTCCTCTTCCGCGGCCTGCTGTTCGAGCTGAGCCTGCATGTCACTCAGATGGAAGTTGTAGCCCAGCGCCAGGACCGCCGCGGTCAGCAGCACGCAGACGATGACCTTGACCGCCGCCGGCCAGGAACCGATGTTGTTCAGGTCGAGATCGTTGATATCGATCTTGCGCAGACTTTCCAGGGAACTGGCCAGACTCATTTCTTGGCTCCTTGCGCAACCCCATGCTTCGCCTTGGCGTCTTCCTCGCCGGGCTGCGTCTGCTGCACGGTCAGTTGGAACACGTTGGCCTGGTCCACCGCGCCCTGGGTCACCGCCTTGACCTCGTTCAGGGTCGGGGCGGTCAGCCACTCGGACGCGTCCATGTTGCGCATGAGATTGGAAACGCGGTTGTTGGACTCGGCCGCGCCGGCGATGGCGATGTTCTTGCCGGTCATCTTCAGGTCGGTGAAATACACGCCGTCGGGCAAGGTCCGCACGAGCTGGTCGAACACCCGTCCGATGATGGGACGGTTGCCCTGCAGGTCCTGGATGATCTTCATCCGCTCGAGCAATTGCTGGCGCCGCGACTTCAGTTCGCTGATTTCCTTGATCCGGGCGTCGAGTACGACGATTTCCTTGCGCAGGAAGTCGTTGCGGGCGTTCTGGTTCTCGATGGCCGCGGTGAAGTACTGGTCGCCAAGGAATACCAGCGCAGCCGATGCCACCAGGACGCCGCCAAGAATCACCAGGAACTGCTGCTTGCGCTGCTCGCGCAGCTCTTCGCGCCAGGGTAGAAGGTTGATCCGTGCCATCAGTCGAAACTCCTCAACGCCAGGCCGCAGGCGATCATCAACGCCGGAGCGTCGCTGGCCAGGGCGCCGGCATTCACCTTGCCGTTCAGCGCCATGTCGGCGAACGGGTTGGCGACCAGGGTCGGGGTGCCGATCTTCTGCTGGATCAACCGATCGAGATCCTGGATAGACGCCGTACCGCCCGCCAGGACGATGTAGTCGACGTCGTTGAACTGTCCGGCGGCGAAGAAGAACTGCAGCGAGCGGGAAACCTGCTGCACCACGGCGTCCTTGAACGGACGCAGAACCTCGCTGTCGTAGTCATCCGGAAGACCGCCCTGCTTCTTGGCGAGACCGGCTTCCTCCACCGAGAGTCCGTAACGCCGCTGGATCTCCTCGGTGAGCTGGCGACCGCCGAACAGCTGTTCGCGGGTATAGATGGTGCGTCCGTTGTGCAGGACGCTCAGGGTGGTCATGGTCGCGCCGATGTCCACTACCGCCACGGTCAACTGGTCGGTGTCGGCACCCAGCTGGCTGCTCAGCAGCGCATAGGAGCGCTCCAGCGCGTAGGCCTCGACGTCGACCACCTTGGCGGTCAGGCCGGCCAGCGCCAGGGCCGCTTCGCGAACCTCGACGTTTTCTTTCCGACAGGCGGCCAGGAGTACGTCCACGCGCTCGGGATTGCGCGCGGAGAGCCCCTGGACCTCGAAGTCGATGGCGACTTCCTCCAGCGGATAGGGGATGTACTGGTCGGCCTCGATCTTCAGCTGGTTTTCCAGTTCATCCTCGGAAAGCCCGGCCTCCATCTCGATGGTCTTGGTGATCACCGCCGAACCGGCGACGGCGACCACGGCCGACTTCAGGTTGGTTTTCGCCTTGACCAGCACCCGTGACAACGCCTGGCCGACCCCTTCCAGCTCGACGATGTTCTTTTCCACGACTGCATTCGGCGGAAGCGGCTCGACGGCATAGGCCTCCACTTTGTAGCGGCCTCCGGAGCGGCTCAACTCAAGGAGCTTTACCGAGGTCGAGCTGATGTCGATCCCCAGCAAGGTGTTCGCTTTCTTCTTTATGAGCCCTAGCACGACCAATTCCCTATTAGCGTTCAATACTTACGAACGATTCTTCTTTTTTCACATTAGATACCAGAGCCGAAGGCCAGGCAAATGGCTAGGTCACAGAAAAATTGCTTATAATGTGAACAGCTTTTGCCTTTTTCCTGTCCTATTCGCTTAACTCTTTCTTTTTCCTGGAAATCCGAATCTACCCATGCGCCTGCTGAAGTTCCTGTGGTGGACTTGCGTCACCCTGATTTGTGGAGTGCTGCTCAGTTTCAGCGGCGCCTATCTCTATCTGAGTCCCAGCCTGCCCTCGGTGGAAGCTCTGCGTAACGTCCAGCTGCAGATCCCCCTCAAGGTCTACAGCGAGGACGGCAAGCTGATCTCCGAGTTCGGCGAGATGCGCCGGACGCCGATCCGCTTCGCCGACATCCCGCAGGACTTCATCCATGCCCTGCTGTCCGCCGAGGACGACAATTTCGCCAACCATTATGGCGTCGATGTGAAAAGCCTAATGCGCGCCGCCGCGCAATTATTGAAAAGCGGTCACATCCAGACTGGCGGCAGCACCATCACCATGCAGGTAGCGAAGAACTACTTCCTTACCAATGAAAGAAGCTTCTCGCGAAAGATCAATGAAATCCTCCTGGCCCTGCAGATCGAGCGACAGCTGACCAAGGACGAGATCCTCGAGCTCTACGTCAACAAGATCTACCTGGGCAACCGTGCCTATGGCATCGAGGCTGCCGCACAGGTCTATTACGGCAAGCCGATCAAAGACTTGAGCCTGGCCGAGATGGCGATGATCGCCGGCCTGCCGAAAGCGCCCTCGCGCTACAACCCGCTGGTCAACCCGACCCGCAGTACGGAGCGGCGCAACTGGATCCTCGAGCGCATGCTCAAGCTCGGCTTCATCGACCAGCAACGCTACCAGGCCGCCGTCGAGGAGCCGATCAACGCCTCCTACCACGTGCAGACCCCCGAACTGAATGCGCCCTACATCGCCGAGATGGCCCGTGCCGAGATGGTCGGCCGCTACGGCAGCGAGGCCTATACCGAGGGCTACAAGGTCATCACCACGGTCCGCAGCGACCTGCAGAACGCCGCCAGCCAATCGGTCCGCGACGGCCTCATCGACTATGACCAGCGCCACGGCTACCGCGGCCCGGAGACCCGCCTGCCGGGCCAGACCCGCGACGCCTGGCTCAAGCACCTGGGCCAGCAGCGCAGCATCGGCGGCCTGGAGCCGGCGATCGTCACCCAGGTGGAAAAGAGCGGGATCATGGTGATGACCCGCGACGGCAAGGAAGAAGCCGTGACCTGGGACAGCATGAAATGGGCACGCCCCTTCCTCAGCAACAACAGCATGGGCCCGATGCCGCGCCAGCCCGCCGACGTGGCCCAGGCCGGCGACCAGATCCGCGTGCAGCGCCAGGAAGACGGCACCCTGCGCTTCGTACAGATTCCCGCCGCACAGAGCGCGCTGATCTCCCTTGACCCGAAGGACGGGGCGATCCGCTCGCTGGTCGGCGGCTTCTCCTTCGAGCAGAGCAACTACAACCGCGCGATCCAGGCCAAGCGCCAGCCGGGCTCCAGTTTCAAGCCGTTCATCTACAGCGCGGCCCTGGACAACGGCTTCACCGCCGCCAGCCTGGTCAACGATGCGCCGATCGTGTTCGTCGACGAGTACCTGGACAAGGTCTGGCGACCGAAGAACGACACCAATACCTTCCTCGGCCCGATCCCGCTGCGCGAAGCCCTGTACAAGTCCCGCAACATGGTCTCGATCCGCGTCCTGCAGGGCCTGGGCATCGAGCGGGCGATCAGCTACATCACCAAGTTCGGCTTCCAGCGCGACGAACTGCCGCGCAACTTCTCCCTGGCCCTGGGTACCGCGACAGTCACACCGATGGAAATCGCCGGCGCCTGGAGCGTATTCGCCAACGGCGGCTACAAGGTCAATCCGTACGTCATCGAACGCATCGAGAGCCGCGACGGACAGGTGCTGTACCAGGCCAATCCGCCCCGCGTGCCGGTGGAAGAACAGGTCGCTGCGCCGGATGCGGAAGACGCCGGGAATCCTGGTGACCCCGAGCATCCGGAGAGCGCCGAAGGCGAAGGTTCGATCGAAGCCCAGCAAGTCGCCGCCAAGGCCCAGACCACCTTCGAGCCGACCCCGGCCGAGCGGATCATCGATGCCCGTACCGCCTATATCATGACCAGCATGCTGCAGGACGTGATCAAGCGCGGTACCGGGCGTCGCGCCCTGGCGCTGAAGCGCACCGACCTGGCCGGCAAGACCGGCACCACCAACGATTCCAAGGATGGCTGGTTCTCCGGCTACAACTCCGACTACGTGACCAGCGTCTGGGTCGGCTTCGACCAGCCGGAGACCCTGGGTCGCCGCGAGTACGGCGGTACCGTCGCGCTGCCGATCTGGATCAGGTACATGGGCTTCGCCCTCAAGGACAAGCCGATGCACACCATGGCCGAGCCGCCAGGCATCGTCAGCCTGCGCATCGACCCGGTGACCGGCCGTTCGGCCGCGCCGGGCACTCCCGGCGCCTATTTCGAGATGTTCAAGAACGAGGATACCCCGCCCTCGGTCAATGAACTGCCGCCAGGCAGCTTCCCTGGCAGCCCGCTGCCGGATGACGAAGGCGCGCCGATCGACCTGTTCTGAACCGGCCGGCGCCTGCGCTTCGTTGGCGACGACGGGAGCGCGAGGCGCAGGCAAAAAGAAACCCCGCCAAGGCGGGGTTTCTTTTTATCCGGCGGATCGATCGATCAGCCGTTGAAGACGTCGTCCACCGATTTCAGCGGATAGTTCTTCGGATACGGCAGGGTAGCCACGCCGGTCTCGATGGCAGCCTTGGCCACGGCATCGGAGACCACGGTGATCAGGCGCTTGTCCATCGGCTTCGGAATGATGTACTCGCGGCCGAATTCCAGCTTGTCCACGCCATAGGCGGCGCAGACGTCTTCCGGGACCGGCTGCTTGGCCAGGTCGCGCAGGGCCAGGGCGGCGGCGATCTTCATCTCTTCGTTGATGCGCGTGGCACGTACGTCCAGGGCACCACGGAAGATGAAGGGGAAACCGAGCACGTTGTTGACCTGGTTCGGATAGTCGGAACGACCGGTAGCCATGATCACGTCGTTACGGGTGGCATGGGCCAGTTCCGGCTTGATCTCCGGGTCCGGGTTCGAGCAGGCGAACACGATCGGGTTCGGCGCCATGCGCTTGAGGTCTTCCGGCTCCAGCAGGTTGGCGCCGGACAGGCCGACGAACACGTCGGCGCCCTCCAGGGCGTCGGCCAGGGTGCGCTTGTCGGTCTCGGTGGCGAACACCGACTTGTACTGGTTCAGGTCGTCGCGACCGGCGTGGATCACGCCCTTGCGGTCGATCATGTAGATGTTCTCAACCTTGGCGCCCATGCTCACCAGCAGCTTCATGCAGGAGATGGCGGCAGCGCCGGCGCCGAGGCAGACGATCTTCGCTTCTTCCAGCTTCTTGCCGGCCAGTTCCAGCGCGTTGAGCATGCCCGCCGCGGTAACGATGGCGGTGCCGTGCTGGTCATCGTGGAACACCGGGATGTCGCACTGTTCGATCAGCGCGCGCTCGATCTCGAAACACTCGGGAGCCTTGATGTCCTCGAGGTTGATACCGCCGAAGGTGATGGAAATACGCTTGACGGTATCGATGAAAGCCTGCGGGCTCTCGGCGTCGACCTCGATGTCGAACACGTCGATGCCGGCGAAGCGCTTGAACAGCACACCCTTGCCTTCCATCACCGGCTTGGAGGCCAGCGGGCCGAGGTTACCCAGGCCGAGAATCGCGGTGCCGTCGGAAATCACTGCCACCAGGTTGCCCTTGCCGGTGTACTGGTAGGCCAGCTCGGCATCGCGGGCGATTTCACGCACCGGCTCGGCGACACCCGGGCTGTAGGCCAGGGACAGGTCCCGGGCGGTAGCGGTGGGTTTGGTCAGCTCGACACTCAGTTTTCCCGGACGGGGTTGTGCGTGATATTCGAGGGCAGCGGTTTTAAGATCGGACATTTGGGCACTTCCGCTTTATTGCTTGTTGGACAGACGGGGCGACCGAGCATACGCAAGAAGACGACGCCCCACAAGATCGTCAGGACCCGGCTGTCAAGACCTCTAGCGTACGACTTTAAGCCAATCGCCCGGACGGGGTTCACCGCTCGGATAAAGGTCATTCAGCAGACGCAGACGAGCCACGGAGTCACTCAATGACCCCTCGCCGCCAGCCGCCAATTGCTCCAGCGTCTGCCCCGCCTTGACCTGCACCAGGTGCAGGCGTCGCGGCTGCGCCAGGGCCCGCTCCTTGTCGCGCAGCGGACGGAAGCTGCGGATCACGCTGAGGAAGCGGTCGTCCTGGGTCTCCAGGGAACCGACCTTGACCACGCCGACGAACAGGTAGGCGCGGTCGCCCTGGTAGATCACAGCAACCCGTCGCGCCGGGTTGCCTGGCACCACCGCCGTGTAGCCGTTCAGTCCTGCCTGCTTCAGCGACTCTTCCTGGGCCAGCCGTTGCCCGGCGTTCTTGCGCAGGAACTCCGCGGGCGTCAGGCGGGAATCATGGGGCACCAGCTTCATGCCGATGAACGACTGCTCGTCCGCCGGATAGCCAAGCAGGGCACTGGGCTGGTTGAGGATCTTCCAGCCCGCCGGATAGCTCAGGGTGAAGTCCAGCTCGGCATGGTAGAAGTTCTGCCCGCGACGCACCCCGGCCGATGCCGAGTCGCCGAACGGCATGCCTTCCAGATGGCGAAGAAAGACCTCGCGCCCCACTTCCTGCTGTCCGTTGGCCAGTTGCCGGGCCGGGCCGACCACTTCCTGCAGACGCCGGTCGTTGTCCGGATGGGTATCGAACAACCCGTGGTAGCCGCCGGCCTGTACCGCCTGGCCATTGCGCGCAGCCTCTTCGCGAGCGAAGTCCTCCTGGTTCTTCAGCACCCGCACCACCTGGATCATCGCCGTCGGATCGTAGCCGGCGCGGGCCAGGTACTGAGCGCCGAGACCATCGGCTTCCAGTTCCATGTCACGCCCGTAGCCGCGGACGAAGGCCGTGCCGAGCACGTTGGCCAGGTCGCCGGCGGCACCGACCCCGGTGCCGATCGCCACCGCCTGGCCAAGGATGTTCCAGGCGCTGGCCTGGCTCTGCTGGCGCACGCTGTGGCGCGCCGTGACGTGGCCGACCTCATGACCGAGCACCGCGGCCAGTTCGGCCTCGGAGCCAAGGTAGGCGATCAGTCCGCGATGGATATAGATGTAGCCGCCCGGCAGGGCGAAGGCGTTGATGTCCGGCGAATCGATGACGGTGAAATGATATTGCAGATTGCTGCGGTGGCTGCTGCGGGCGACCCGCTCGCCTACCCGTTGCACGTAGGCCTGGAGCTTTTCATCGTTGTAGCGGGGGAACTGCTTGAGGATTTCCTGGTTGTAGCGAGCGCCCATGCCGAGTTCCTGCTGCTCGCTCATCATCACGAAATCGCTCTTGCCGGTGGCCGGGTTCACCGCGCAGCCGCCCAGCGCGCCGACTCCCAGCAACAGCAGCAGGAGCCAGGCGGTCTTCATGGCAACCATTCCAGCATCGCCGGATCGGTCACCGACATCTGCCAGCGCGCCTTGCCGGCCGGCACAGCGCCACGGCGGGAACGATCGACCACCCAGCCACGCACTTCCAGCGAACGTCCCGCCATCTGCATCACCCGTTTCGCATCGAACGCCTTGAGCACCTTCGGCTCGATCCGCAGGACCAGCGGACCGTCCATCTCCAGCCAGATACCGCCCCGGTTGCGTTCGACCTCGAGCACCCGCCCGCGGACCACGGCGAAGCCGCTCTGCGCCAGTCGATCGAGCGAAAGCACCGGCGAACGCTTCCATACACCCAGATTAGCCGAACGCGCTGCACGTTCCGCCGCTTGCTGACAGGCCGTCAGCTCGGTGTTCGGCGCGACCGCCACCAGGTAGCCCAGGCCCTCGCCGAGCAGGCGCGCCTCGAGGTTGGCGCCGCTGGCATCGAACAGGTGCGCCAGGGTCCGCCCGTAGTGATCGCGGGCCTGGCGGCCCGGCTGCAGGGCGAGACGCCCGTCGCTGGCCGATACCAGCGCCTGCAGTCGCTGCTTCGCGGCTTCGGCGAAGGGCTCGGTGGTGCGACCGTTGTGCGCCAGCTCAGGCGCGTTGATACCGATCAGCCGCACGCTGCGGCCATCGCGCAGGCGCACGGTATCGCCGTCCACCACCCGCGCCACCTCGACGTTCTGCAAGGCGCCGGTAGGCCGGCAGGCCTCCGCCGCACCGGCGAAGGCGGAAACCACGGACATGAAAAAGGCGCCCACCAGGGACGCCTTTCTCGGTACAGCGACAAGTAGCATTGCGCGCGTTCGCGGCAAGCGGCTTACTTGGTGGCGCCGAATACGCCGAAACGCTGCTTGAAGCGGTCGATACGGCCGCCGGTGTCCAGCACCTTCTGCTTGCCGGTGTAGAACGGGTGGCATTCGGAGCACACGTCCAGATGGATCGGCTTGCACAGGGTGGAACGGGTCTTGATGACGTTACCGCAGCTGCAGGTAGCTTCGATAGCTTCGTAAGTCGGATGGATGTCCGCTTTCATGATTCAATCCTCGAGGCGTTGTGTGCCGCCACCCAGCGCGTTTACCAGGCACCGCACGTAATTAAGGGCGTGGATCATACCAGACCGATTCATCTATGCAAGCGACCCCGCCCGCCGGTCGTCTGCTAACATCGCCGGCCCAGTCCTCGTTTCCTTCATCCCCGGAAGCCGCTGAGTGTCAGACCTGATCCTACGCCTAGCCCTGCCTTCGCCACTCCGCCGCCTGTTCGACTACCGCGCGCCCCGCGGCATTCCGCGCAGCGCCCTACAGCCGGGGATTCGCCTGCTGCTGCCGTTCGGGCGCCGGGAGCTGGTTGGCGTTCTGATAGAGGTGACGGACCGTTCCGAAGTACCCGAAGACAAGCTCAAGCCTGCCCTCAGGGTACTCGACGCCAAGCCGCCGATGCCGGCGCACCTGCTCGAACTCTGTCGCTGGACCGCCCAGTACTACCAGCACAGCCTCGGCGACACCCTGTCCTGGGCGCTGCCCAACCTGTTGCGCCAGGGCGAGCCGGCCGAGGCGCGCCAGCAGCGCTTCTGGCATGCCACCGCGCAATCCAGCCTCGACGATCCGCGCCTGGCCCGGGCGCCGCGCCAGCGCCAGGCCCTGGCGATTCTCAAGCAGCATCCGCACGGGGTGTCCCATGAGTTGCTGAACCAGTTGCAGATAAACAAGGACAGCCTCGACCTGCTCAAGGAAAAAGGCTTGGTCGAACTGGAGGTGCGGCGCCACAGCACCCCGCCGCGCGAAGGCGGCTGGCTGGCCCAGGCGGAGTTGCCGCTGAACCCCGAGCAGCGCGCCGCCTTCGAGGCGGTTCGCGCCAGCCACGGCGGTTTCCATTGCTTCCTGCTGGCCGGGGTCACCGGCAGCGGCAAGACCGAGGTCTACCTGCAACTGATCCGCGAAACCCTGGCCGCAGGCCGCCAGGCCCTGGTGCTGATTCCCGAGATCAACCTGGGGCCGCAGACCCTGGCGCGTTTCGAACGCCGCTTCAACGCGCGCATCGCCCTGCTGCATTCGGCCCTGACCGACCGCGAGCGCCTCGACGCCTGGCTCGCCGCCCGGGATGGCGAGGCCGACATCGTCATCGGCACCCGTTCGGCACTGTTCACTCCATTGAAGCGGCCGGGACTGATCATCGTCGACGAGGAACACGACGCCTCCTATAAACAGCAGGACGGCCTGCGCTACCACGCCCGCGACCTGGCACTGGTACGCGCACGCCTGGAGAACGTGCCGATCCTGCTCGGTTCGGCCACGCCCGCCCTGGAAAGCCTGCACAACGCCCAGGCCGGCCGCTACGGCCTGCTGCGCCTGACCCAGCGCGCCGGTGGCGCGCACCCGCCGAAATTCATCCGCCTCGACGTGAAGAGCATGCCGCTCGACGCCGGCCTTTCCCGCCCGCTGCAACAGGCCATCGGCGATACCCTGGCGGCCGGCCAGCAGGTCCTGGTGTTCCTCAACCGCCGCGGCTTCGCTCCGACCCTGCTTTGCCACGACTGCGGCTGGATCAGCCAATGCCCGCGCTGCGACGCGCGGATGACCGTGCACCAGGGCAGCGGCGAGTTGCGCTGCCACCACTGCGACCACCGCCAGCGGCCGCCGATGAACTGCCCGCAGTGCGGCAAGCTCGACCTGCGTCCGGTAGGCGCCGGCACCGAGCGCGCCGAGGAACGCCTGCGGATTCTCTTCCCGAACCATCCGGTGCTGCGCATCGACCGCGACAGCACCTCGCGCAAGCACGCCATGCGCGACCTCTTCGCCACCATCAACAGCGGTGAGCCATGCATCCTGGTCGGCACCCAGATGCTCGCCAAGGGGCACCACTTCCCACGGGTCACCCTGGTGGCGATCCTCGATGCCGATGGCGGCCTGTTTTCCGCCGACTTCCGCGCCAGCGAACGCATGGCCCAGCAGATCGTCCAGGTCGCCGGCCGCGCAGGACGCGCCGAGGAGCCCGGACGGGTACTGATCCAGACCCACCTGGCCGATCACCCGCTGCTGGTCCAGCTCACCGAGGACGGCTACTTCGCCTTTGCCGAACAGGCCCTCAGCGAACGCCGCGCCGCCGGCCTGCCGCCCTTCGCCCACCTCGCCCTGCTGCGCGCCGAAGCGCACAAGCCGGGCCAGGCGGAAGCCTTCCTCGACAGCGCCTGCAGTGCCGCCGAGCAATTGCTCGAGCAGATGGGCGGACCGGAGGTGGAACTGCTCGGGCCGGTGCCCGCGCCCATGGAGCGGCGTGCCGGCAAGCACCGCGCGCAACTGCTGCTGCAGTGCATGAGCCGGGCGCCGCTGCATCGCCTGCTGACGCCCTGGCTGCAGAGCCTCGAACAGTTGCCCGGCGGGCGCCAGGTGCGCTGGTCGCTCGATATCGATCCGATCGACCTGTTCTGAGCGCCTTCCAGGAAGACGCCCCGCTTGACTGGGGTCAGCCGGAATCCGCGATGTCCGGCGCAAACTGTCGGCTAATCGCCGCAACGGTTGGCAACGCCTGTCCGCCCACGGATAATGCGCGGTTCTGAGCCTCGACCGGCCACCCCGCGCACATCGCGGGGAGTGAACTTCGGAGCGCCGCATCCGCCGGCCCTTCCCCTGCCCGACCGTCGCGCGCCGCCCCTCTGCCCGCGAGCACGGAGAAAAACGATGAAAGACACGATTCGCCAGCTGATCCAGCAAGCCCTCGACCAACTGACCGCGGACGGCACCCTGCCCGCCGGCCTGACCCCGGACATCCAGGTGGAGAACACCAAGGACCGTAGCCACGGCGATTTCGCCAGCAACATCGCCATGATGCTGGCCAAGCCGGCCGGGATGAAGCCGCGCGACCTGGCCGCCAGGCTGGTCGAGGCAATCCCCGCCCACGAGCAACTGGCCAAGGTGGAGATCGCCGGCCCCGGCTTCCTCAACTTCTTCCAGGATCACGTCTGGCTCGCCGCCAGCCTCGACCGCGCCCTCGCCGACGAACGTCTCGGCGTGCGCAAGGCAGGCCCGGCGCAGCGCGTGGTGATCGACCTGTCCTCGCCGAACCTGGCCAAGGAAATGCACGTCGGCCACCTGCGCTCGACCATCATCGGCGACGCCGTCGCGCGCGTCCTCGAGTTCCTCGGCGACACGGTGATCCGGCAGAACCATGTCGGCGACTGGGGCACCCAGTTCGGCATGCTGCTCGCCTACCTGGAAGAGCAACCGGTCGACGCCGAGGCCGAGCTGCACGACCTGGAGGTCTTCTACCGCGCGGCGAAGAAACGCTTCGACGAGTCTCCCGAATTCGCCGACCGCGCCCGCGAACTGGTAGTCAAGCTGCAGGCCGGCGACCCCGACTGCCTGCGCCTGTGGACCCGCTTCAACGAGATTTCCCTGTCGCACTGCCAGAAGGTCTACGACCGTCTCGGCGTGAAGCTGAGCATGGCCGACGTCATGGGCGAGAGCGCCTACAACGACGACCTCGCCCAGGTGGTCGCCGACCTGACCGCCAAGGGCCTGCTCACCGAAGACAACGGCGCGTTGTGCGTCTTCCTCGAAGAGTTCAAGAACGCCGAGGGCAATCCGCTCCCGGTGATCGTGCAGAAGGCCGGCGGCGGCTACCTCTACGCCACCACCGACCTCGCCGCCATGCGTTATCGGCACAACGTGCTGCACGCCGACCGCGTGCTGTACTTCGTCGACCAGCGCCAGGCCCTGCACTTCCAGCAGGTCTTCGAAGTGGCGCGGCGCGCCGGTTTCGTTCCGGCCGGCATGGAGCTGGAGCATATGGGCTTCGGCACCATGAACGGCGCCGACGGCCGTCCGTTCAAGACCCGCGACGGCGGTACGGTGAAGCTGATCGACCTGCTGGAAGAGGCCGAGAGCCGCGCCTATGCGCTGGTCAAGGAACGCAACGAGCAGCGCGCCGAGCGTGGCGAGGAGCCGTTCGACGAGGTCCAGCTGCGCGAGATCGGCCGGGTGGTGGGGATCGACTCGGTGAAGTACGCCGACCTGTCCAAGCACCGCACCAGCGACTACAGCTTCAACTTCGAACTGATGCTGAGCTTCGAAGGCAACACCGCACCCTACCTGCTCTACGCCTGCACCCGCGTGGCCAGCGTCTTCCGCAAGCTCGGCCAGGGCCGCGAGCAACTGGGCGGGAAGATCGTCCTCGAGCAGCCCCAGGAGCTGGCCCTGGCCGCACAGCTGGCGCAGTTCGGCGACCTGATCAACAACGTCGCGCTCAAGGGCGTGCCGCACCTGCTCTGCGCCTACCTGTACGAGTTGGCCGGGCTGTTCTCCAGCTTCTACGAGCATTGCCCGATCCTCACCGCCGAGGACCCGGCGCAGAAGGACAGCCGCCTGCGTCTCGCCGCGCTGACCGGCCGTACCCTGGAACAGGGCCTGGAGCTGCTCGGTCTGAAGACTCTGGAACGCATGTAATCGAACCCGCCCGAACAGGAGTCCGGGAACCCCCATGGCAAAGAAGAAACCCGCCCCCAAGCGCGGCGCCAGCCGCTACCAGGCGCCCGCCGCGAAGAACGGCGTTCCCGGCTGGGTCTGGCTGGTCGCCGGCCTGGCCATCGGCGGCTTCATCATGTTCCTGATGAAGCTCGAACCCGGGCGCAAGGACGTCCAGCGCGAACGCCCGGACGCCCAGCGCCCGGCCGCCGTGCAGGGCAAGCAGCCGCAGCAGAACGGCCAGGCCCAGCAGCCCGCGCAAACGCAGACGCCGGCCCAGGCCAAGCCGAAGTACGAGTTCTACACCCTGCTGCCGGAGTCCGAGGTCGTGGTGCCGCCGGAAGCGGTACCGGAGAAGGCCCCGCCGCCGCCCACCCCCGCCGAGCTGGCCAAGGCCGACGAAGCGCGGGCCAAGGCCGCACTCGCCGGGCAGGTGCCACCGCCGCTGCCGAAAGCGGTGGTCGCCGCCAGCACGCAGTTCTTCCTGCAGGCCGGCTCGTTCCGCAAGCAGTCCGACGCCGACCGCGTGCGCGCGCAGATCATCCTGCTCGGGCAGTCGGTGAACGTCGAGGCCGGCAACGTCCGCGACGAGACCTGGTACCGGGTGATGGTCGGCCCGTTCAACAGCCGCGACCAGTTGTCCCAGGCGCAGAAGACACTGTCCTCCAACGGCTTCAGCAACCTGCTGTTACAGCAACGCAAGGCCCGCTGAACGCGGGCCACGCCGTGCGTTCCGACGCACGGCGGTGCGTGCGGTTGAAAAGCCGCGGATCGCCCCTATATCTCCCAGCATTCCGGGCATTCGGCCCCGCAGTGTGGAGATTTCCCCCTTGACCACCATCGTATCTGTCCGCCGCAACGGCAAAGTCGTCATGGGCGGCGACGGCCAGGTTTCCCTGGGCAACACCGTGATGAAAGGCAACGCCAAGAAGGTCCGGCGCCTGTATCACGGTCAGGTACTGGCCGGTTTCGCCGGCGCCACCGCCGATGCCTTCACCCTGTTCGAACGCTTCGAGCAGCAACTGGAGAAACACCAGGGGCACCTGGTCCGCGCCGCCGTCGAACTGGCCAAGGACTGGCGCACCGACCGCTCCCTGAGCCGCCTCGAAGCCATGCTCGCGGTCGCCAACAAGGATGCCTCGCTGATCATCACCGGCAACGGCGACGTGGTCGAACCCGAACACGGCCTGATCGCCATGGGCTCCGGCGGCGGCTTCGCCCAGGCCGCGGCCCTGGCCCTGCTGCAGCACAACGCCGAGCTGAGCGCTCGGGAAGTCGCCGAGACCGCGCTGAACATCGCCGGCTCGATCTGCGTCTTCACCAACCAGAACCTGACCATCGAGGAGCTGGACAGCGCCGTCTGAAGCGCTCGTCCCCCGCTGGAGTAAACGAATGTCCATGACGCCCCGCGAGATCGTCCACGAACTCAACCGCCACATCATCGGCCAGGACGACGCCAAGCGCGCCGTCGCCATCGCCCTGCGCAACCGCTGGCGACGCATGCAACTGCCGGCCGAGCTGCGCGCCGAGGTAACACCGAAGAACATCCTCATGATCGGCCCCACCGGCGTCGGAAAGACCGAGATCGCCCGCCGCCTGGCGCGCCTGGCGAACGCGCCGTTCATCAAGGTCGAGGCGACCAAGTTCACCGAGGTCGGCTATGTCGGACGCGACGTCGAATCGATCATCCGCGATCTCGCCGACGCCGCGGTGAAGATGCTCCGCGAACAGGAGATCCAGAAGGTCAAGTATCGCGCCGAGGACGCCGCCGAAGAGCGCATCCTCGATGCCCTGCTGCCGGCCGCGCGTCCCGCCATGGGCTTCGGCGACGAGCCGGCACGCGAGGACAGCAACACCCGCCAGCTGTTCCGCAAGCGCCTGCGCGAAGGCCAGCTGGACGACAAGGAAATCGACATCGAGGTGGCCGACAACCCGGCCGGCGTGGAGATCATGGCCCCGCCCGGCATGGAGGAGATGACCAACCAGTTGCAGAACCTGTTCTCCGGCATGAGCAAGGGCAAGAAGAAGACCCGCAAGCTGAAGGTCGCCGAGGCCCTGAAGCTGATCCGCGACGAAGAGGCGGTGCGCCTGGTCAACGAGGAAGAGCTCAAGGCACGCGCCCTGGAGGCGGTCGAGCAGCACGGCATCGTCTTCATCGACGAGATCGACAAGATCGCCAAGCGCGCCAACGCCGGCGGCGCCGACGTCTCCCGCGAGGGCGTACAGCGCGACCTGCTGCCGCTGATCGAGGGCTGCACGGTGAACACCAAGCTGGGCATGGTCAAGACCGACCACATCCTGTTCATCGCCTCCGGCGCCTTCCACCTGAGCAAGCCGAGCGACCTGGTTCCCGAGCTGCAGGGCCGCCTGCCGATCCGCGTGGAGCTCAAGGCCCTCAGTCCGAACGATTTCGAGCGCATCCTCACCGAGCCGCATGCCTCGCTCACCGAGCAGTACCGCGAGTTGCTGAAGACCGAGGGGCTGGCCATCGAGTTCGCCGAGGACGGCATCAAGCGCCTTGCCGAGATCGCCTGGCAGGTCAACGAGAAGACCGAGAACATCGGTGCCCGCCGCCTGCATACGCTGCTCGAGCGGCTGCTGGAAGAGGTCTCGTTCAGCGCCGCCGACCTGGCCAGCGAGCATAGCGACAAGCCGATCCTGATCGATGCCGGCTACGTCAACAGCCACCTCGGCGAGCTGGCCGAGGACGAGGACCTGTCCCGCTACATCCTTTGACCACCGCCGCCGCCACGGCCAACACCGTGGCGGCGGGCCGCGCGGTCCCGAACCGGGGTATCCTTGTACTCCGCCCTTCCGCGAGTCCGATGCGATGCGTATCCCTTCCGCCATCCAGCTGCACAAAGCCTCGAAGACCCTGACCCTGCGCTACGGCGAGGATAGCTACGACCTGCCTGCCGAGTTCCTCCGCGTGCATTCGCCCTCGGCCGAGGTCCAGGGCCACGGCAACCCGGTATTGCAGTACGGCAAGCTGAACGTCGGCCTGGTCGGCGTCGAACCCGCCGGCCAGTACGCACTGAAGCTGAGCTTCGACGACGGCCACGACAGCGGCCTGTTCACCTGGGACTACCTGTACGAGCTGGCGACCCGCAAGGACCAGCTATGGGCCGACTACCTGGCGGAGCTGGCCAGCGCCGGCAAGTCGCGCGACCCCGACGAGTCGGTCGTCAAGCTGATGCTCTGAAGCGCCGGGCCGAGTGCCCCTTCGCGGCACACGGCATCCAGGCGATTTTTCCCCGCTGCCCCGAACGAGGGCACGTCATTTGCAACATTCGCCCCGCAGACTGCCAGACCAGACATCCGGTCGGCGCGGTCGCCACGGCGAATGTCCTACCCTGCACGGCAGCAACGCTCTAGTCCGCAGGTCGGCCGCTCGCCGGGCCAGCCACGCCGGCCACCGATGCTTCTGCCAGCTTGCACGCCAGCGGAAACTCGCGTAACCAAGACGGTGCAGCCCCTTGTCCGGGTTCCCTTCCCTGACGTGCGTCCGCCCCGCCCTGAAACGTGCGGGTGGGCTGGTAGTCGAGCAGTAGCCGGCCGGACACCTGGTCCCCGGTTTCGTTGCGGTCCCCTGTTTCGCCTCGAACAATGGAGCGTTGCCGATGAGTCAGAAGAACAATAACGAGCTTCCCAAGCAAGCCGCGGAAAACACGCTGAACCTGAATCCGGTGATCGGCATCCGGGGCAAGGACCTGCTCACCTCCGCGCGCATGGTCCTGCTCCAGGCGGTGCGCCAGCCGCTGCACAGCGCCAGGCACGTGGCGCATTTCAGCCTGGAGCTGAAGAACGTCCTGCTCGGCCAGTCGGAGCTACGCCCAGGCGATGACGACCGACGCTTTTCCGATCCGGCCTGGAGCCAGAATCCGCTGTACAAGCGCTACATGCAGACCTACCTGGCCTGGCGCAAGGAGCTGCACAGCTGGATCAGCCACAGCGACCTGTCGCCGCAGGACATCAGTCGTGGCCAGTTCGTCATCAACCTGCTGACCGAGGCGATGTCGCCGACCAACAGCCTGAGCAACCCGGCGGCGGTCAAGCGCTTCTTCGAGACCGGCGGCAAGAGCCTGCTGGACGGCCTCGGCCACCTGGCCAAGGACCTGGTGAACAACGGCGGGATGCCGAGCCAGGTGGACATGGACGCCTTCGAGGTGGGCAAGAACCTGGCCACCACCGAGGGCGCCGTGGTGTTCCGCAACGACGTGCTGGAACTGATCCAGTACCGGCCGATCACCGAGTCGGTGCACGAACGCCCGCTGCTGGTGGTGCCGCCGCAGATCAACAAGTTCTACGTCTTCGACCTGTCGCCGGACAAGAGCCTGGCGCGCTTCTGCCTGCGCAACGGCGTGCAGACCTTCATCGTCAGTTGGCGCAACCCGACCAAGTCGCAGCGCGAATGGGGCCTGACCACCTATATCGAGGCGCTCAAGGAGGCCATCGAGGTAGTCCTGTCGATCACCGGCAGCAAGGACCTCAACCTCCTCGGCGCCTGCTCCGGCGGGATCACCACCGCGACCCTGGTCGGCCACTACGTGGCCAGCGGCGAGAAGAAGGTCAACGCCTTCACCCAACTGGTCAGCGTGCTCGACTTCGAACTGAATACCCAGGTCGCGCTGTTCGCCGACGAGAAGACTCTGGAGGCCGCCAAGCGTCGTTCCTACCAGTCCGGCGTGCTGGAGGGCAAGGACATGGCCAAGGTGTTCGCCTGGATGCGCCCCAACGACCTGATCTGGAACTACTGGGTCAACAACTACCTGCTCGGCAACCAGCCGCCGGCGTTCGACATCCTCTACTGGAACAACGACACCACGCGCCTGCCCGCCGCGCTGCACGGCGAGTTCGTCGAACTGTTCAAGAGCAACCCGCTGAACCGCCCCGGCGCCCTGGAGGTCTCCGGCACGCCCATCGACCTGAAGCAGGTGACTTGCGACTTCTACTGTGTCGCCGGTCTGAACGACCACATCACCCCCTGGGAGTCGTGCTACAAGTCGGCCAGGCTGCTGGGTGGCAAGTGCGAGTTCATCCTCTCCAACAGCGGTCACATCCAGAGCATCCTCAACCCACCGGGCAACCCCAAGGCACGCTTCATGACCAATCCGGAACTGCCCGCCGAGCCCAAGGCCTGGCTGGAACAGGCCGGCAAGCACGCCGACTCGTGGTGGTTGCACTGGCAGCAATGGCTGGCCGAACGCTCCGGCAAGACCCGCAAGGCGCCCGCCAGCCTGGGCAACAAGACCTATCCGGCCGGCGAAGCCGCGCCCGGAACCTACGTGCATGAACGATGAAAAGCGACCAGCCTGAAGAACAGCCGCAGGAGCGATCCGCGGCCTCCGCCGACGAAACCCCGCCAGCGCCTCCGGCGCGGCCCCGTGCCGCGCGGAAGCCGGCCAGGCCCCGTATCGCCGAGCCCGCGGCTGCGCCGCCGAGGACCCCGAGCATGCCCCAGCCCTTCGTCTTCCGGACCATCGACCTCGACGGCCAGACCATCCGCACCGCAGTGCGGCCGGGCAAGGAAGGAAGCACTCCGCTGCTGATCTTCAACGGCATAGGCGCCAACCTGGAACTGGTGTTCCCCTTCGTCCAGGCGCTCGACCCGGAACTGGAGGTGATCGCCTTCGACGTTCCCGGCGTCGGCGGTTCCTCGACGCCCAGCGTGCCCTACCGCTTTCCCGGCCTGGCCAAGCTGGCGGCGCGGATGCTCGACTACCTGGACTACGGCCAGGTCAACGCGATCGGCGTGTCCTGGGGCGGCGCGCTGGCCCAGCAGTTCGCCCACGACTATCCGGAACGCTGCAAGAAGCTGATCCTCGCCGCCACTTCGGCTGGCGCGGTGATGGTGCCAGGCAAGCCGAAGGTACTGATGCGCATGGCCAGCCCGCGGCGCTACATCCAGCCCTCCTATGGCGTACACATCGCCCCGGACATCTACGGCGGGGCCTTCCGCCGCGACCCCAAGCTGGCCATGGCGCATGCCAGCAAGGTGCGTTCGTCGGGCAAGCTGGGCTACTACTGGCAACTGTTCGCCGGGCTCGGCTGGACCAGCATCCACTGGCTGCATAGGATCCGCCAGCCGACCCTGGTGCTGGCCGGCGACGACGACCCGATCATCCCGCTGATCAACATGCGTGTGCTGGCCTGGCGCATTCCCAACGCCGAACTGCACGTGATCGACGACGGCCACCTGTTCCTGGTGACCCGCGCCGAATCGGTGGCGCCGATCATCATGAAGTTCCTCGCCGAGGAGCGCCGTCGCGCCGTCATGCACCCTCGTCCGTTCCTGCCCAAGACCGGCTGAACTGCTGCACGGGCAACACCAGGGCAGCAGACACTGCTTCGTCATGGTGCAGGTGCATAGCCAATGTTCCGCAACGGCGCATGGCGCCTGGCTTCGCCGCGACAGCGCAAGCTCTGCGACGCCCCTCCCGGCGTTGTGGTACAGCGCTTGCTGCCCCACTGTCGGGCGGCATCCTCCCTGTTCAGGCAGGTGTGCGGTTCTGCCCCGGGTGAAACGGAATTCACAGGCTATAACTGAGTATTCCGAGCCAGGGGACGATCGCCCGTGGCATCCAGACTGTGGTCCTACGACGGAGTGTGGTCCATGCGAGAAAAGCAGGAATCGGGTAGCGTGCCGGTGCCCGCCGAGTTCATGAGTGCACAGAGCGCCATCGTCGGCCTGCGCGGCAAGGACCTGCTGACGACGGTCCGCAGCCTGGCTGTCCACGGCCTGCGCCAGCCGCTGCACAGTGCGCGGCACCTGGTCGCCTTCGGAGGCCAGTTGGGCAAGGTGCTGCTGGGCGACACCCTGCACCAGCCGAACCCACAGGACGCCCGCTTCCAGGATCCATCCTGGCGCCTCAATCCCTTCTACCGGCGCACCCTGCAGGCCTACCTGGCGTGGCAGAAGCAACTGCTCGCCTGGATCGACGAAAGCAACCTGGACTGCGACGATCGCGCCCGCGCCCGCTTCCTCGTCGCCTTGCTCTCCGACGCCGTGGCACCCAGCAACAGCCTGATCAATCCACTGGCGGTAAAGGAACTGTTCAATACCGGCGGGATCAGCCTGCTCAATGGCGTCCGCCACCTGCTCGAAGACCTGGTGCACAACGGCGGCATGCCCAGCCAGGTGAACAAGACCGCCTTCGAGATCGGTCGCAACCTCGCCACCACGCAAGGCGCGGTGGTGTTCCGCAACGAGGTGCTGGAGCTGATCCAGTACAAGCCGCTGGGCGAGCGCCAGTACGCCAAGCCCCTGCTGATCGTGCCGCCGCAGATCAACAAGTACTACATCTTCGACCTGTCGCCGGAAAAGAGCTTCGTCCAGTACGCCCTGAAGAACAACCTGCAGGTCTTCGTCATCAGTTGGCGCAACCCCGACGCCCAGCACCGCGAATGGGGCCTGAGCACCTATGTCGAGGCCCTCGACCAGGCCATCGAGGTCAGCCGCGAGATCACCGGCAGCCGCAGCGTGAACCTGGCCGGCGCCTGCGCCGGCGGGCTCACCGTGGCCGCCTTGCTCGGCCACCTGCAGGTACGCCGGCAACTGCGCAAGGTCAGTAGCGTCACCTACCTGGTCAGCCTGCTCGACAGCCAGATGGAAAGCCCGGCGATGCTCTTCGCCGACGAGCAGACCCTGGAGAGCAGCAAGCGCCGCTCCTACCAGCATGGCGTGCTGGACGGGCGCGACATGGCCAAGGTGTTCGCCTGGATGCGCCCCAACGACCTGATCTGGAACTACTGGGTCAACAACTACCTGCTCGGCAGGCAGCCGCCGGCGTTCGACATCCTCTACTGGAACAACGACAACACGCGGCTGCCCGCGGCGTTCCACGGCGAACTGCTCGACCTGTTCAAGCACAACCCGCTGACCCGCCCGGGCGCGCTGGAGGTCAGCGGGACCGCGGTGGACCTGGGCAAGGTGGCGATCGACAGCTTCCACGTCGCCGGCATCACCGACCACATCACGCCCTGGGACGCGGTCTATCGCTCGGCCCTCCTGCTGGGCGGCCAGCGCCGCTTCATCCTGTCCAACAGCGGGCACATCCAGAGCATCCTCAACCCTCCCGGAAACCCCAAGGCCTGCTACTTCGAGAACGACAAGCTGAGCAGCGATCCACGCGCCTGGTACTACGACGCCAAGCGCGAAGAGGGCAGCTGGTGGCCGGTCTGGCTGGGCTGGCTGCAGGAGCGCTCGGGCGAGCTGGGCAACCCTGACTTCAACCTTGGCAGCGCCGCGCATCCGCCCCTCGAAGCGGCCCCGGGCACCTACGTGCATATACGCTGAAAGATCCGGCCCGGGCGCCTGGAGCCGGGCACCTCCATCCCCAGAAGAAGTCCGGATGAAGACACGCGACCGAATCCTCGAATGCTCGCTGTTGCTGTTCAACGAACAGGGCGAGCCCAACGTCTCGACACTGGAGATCGCCAACGAACTGGGCATCAGCCCGGGCAATCTCTACTACCACTTCCATGGCAAGGAACCGCTGGTGATGGCGCTGTTCGAGCGGTTCCAGGCCGAGTTGGCGCCGCTGCTCGATCCGCCCGAGGAGGTGCGCCTGGGCGCGGAGGACTACTGGCTGTTCCTGCACCTGATCGTCGAGCGCCTCGCCCACTACCGCTTCCTGTTCCAGGACCTGTCCAACCTGACCGGGCGCCTGCCACGGCTGGCTCGCGGCATCCGTACCTGGCTCGGCGCGCTGAAGCGGACCCTGGCCACCCTGCTGGCCCGCCTCAAGGCCGACCGGCAGTTGCGCAGCGACGCGCCGGCACTCGGGCAACTGGTCGAACAGATCACCCTGACCCTGCTGTTCTCCCTGGATTACCAGCGGGTACTGGGCAGCAAGGGCGAGGTGCGCACGGTGGTCTACCAGATCATGATGCTGGTCGCCCCGCATCTGCGCAGCGAGGCCCAACGCTCGGCGGAAAGCCTGGCGCAGCGCTACCTGGGACCGGAATGAAAAACGCCCGGCGAGTGCCGGGCGTGTGCCTTGCCGCCAGGACTCAGCCCTGGCTGCTCGGCGTCGCCGGAGCGTTCGCTGCCGGAGCGCTGGCAGCCGGTGTGGCGGCGGGGGCAGCGGGCGCGCTCGAAGACGCGGCGGGAGCGGCCGGTTTCGCCGCGGCGGGCTTGGCTGCCGGCTTCTTCGCCGCAGGCTTTTTCGCAGCCGGCTTGGCGGCAGGTTTCGCCGCGGGCTTGGCGGCGGTCGCAGCGGCCGGCTTGGCTGCCGGCTTCGCGGCAGGCTTGGCTGCGGCAGGTTTCGCAGCAGGCTTCGCCGCGGCCTTGGCTGCCGGCTTGGTCGCCGGTTTCGCTGCGGCCTTCGCAGTCGGTTTGGCGGCGGGCTTGGCTGCCGGCTTGGCGGCCGCGGTTTTCGCCGCGGTTTTTTTCGCCGCGGGTTTCGCCGCGGGTTTCGCCGCAGGCTTGGCGGCGGCCTTGGCTGCCGGTTTAGCTGCCGGCTTGGCCGCTGCGGTTTTCGCCGCGGGCTTGGCAGCCGGTTTCGCCGCAGGCTTGGCCGCTGCCTTCGCCGCCGGCTTGACGCTGACGCCGGTGAGTTTCTCGATCTGCTTGGTCAGCGTATCGACCTTGCTGTGCAGCTCCTTCACCTCGTTGCGGCTCGGCACGCCGAGACGCGAGATGGCGCTGTTCAGGCGCTTGTCGAAAGCTTCCTCGAGCTCGCTCCACTTGCCGAGCGCACGGTCCCGAACCTCGTCGACCTTGCTCTTCGCAGAGCGGGCGGAAGCCTTCGCCGCACCGACCTGCGCGTCCACATCGGACTTCGCTTCTTTTTCAGCCTTCTCGCCGTCTTTCACCAAGGTCTCGAACAGCTTGCTGCCGTCCTTGCTGACCTTCGAGTAGGCCCCCAGACCAGCCAGCCAGATCTGCCGCGAGTATTTCTCGATCTCGCCGATCCAACTGGACTCTTTTTCGCTCTTCTTCTTGCCAGCCATCCTGCTCTCCTTATTGGGTTCTCGCGACACGCTCGAGCACTGCGCTCAGCTCATCCAGCTTAGCAGAGAGTGCTTCGACATCGTTCCGGGAAGGTATGCCTATCCGGTTCAACGTGCTAGCGACACGGCTGTCGAATGCCTGCTCGATCCTGTCGAGCTGGTCTTCGACTTTTCCCTTCACCGAAGAGAGGCCGGTCTTGACACTGTCATTGGCCGAATCGACCTGACTTGTGACCAGCGATTTGCCTTTTTTCTCCAGGGCTTCGCCAGCTTTCACCAATTCCTTGAAGTAGTCGCTGCCTTCGGTGCCCAGGCGGGAATACGCACCCAGGCCGGCAAGCCAGATCTGGCGGGCATAGTGGCGGATCTCGGAGACCAGGGAAGTGGATTCGGAAACGGTCTTTTTCTTCAGGGCAATCTTGGCCATGGGGCACCTCACGCTCGTTGGGTTGAAGAAACCGCAGGCGCCGCCGGAACGCTGGCAGCGTGAGAGCAAGGTATCGGGGAAAATTAGAAACCGCATACTAAGCGGAAGATGGGCGCCGCCAGGACGGCGAACGCCCGGCGGGATCAGGCCAGCGCCTTGTCCAGCGCCTTCTCGATCTCGCCCTTGAGCAGGCCGCTCATGGCCGACAGCATCAGGCCGAGCTTGACGTCCACCGCGACCTTGTCCGCCCCCACCGCGATCCTGCCGTCGACGCCACTGCGTTTGAAGGTCAGCTCGTCGCCCTGCCATTCGCACTGCACGCCGTGCTCCTTCGCCAGACGTTCGGCCAGTTTCTCCGCCTTGGCCCGTGCGGCGTCCAGCCCCAGGCTGTGCGGACGTTCGATGTGGATACGCGACATGGATCGACTCCTGATTGCAGATCGGAAAAACTATACGCGGCCAGACAAAACACCGCACCCGCGCCGTCGGACGGCGGCACAGCACTTTCCCCACATCCTGTTAGAATGCCCGGCATTCTTTCCAGGTGAGAACGTCATGAACGATCCCCGCAAAGGCGCCGACGCCGAACCCACCACCCACTTCGGCTACCAGAACGTTCCGGAAAGCCAGAAGGCGAAGAAGGTCGCCGAGGTATTTCACTCGGTGGCAGCCAAGTACGACCTGATGAACGACCTGATGTCCGGTGGCATCCATCGCCTGTGGAAGCGCTTCACCATCGAGCTGTCCGGCGTGCGCAGCGGGAACCGCGTGCTCGACATCGCCGGCGGCACCGGCGACCTGACCCGGCAGTTCTCGCGCCTGGTCGGCCCGACCGGCGAGGTGGTGCTGGCCGACATCAACGCCTCGATGCTCAAGGTCGGCCGCGACAAGCTGCTCGACAAGGGCGTCTCCGGCAACGTCAGCTTCGTCCAGGCGGACGCCGAGAAGCTGCCCTTCCCGGACAACCACTTCGACTGCGTGACCATCGCCTTCGGCCTGCGCAACGTCACCCACAAGGACGAAGCGATCCGCTCCATGCTGCGCGTGCTCAAGCCCGGTGGCCGCCTGCTGGTGCTGGAGTTCTCCAAGCCGAGCAGCAACCTGCTGTCCAAGGCCTACGACGCCTATTCGTTCAGCCTGCTGCCGCTGATGGGCAAGCTGGTCACCAACGACTCCGAGAGCTATCGCTACCTGGCCGAGTCGATCCGCATGCACCCCGACCAGGAAACCCTGAAGGCGATGATGGTGGAAGCCGGCTTCGACCGCGTGACCTACCACAACATGACCGGCGGCATCGTCGCCCTGCACCGCGGTATCAAGCCTTAACCGAGGGCGCGCCGATGAGCTCGCTGCTGATCCAGGCCGTGCTGGCCGCCGCCGAAACCGGCATCAATCGCGTCCTGCGCCTCGACGGGACAGCGCTGCCGCGCCTGCGCAGGCTTTCCGCCAAGGTCATCGAGGTCGACTGCCTGAGCCCGCCGCTGCGGATCTTCATCCTGCCCGCCGGCGACGGCCTGCACTTCGCCGCGCAGCATGAGGCGGAGGTCGACTGCACCCTGCGTGCGCCGGCCGGCAACCTCCTGCACCTGGCCCTGGCGCGCGACAAGACCCGCGTCCTGCACAGCCCGGAAGTCAGCATGGACGGCGACAGCGCGGCCCTGCTGGAACTGGCCGGCATCCTGCAGAGCCTGGAGCTGGACTGGGAGTACGAACTGTCGCGCTGGCTCGGCCCGCTCGCCACCCAGGTGCTCGGCAGCGGCCTGCGCGACGCTTCGCGCTGGAGCGCGCAGAGCCTGCACAGCCTGCGCCTGAACCTGGCCGACTACCTTGCCGAGGAAAGCCGTACGCTGGTCGGCCAGCACGAAGCCGAAGCACGCTTCGCCGAACTGGACCAGCTGAAGCTGGCCCTCGATCGTCTCGACGCGCGCGTCGGACGCCTCAGCCAAAAGACCAAGCCCGACGCATGAAGCTCCTCGCTGTCCGCCGCCTCCTGCGCATCCAGCGCGTCGTCATCCGCTACCGCCTGGACGACCTGATCCTCGAACTGCCGATGCTGCCCTGGTGGCTGCGCCTGCTCGGTGCCACCCTGCCCTGGCGCTGGCTGCCGCGGCGCAAGCTGGAACTGACCCGCGGCGCGCGCCTGCGCCTGGCACTGCAGGACCTCGGACCGATCTTCATCAAGTTCGGCCAGATTCTCTCCACCCGCCGCGACCTGCTGCCCGACGACATCGCCAACGAACTGGCCTGGCTGCAGGACAAGGTGCCGCCCTTCCCGCCGGAGCTGGCGGTCAAGCGCATCGAGGAACAGCTGGGCGCGAAGATCGAACAGGTCTTCGCCCGCTTCGAACGCGAACCGCTGGCCTCCGCCTCGGTGGCCCAGGTCCACGCCGCGCGCCTGAAGAGCGGCGAGGAAGTGGTGGTGAAGGTGATCCGGCCGAACCTGGAACCGGTGATCCGCTCCGACATCGCCTGGCTGTTCATCCTCGCCCGCCTCGCCGAGCGGGTCTCCAGCGAGGCGCGGCGCCTGCACCCGGTGGAAGTGGTCAGCGACTACGAGAAGACCATCGTCGACGAACTCGACCTGCTCCGCGAGGCGGCCAACGCCTCGCAGCTGCGACGCAACTTCGAAGGCTCGCCGCTGCTCTACGTGCCACAGGTCTACTGGGACTGGTGCCGGCCCAAGGTGCTGGTGATGGAGCGCATCTACGGCATCCCGGTGACCGACCTGGAAACCCTGCGCGACCAGCGCACCGACTTCAAGGCACTGGCCGAGCGCGGCGTGGAGATCTTCTTCACCCAGGTGTTCCGCGACAGCTTTTTCCATGCCGACATGCACCCCGGCAACATCTTCGTCAGCACCCGCGCGCCCTGGAGCCCGCAATACATCGCGGTGGACTGCGGCATCGTCGGCAGCCTGACCGACGAGGACCAGGACTACCTGGCGCGCAACCTGATCGCCTTCTTCAAGCGCGACTACCGCAAGGTCGCCCAACTGCATATCGACTCCGGCTGGGTACCGGCGGAAACCAAGGTCAACGACTTCGAGGCGGCGATCCGCACCGTCTGCGAACCGATCTTCGAGAAGCCGCTGAAGGACATCTCCTTCGGCCAGGTCCTGCTGCGCCTGTTCCAGACCGCGCGTCGTTTCAACATGGAGATCCAGCCGCAACTGGTGCTGCTGCAGAAGACCCTGCTGAACATCGAAGGCCTCGGCCGCCAGCTCTACCCGGAACTCGACCTGTGGGCCACCGCCCAGCCGTTCCTGGAGCGCTGGATGCGCGAACGGGTCAGCCCGAAGCAGTTGCTGCGCAATTTCCAGCAACAGGTCGAGCAGGTGCCGCACCTATCGCAAATGGCCCGCGACACCCTCGAACGCCTGTCACAACCGCACGCCCACAATGCGCCGCCGCCGGAGTGGAAAGGTTCCCGCCACGACTGGCTCGGGCGCCTGGTGGGCGCGGTGCTGCTGGTCGGCGCCGCCGAGGTCGGCCTGGGCCAGCAGCTGGAAGCCTGGCCGGCGTGGGTGATGCTGGCCGGCGGGGTGTTCCTGATCCTGCGCCGCTAGCGCCGCGCACGGCCACTAGGCCCGCGCCGATAGCCAGTCGCGCTCCCGGCTGGCACACTACTCCCATTTCCGCCGGAAACGCGCGCAACGTACCGGCAACGAACGTGGAAAGACCATGAAAGACTGGCTGGATGAGATTCACTGGAACGCCGACGGCCTGGTCCCGGCGATCGCCCAGGATCACGAGACCGGGCGCGTGCTGATGATGGCCTGGATGAACCGCGAGGCGCTGGCCCTGACCGCCAGCGAGAACCGTGCAATCTATTGGTCGCGTTCGCGTGGCAAGCTGTGGCGCAAGGGCGAGGAGTCCGGGCACGTGCAGAAGCTGCACGAACTGCGTCTGGACTGCGACGCCGACGTGGTCATCCTGATGGTCGAGCAGGTCGGCGGGATCGCCTGCCATACCGGCCGGGAAAGCTGTTTCTACCGCGTCTTCGAGAACGGCGCCTGGAAGACCGTCGATCCGGTGCTGAAGGACCCGGACGCTATCTACGAACACGCAGGACACCACCATGAGTGACACCCTGACCCGCCTGGCGGCGGTGCTCGAGGAGCGCAAGAACGCCGCGCCCGACAGCTCCTACGTGGCCAGTCTGTACCACAAGGGCCTGAACAAGATCCTGGAGAAGGTCGGCGAGGAGTCGGTGGAAACCATCATCGCCGCCAAGGATGCCGCAGCCAGCGGCGACTGCCAGGACCTGATCTACGAAACCGCCGACCTCTGGTTCCACTCGCTGGTGATGCTCTCGGCCCTCGGCCAGCATCCGCAAGCCGTGCTGGACGAACTGGAGCGCCGCTTCGGCCTTTCCGGCCACGCCGAGAAAGCCGCCCGCCAACCATCGGCCTGAACCTATACATTGCGAGGAATACGACATGGGCATTTTTGACTGGAAACACTGGATCGTCATCCTGATCGTCGTGGTACTGGTGTTCGGCACCAAGCGCCTGAAGAACCTCGGTTCCGACGTCGGCGAAGCGATCAAGGGCTTCCGCAAGGCGGTGAACACCGAGGAAGACGACAAGAAGGACCAGCCCGCCGCCCAGCCGGCCCAACCGCTGAACCAGCCGCACACCATCGACGCCCAGGCGCAGAAGGTCGAAGAGCCGGCGCGCAAGGACTGACGGGTAGCCATCGATGTTCGGAATCAGCTTCAGCGAACTGTTGCTGGTCGGGTTGGTCGCCCTGCTGGTGCTCGGCCCCGAGCGCCTGCCGGGCGCCGCACGTACCGCCGGCCTGTGGATCGGCCGCCTGAAGCGCAGTTTCAATACCATCAAGCAGGAAGTGGAACGGGAAATCGGCGCGGACGAGATCCGCCGGCAACTGCACAACGAGCACATCCTCTCGATGGAGCGCGAAGCGCAGAAGCTGCTGGCCCCGCTGACCGGCCAGAATCCCTCGCAGGAACCCCAGCCGCCGACGGTCGAGAGCCCGGCGCCGCCGAGCGTACCCACGCCGCCGCCGACCAGCACGCCTGCGGTTCCGCCCGCGGACGCCGCGGCACCGCCGGCAGTCGCTGCCTCCACTCCCCCTTCGCCACCGTCCGAGACGCCGCGTAATCCATGAGCGCCGATAAACCCGAGCAGCCCGAGCACGACCAGGAAATGCCCCTGGTCTCGCACCTGACCGAACTGCGTACGCGCCTGCTGCGCAGCGTGGCGGCGATCTTCCTGATCTTCGCCGGCCTGTTCTACTTCTCGCAGAAGATCTACACCCTGGTCTCCGAGCCGTTGCGCCGCTTCCTTCCGGAAGGCACCAGCATGATCGCCACCGACGTCGCCTCGCCGTTCCTCGCGCCGTTCAAGCTGACCATGGTGGTGGCGCTGTTCCTCGCCATGCCGGTGATCCTCGCGCAGGTCTGGGGCTTCATCGCGCCCGGCCTGTACAAGCACGAGAAGCGCGTGGCGCTGCCGCTGCTGGTGTCCAGCATCATCCTGTTCTACGCCGGGATGGCCTTCGCCTACTTCCTGGTGTTCCCGATGATCTTCCACTTCTTCGCCAGCGTGACGCCCGAGGGCGTGGCGATGATGACGGACATCAACAGCTACCTGGACTTCGTCCTGACTCTGTTCTTCGCCTTCGGCGTCGCCTTCGAGATCCCGGTGGCCACGGTGCTGCTGATCTGGATCGGAGTGGTCGACGTCGAGTACCTGAAGAAGATCCGCCCGTACGTGATCATCGGCTGTTTCGTGGTCGGCATGGTCCTGACCCCGCCGGACATCTTCTCCCAGACCATGCTCGCGGTGCCGATGTGGCTGCTGTTCGAGATCGGCCTGCTGTTCGGCCGCCTGGTACGCAAGCGCGGCGAGCATCCGGACGACCAACCGGCCAGCGACGGCGACCAGCCTCCGGCCACCCGCCAGTGAACCTGCTGCTCCTCGACGACGCCGACTTCGTGTCGGCGGATCGTGCGGTCCTGCACGATCGCCGCCTCAAGCACCTGCACGAAGTGCACCGCGCCGAGAACGGCGACACCCTGCGGGTCGGCCGCCTCGGCGGCTGGATGGGCGAAGGTCGCCTGCTGAAGCTCGACGCCAGCGAGGCGACCCTGGAAGTGCACTTCGACCAGCCGCCGCCGGCCAAGCTGCCGATCACCCTGCTGCTGGCCTTGCCGCGACCGAAGATGCTCCGCCGGGTGTTGCAGACCATCGCCGCGATGGGCGTACCGAAGCTGGTGCTGCTGAACAGCTACCGCGTGGAAAAGAGCTTCTGGCAGACCCCGTTCCTCGACCCGGCGGCGATCCGCGAGAACCTGGTCCTCGGCCTGGAGCAGGCCCGCGATACGGTGCTGCCGGAAATCATCGTCGAGAAGCGCTTCAAACCCTTCGTCGAAGACCGCCTGCCGGCCCTGGCCGCCGGCAGCCTCGGCCTGGTCGGCCATCCCGGTCCCTGGCCGGCCTGTCCGCGCGCGGTGGAGAAGCCGGTGACCCTGGCGATCGGCCCGGAAGGCGGCTGGATTCCCTACGAGGTCGACAAGCTGCGCGAAGCCGGACTGCATCCGGTGCAGCTCGGCGAACGCATCCTGCGCGTGGAAACCGCGGTCAGCGCCCTGCTTGCGCGGTTGTTCTGAAAAAACTCCGGTAAAAGACTGAAGGTTTTCCCCGCCCGGCCGACATCCTCTGTCGCGCAGGGCTCCGCACGACAACCATAAGACCTCGCCCGCCGGCCACGTACCGGCCCTCCGCGCCCGCACGCCGGACGCGACGACGCTGAGCCATTACCTGTTCCGCCACGCCATGGGGCTGCCAACCCAGGGTGTCGCACTGCCTGGAGTAATGACGATGTACGATTGGTGGGTTCTCCAACTGGCCAAGCTGAGCGTCAGCCGCAAGCTGATGGTCGGTTTCGGTGTCCTCCTCGCGCTGCTTCTGCTGGTGGTGATCAGCAGCAACCGCACCCTCACGCACCAGACCGCCCTCAGCGAGCAGCTCGCCGAAGTCGCCAGCCTGATGGAACAGACCCAGCAAGCCGAACAAGGCCGCCTGGCATTCGAAGCCGGCAGCGACCCGCGCCAGGCCGAGCAGGTCCGCCAGACCCTGGCCGGGATGCTCCAGCGCCTGCAGGCGCTGCGCGACAGCGAGCTCGACCCGGCCGCCCTGGCCCACCAGGCCGAAGCCATCGAAGCCTACCGCAAGGCTTTCGACGACCTCGCCGCAGCCGATCAGCAACGCAGCGCCGCCCGTGGTGTGCTGGTGGGCACTGCACAGCAGGCGCTGGACAGCTTCGCCCGCCTCGAGGAACTGATGGACGCCAGCCTCGCGCAGCAGGCCGGCGACCCGCAGGCGTTGCAACGTAGCCGTGCGGTGGCCGACCTGCACCAACAGTTGCTCATGGTGCGTTACCAGGTGCGCGGCTACGTCTTCGAACGCAGCGACAAGGCCGAGCAGGCCGCGTTCGCCGCGTTCGACGCCCTCCGCCAGGCCGCCACGACGCTGCGTGGCCAGTTGCCCGGCGAGGCCGATGCGGCGCTGGAACAGGCCATGGGCAGCCTCCAGGGCTATCGTGGCGGGATCGAGCAGTTCCGTGCCGGCGTCATCCGCACGCGCCAGGCGCAGCAAGCGATGCAAAGCAGCACCCAGGATATGGCCCGGGCCGGCCGGACCCTCACCGAAGCCGGTCGCCAATTGCGCGAGAGCACCGCCAGCCGCGACCGCGCCAGCCTCTGGCTGATCGCCGCGCTGGCCCTGGCCTTCGGCTGCGTCGCCGGCTGGGCGATCAACCGGCAGATCGTCCGGCCGCTGGACGAAGCCCTCGCGCAGGCCGAGGCCATCGCCGCCGGCGACCTCGGCAAGCGTCCGCAGAATCCCCTGACCCTCCAGCGCCGCGACGAACTGGGCCAGTTGCAGCGAGTCATGCAGCGCATGGGCGACAGCCTGCGCGAGCTGGTCGGGCGGATCGGCGACGGCGTCAGCCAGTTGGCCAGCTCCGCCGAGGAACTCTCGGCGGTCACCGAGCAGACCCGCGCCGGGGTCAACAGCCAGAAAGTGGAGACCGACCAGGTCGCCACCGCCATGCACGAGATGGCCGCCACCGTGCAGGACGTCGCGCGCAACGCCGAACTGGCTTCCCAGGCCGCTCGCCAGGCCGACGAAGAGGCGCGCCAGGGCGACGCGGTGGTCGACCAGGCGGTGACCCGCATCGAGCGCCTGGCTAGCGAAATGGACGTTTCCAGCGAAGCCATGGCGCGCCTGAAGAACGAGAGCGAGCAGATCGGCAGCGTCCTCGACGTGATCAAGTCGGTGGCCGAGCAAACCAACCTGCTGGCGCTCAACGCAGCCATCGAAGCGGCACGCGCCGGCGACGCCGGACGCGGCTTCGCGGTGGTCGCCGACGAGGTCCGCGGCCTGGCCCAGCGCACCCAGCAGTCCACCGCCGAGATCGAGGGCCTGATCCAGCGTCTCCAGCAGGGCGCCGGCGAAGCCGCCGAACGCCTGGAGAACAGCCGCTCGCTGACCGCCAGCACGGTGGAACTGGCGCGCCGCGCCGGCGCCGCGCTGGACAGCATCACCCGCACCGTCTCCGACATCCAGAACATGAACCTGCAGATCGCCACTGCCGCGGAGCAACAGAGCACGGTGGCCGAGGAGATCAACCGCAGCGTCCTCAGCGTACGCGACGTCGCCGAGCAGTCGGCCGCCGCCAGCGAGCAGACCGCCGCCTCCAGCGGCGAGCTGGCGCGCCTGGGCACGCAGTTGCAGGCACAGGTGGGACGCTTCCGCCTGTAACATCCCGAGAGGATCCTCCTTGCATCGGCAGCCCCTCCCGTCCATCGAAAGCGGACAGGAGGGGCACCTTTGCGTAGGATCAGGCTTTCGCCTTTTGGGAGATGACGCCATGCGCCCGATGACCATCGATATCGACGAACTGGCCTTCGCCCTGGATACCCCGGGAATCGACCACTACCTCGACCTGTACAGCGGCAAGGTGCTGCTGATCTCCGCCGAGGCGCCCGATCCCGAACTGGACGCATTGCTGGAAAACGAGCCGGAACGCCTGCTGCTGATCGACCCGCTGAGCACCACCCAGTCGCTGGGACTGATGCAGGATTTCCTCCGCGAGGTGGAAGAGCCGCACGCCTATGCGACGCTCGCCAACGCGCTGCAGAGCCGCAAGCCGTTCAAGGCCTTCAAGCACTCTCTGATGGAGTACCCGGAACTGTTGCAGGACTGGTACCGCTACCAGAACGAGCGCCTGCGCGAATGGGCGCTGGACTGGCTGGAGGACAACGATATCCAGCCGGCCGCGCGGCAGAGTCCGACGTCGCTCCTGCCGCCGCCGGGCAAGCCGTTCGCCTAGCGCGGTACTAGAGGACCTGGCGGAGGAAGGCCTGGGCCCGCGGGTCCTGCGGATTGTCGAAGAACTGCGCCGGCGGCGCGTCCTCCAGCAGCTTGCCGTGGTCGAAGAACAGCACGCGGTCGGCCACTTCGCGGGCAAAGCCCATCTCGTGGGTCACGCAGACCATGGTCATGCCTTCCACGGCCAGGGTCTTCATGACGTCGAGGACTTCGCCGACCATCTCCGGATCGAGCGCCGAGGTCGGTTCGTCGAACAGCATCACCTTGGGGTCCATGCACAACGCCCGAGCGATCGCCACGCGCTGCTGCTGGCCGCCGGACAGGCGCGAGGGATATTCGTCGGCCTTCTGCCCGATACCGACCTTGGCCAGCAGCGCCCGCGCCTTGGCCTCGCGCTCGGCCTTGCCGCGCTTGCGCACCACGCGCTGGGCCAGGCAGAGGTTCTCGAGCACGGTCATGTGCGGGAACAGGTTGAAATGCTGGAACACCATGCCGACTTCGCGGCGGTAGGCATTGATGTCGGTCCTCGGGTCGGCCAGGTCGACGCCGTCGATGCTCACCGAGCCTTCGTCGAACTCCTCCAGGCCGTTCAGGCAGCGCAGGAAGGTCGACTTGCCGGAACCGGACGGACCGATCACCACCAGTACCTCGCCTCTGGCCACGCGGGTACTCACGTCGTCCACCGCGCGCACTACCTGGCCGCGGGTATCGAAGACCTTCAGCAGGTTGCGTACTTCAATCACTTTGTCCGAGCCTCCGCTCCAGTCGGGATGCCATGTGCGAAAGGGGCAGGTTCAACAGCAGGTACAACGCGGCGACGCAGAACCAGATCTCGAAGGTGGAGAACGAGGTGGTGATCGCCTCGCGGCCGCTCTTGGTCAGTTCGGTGATGGCGATCACCGAGACCAGCGAGGTGTCCTTGACCAGGCTGATGAACTGCCCGGCCAGCGGCGGCAGCACGCGCTTGAAGGCCTGCGGCAGGATCACGTAGCGCATCGACTGGCCGGCGTTCAGGCCCAGGGAGCGGGCGGCCTCGTTCTGTCCGCGGGCGATGGACTGCACGCCGGCCCGGATGATCTCGGCCACGTAGGCGCCGGTGAACAGCGCCAGCGCCGCAACCCCGGCGAACTCGCGGGACAGGTTGAGCACGGTGCCGATGAAGAAGTAGAAGATGAAGATCTGCACCAGCAACGGCGTGCCGCGCACCAGCTCGACGTAGATCGTCGACAGGTCGTGCAGGGTCGGGTTCTTCGACAGCCGGCAGAGGCCGGCGACCAGGCCGATAGCCAGACCGATGGCACCGGACACCAGCGATAGCCAGAGGGTGGTCCACAGGCCCCAGAGCAGTGGGCCGGCGGCCCAGTGGCGGGTCACCCCGACCGCGTCGCCCTCGGCCACGTCGTCGCCTTCGGAGAATTGCAGGCTGTCCTGGGCGACGGTCACGACCTGCTTCTCGCCGCTCTCGCCAAGCAGCGTGACGCGCGCGTCCCTGCCCTGTTCCTCGATAGCCTCGACCCGGCCGATCTCGTTGGCCCGTAAAGGCTCCTCGGCCTGGTAGGCGAAGTACTGCGGAACGCGGTTCCAGCGCCATTCATAGGAAATCAGCGAGGTGGAGAACCACAGCGCCCAGGCCAGGACCAGCAGGATCAGCCCGGTCAGCAGGTGCCAGGGCCAGACGGAACGTTTCTTCTTGGTCACGGAAACTCTCTCGAACGATGGAATGCGCAGGTACGACGGCCCCCTTCGCGGGGGCCGTCAGCGGTTCATTCCATTTCCTTCAGCCACTCGGTGTTCTTGAACCACTTGTCGTGGATGCGCTGATAGGTGCCGTCTTCGCGGATCTGATGGAGGAAGTTGTTGATGAAATTGATGCTGTCGTAGTCGCCTTTCTTCAGGCCGAACGCCAGCGGCTCGTAGGTGAACGGCTGGTCGAGGTAGACCAGCTTGCCGGCGCCGAACTTGCTCACCGCCACCACGTTGTAGGGCGAGTCGTAGATGAAGGCGTCGGCCTTGCCGTTGACCACGTCCATCACCGCTTCCGGCTCGTTGTCGAAGCCGTGGTACTTGGCCTTGCTGATCAGCTTGCGGGCAACGATCTCACCGGTGGTGCCGATCTTCGAGGTGATGCTGTACTGCGGATCGTTCAGGTCCTTGTAGGACTTGATCTTGCCTTCCAGTTCCTTGCGCACCAGCAGGGTCTGGCCGACCACGATGAAGGGCTCGGAGAAGTTCAGGCGCAGGTTGCGCTCCTGGGTCAGGGTCATGCCCGAGCCGATCATGTCGAACTTGTCGGTCAGCAGCGCCGGGATGATGCCGTCGTAGCTGGTGGAGACCAGCTCCAGCTTGACGCCCATGGACTTGGCCATGGCCTTGAGCAGGTCGACTTCGAAGCCGATGATCTGGCCACGCTTGTTGGTCATCTCGAACGGCATGTAGGTCGGGTCCATGCCGACCCGCAGGGTGCCGCGCTTGACCGCGTCCTCCACCGCGCCGGCCGCCTGGACCGAAGCCACGCCCACCAGGGCGCAGACGCCCAGAACCAATGAAGCAAGATACTTTTTCATTCCCCAATCCCCAGCAGTCTTAGAAACACAGTCGTCGAACGGATGCTCTCGTCGTGTCGCCGTCCCGGGCGGGCAGCAGGCCATGACCGGCTGCGCAAAAGGCGGCCGATAGTACCTCAGCTGGCGAACGATACGAGACTTTCTGGATTGCCGGCGCAGGGTAACAGCAGCGCCGCACGGGGAAAACAGGCAAGAAACAGACCATGCCCCCGGCGGCGCTCCGCCGGGGGCATGGGATCAGGACTGGGCGGCGGGCAGCAGGCCGGCGTCGCCGGGCACTACCTGGGCCAGCGGTACGCTGGCGGCGTGGGGGTCGTCCGCCTCGGCCTTGCGCCAGCGGCCGAGCCAGTCGTCGCGGTCCTCTTCCCAGACCCGCGTATGCAGGCGCGAAAGTGCTACCGGGTCACTCAACAGAGCCAGGCGCGTGGTGCCGTCGAGCTGTTCCGGGCCCTTATCGATGGCCTTGCCGATACGCTCGCCGCGCACCGTCTCGATGGCTTGCGCACGGTTGTGGCGAGCCGTGCCCATGGCGCAGGCCAGGGCGTTGAGCAACGGATCGACGGCGGCCTTGAGGAAGCCATCCTTGAGCGCATGCCAGCGGTTCTCGTAGGTGTACTCGTCGGTGGCGCGCAGCTCGCGCGGCGTGTCGTACTCCTCCGGGATCAGGAACAGCTTTTCGTCGCGGGCGCGCAGGCCCAGCTTCACCCGGCTGGAGATCACCGATACCGGGATCGACAGGATCAGCGAACCGACGATCGGCGACAGCCACCACAGGAAGCGCGGGTTGAGCCAGGCCACCAGCAGGGTCCAGGCGATACCCAGCAGGGTCTGCATGCCGTGCCGGCGGATCGCCTCGCTCCAGGGCGTGGCGTCGTCGTCGCGCTGCGGCGAGTTCCACTGCACCGACCAGCCGAGGAAGGCGGCCAGCACGAAGCGGGTGTGGAAGAGCATGCGCACCGGCGCCAGCAGCACCGAGAAGAACATCTCCAGGAGCATGCTCAGGGTCACCCGGATCACCCCGCCGAAACCCTTGGCGCCCTTGGCCCAGATCAGCATTACGCTGAGCAGCTTGGGCAGGAACAACAGGGTCAGGGTGGTGGAGAACAACGCGATGGCCTTCTCCGGATGCCACTGCGGCCAGATCGGGAACAGCTGCCGCGGTTCCAGGAAGTACTGCGGCTCCATCAGTTGGTGCACCGCCAGCAGCGCGGTGGAAAGCACCAGGAAGAAGAACCACAACGGCGCCGACAGGTAGGACATGACCCCGGTGAGGAACACCGCGCGGTGCACCGGGTGCATGCCCTTGACCAGGAACAGGCGGAAGTTCATCAGGTTGCCGTGGCACCAGCGGCGGTCGCGCTTGAGTTCGTCGAGCAGGTTCGGCGGCAGTTCTTCGTAGCTGCCGTCGAGGTCGTAGGCGATCCACACGCCCCAGCCGGCACGGCGCATCAACGCAGCCTCGACGAAGTCGTGGGACAGGATCGCGCCGGCGAACGAGCCCTTGCCCGGCAACGGCGCCAGGGCGCAGTGGTCGATGAAGGGCTGCATGCGGATGATCGCGTTGTGGCCCCAGTAGTGCGACTCGCCGAGTTGCCAGAAGTGCAGGCCGGCGGTGAACAGCGGGCCGTAGACGCGGGTGGCGAACTGCTGCATGCGCGCATACAGGGTGTCCATGCCGGACGCCTTCGGCGCGGTCTGGATGATCCCCGCCTCAGGATTGGCCTCCATCAGGCGTACCAGCTTGGCCAGGCAGTCGCCGCTCATCACGCTGTCGGCGTCCATCACCACCATGTAGCGGTAGTCGCCGCCCCAGCGCCGGCAGAAGTCGTCGATGTTGCCGCTCTTGCGCTTCACCCGACGCCGGCGGCGACGGTAGAAGATCTTGCCGAAGCCCTTGGTCTCGCGGCACAGCTCGAGCCAGGCCTGCTGCTCGGCGACGGCGATATCCGGGTCGTTGGTGTCGCTGAGGACGAAGAAGTCGAAGCGCTCCATCTCGCCGGTGGCGGCCATCGACTCGACGGTCGCCCGCAGGCCGGCGAATACCCGCGGCACGTCTTCGTTGCAGATCGGCATGACGATCGCCGTGCGGGCGTCGGCGGCGATCGGCTCGCTGCCGGCGCTGCTGCCGGAGATCCGGTAGCGGTCACGCCCGGTGAGCAGCTCCCAGAAGCCCATCAGCGCGGTCCAGAAGCCGGCCGAGACCCAGCAGAAGAGGATCGCGAAGAGCGCCAGGATGCCGAACTGGATGACATAGGGCAGCACCTGCTGGACGGTATCCAGCAGGCTCTGCTGGGCCAGCTCCTCCAGGTCGACGAAGGCCCAGCCCTGGTAGGGCAGGATGCCTTTCATGTAGTAGGTGGCGACCGAGGTCTGCGCCAGCATCAACAACAGCAGGATGAACCGGCGCAGCGAGCCGACCCGCTGCCAGCGGGCCCGCGGCAGGGCACGCTTGGGCTTGGGCGGGTTGCTGCGTCCGGTCAGCCGACGCCAGCCGCGCACCAGGATGTTGGTGCGCCAGGGCTCGGGAATCACCTTGGTACGGCGGATCGGCGGGGAAATCTTGAGGAAAGTGCGACCCCGGGCGTCGACGCCGAACATCTCGGCGTCGTCCAGCTCAGGGGTGCCCAGCTGCAGGCGGGCGCGTACCGAGGCCAGGGCGGGATCGCCCCCGGCATCGGCAGCGGCGCCTTCCGCTCCCGCCAGGCGAGCGTGCAGCTCGGAGAAGGAAGCGGACTCGCCAAGTCGCTCCCGCTCCTCTTCCGCCAGGGGAAGATGAGCGAGGTAGTCGGCCAGCGGTGCTTTCGTAGTGGATGGGTTATTCATCGGCAGGCAGCTGATAGCTCCAGGTTTCGCTCAGTGGCTTCTGCGCCTCGTCGACCAGCGCCGCGCGCATTTCCACCGGCTTCTTCGGATCCTTGACCTTGATCCGCAGCGTCAGGCGCCAGCCTTTCAGGACCGGGTTGTAACGCAGGCTGTTCTCCACCACCTCGGCGTTGCTGTCGGTGCTGACCTGGGTGGTCACCGGCGCGTCCGGCGCCAGGTCCTTCAGGGCCGGCCCTTCGAAGTCGACGACCAGGGCGGTGCTGCCGTCCTGCTGGCGGATCAGGTTCTTCTGCTTCACGTCGCCGACCGAGCGCATGGTCTGCTTGACCCAGGAGGATTTCGGGTCGTGCAGCTCGTCTTCATCCATGGTCCAGTGCAGGCGGTAGGCGAAGTCCAGCGGCTTTCCGACCTCAGGCTGGGTCTCGGGGTTCCAGAACGCGACGATATTGTCGTTGGTTTCGTCCGGGGTCGGGATTTCCACCAGTTCCACGGTGCCCTTGCCCCAGTCGCCCTTCGGCTCGATCCAGGCGCTCGGACGCAGGTCGTAGCGGTCGTCCAGGTCTTCGTAGCGGGAGAACTCGCGGCCGCGCTGGAGCAGGCCGAAGCCTTTCGGGTTCTCCACGCTGAAGGTGCTCACCGACAGGTGCTTCGGATTGTTCAGCGGACGCCACAGCCACTCGCCGTTGCCGGCATGGATCTGCAGACCGCTGGAGTCATGCAGCTCGGGCCGGAAGTTGTGCTGCTCGGACGGCTGGTTGGAGCCGAACAGGTACATGCTGGTCAGCGGCGCCAGGCCCAGTTTGCTGACCTTGTCGCGGAGGAACACGCGGGCCTGGACATCCATCACCGCATCCTTGCCCGGACGCAGCACGAAGCGGTAGGCGCCGGTGGCCCGCGGCGAGTCGAGCAGGGCGTAGATCACCAGTTGCTTGTCCTGCGCCTTCGGCCGCTCGATCCAGAATTCGCGGAAGCGCGGGAACTCTTCGCCCGAAGGCAGCGCGGTATCGATCGCCAGGCCGCGCGCCGACAGACCGTAGACCTGGCCCTTGCCGACCACGCGGAAGTAGCTCGCGCCAAGGAAGGTGGCGATCTCGTCCTGCTTGTCGGCCTTGTTGATCGGATAGAGCACGCGGAAACCGGCATAGCCGAGATCCTTGGTGGCATTCTCGTCGAACTTCAGGGATCCGAAATCGAATTTGGTGCGATCGTACTTGATCGGCTTGACCGTGGTAGCGGTCACCTCGTTGATCTTCACCGGCGTGTCGAAGTGCATGCCCTGGTGATAGAAGCTCAGCTTGAACGGCGTCTTCAGCTTGCCCCAGTAGGCGCGCTCGTTGATAAAACGGATCTGCTGGTAATCGGCGAATTTCATTTCGCTGAATTCCGATGGCAGGTTGCTGGTCGGCGCGGAATACTTGTCGCCGGCCAGGTCCTTGGCCTTGCTCGCCACGTCGTCGATGCTGAACGCCCATACCGGGGCGGCGACGAATGCCAGCGCGGTCGAGCCGGCAAGCAGCAGGGTGCGCACGCGGGCGCGGAAATCGGTGTTTGAAACGGAACGGAAAATCACGAGGCCCCCTCGTCCGTGAACATGAATTACTGAAGACGCCCTGACCGTTCAGGGGTCTCCGACGGCACCGGAGTGCCGGTCGAACATGGTTTCGCCACATTCGCTGCCAAACCCGATAGATAGCCAGATTTGGCGCGATCTGACAAAAAGAATGCCTGTTTCCAGTCATTCGCGTTACGTGCACCGGGCCTGGAAAACCAGGGGGCATGCCGCTCGTCGGCTAGCGACCCCAGAGGTTCCGACCCTGCCCGGGCGGAATGATTCCCGTCCATTGGGTTGCAGGACGCCCCGCCCGGCATCGGGATGCCGGCCGGCCTGTCCTGTACAGCATGAAATCGGCGTGCGGATGATGCACCGAGGTTGTGACAAAAGGCCATGTATCTGTCACAAAAATTCACCGTTCCGGCCCCGCCATCCCTCCCTGAAGCACCTTGGGGACAATCCCCTCGACGCCGATCAACTCTCCAGCAGGAAGGTCACCGGCCCGTCGTTGACCAGGTGCACCTGCATGTCGGCGCCGAAACGCCCGGTCGCCACCTGCGGATAGGCCTCCCGCGCCAGTTTCACCAGGTGCTCGAACACCGTCTCTCCTTGCGCCGGCGGCGCCGCGCTGGAGAAGCTCGGACGCAGTCCGCTGCGGGTGTTCGCCGCCAGGGTGAATTGCGAGACCAGCAGCAAGCCGCCCTGCACGTCCAGCAAGGACCGGTTCATCTTGCCCTCGTCGTCGCCGAACACCCTGTAGTTGAGCAGCTTGTGCAGCATCTTCGCCGCGCAACGCTCGCCATCCTCGGGCTCGACCCCGACCAGCACCAGCAGGCCGCGATCGATGGAGCCGACGATTTCGCCGCCAACCTCCACCCGAGCCGCGCCGACGCGCTGCAGCAATGCCTTCATTCGGCCTCCGGCGGCAGGTCGAGCAGTCGCCGGCCGATCTCGTTGGTGGCGCGCACCAGCGCATCGACTATCCCCGGCTCGCTGGCGGTATGCCCGGCGTCGCGGATGATCTGCAGTTCGCTGTTCGGCCAGGCCTGGTGCAGGGCCCAGGCATTGTCCAGCGGACAGATGGCGTCGTAGCGGCCATGCACGATCACGCCAGGCAGATGGGCGATGCGGTGCATGTCCTCGAGCAACTGGTTGGGCCTGAGGAAGCCCTGGTTGACGAAGAAGTGGTTCTCGATGCGCGAGATCGACAGCGCCCTGCCCGGCTCGGTGAAGCGGTCCACCACCATGGGGTTGGGGCGCAGCGTGGCGGTGCGGCCCTCCCAGGTCGACCAGGCCTTGGCAGCGTGCATCTGGGCGATCTGGTCGCTACCGGTCAGGCGCTTGTGGAAGGCCGCCAGCAGGTCGCCGCGCTCTTCCGGCGGGATCGGCGCGACATAGTCTTCCCAATAGTCGGGGAACAGGCGGCTGGCGCCTTCCTGGTAGAACCAGTGGATGTCCTGCGGACGGCAGAGGAAGATGCCGCGCAGGATCAGCGCATGGACCCGCTCGGGATGGGTCTGCGCGTAGGCCAGCGACAGGGTCGAGCCCCAGGAACCGCCGAACAGCACCCACTTCTCGATACCCAGGTGCTCGCGCAGGCGCTCCATGTCCGCCACCAGCTCCCAGGTGCTGTTCTTCTCCAGGCTGGCGTGGGGCGTGGAACGGCCGCAACCGCGCTGGTCGAAGGTGACGATACGGTAGAGGTTGGGATCGAAGAAGCGGCGCGACAGGGCATCGCAACCGGAGCCGGGGCCGCCGTGGACGAAGACGACCGGCAGTCCGTCCGGCGAACCGCTTTCGTCGGCATACAGCACATGCGGTTCGTCGACGGCCAGCTCGTGGCGAGCGTAGGGTTTAATTTCCGGATACAGAACTAGCATGATGCGCTCCCGAGGCGATGTGTTCGGCCCCCGGCGCAAACGTCGACAGCGGGGCCCGTCCTTTGCTCTGCCGCGCATGATACTTCGGCGCCGGGAAAAAAACCGAGCGGCTTTCATGTCCGCCCCGGTAGAGGGGAAACCATCAATCCAAGCAACGGCGCCTGGCGCCGGGAGAACGAGCATGGCCGAGGCCTTGCGACACCGTATCCGCGCCGCCGGCCTGCTGGTGGTGGAGCAACGCATCCTGCTGGTCCGCCACGAGGTCGGCGGCGACATCTACTGGATTCCGCCCGGCGGCGGCTTCGAGTCGGAATGCGACGAATCGACGAAGGATACCGTCCGGCGCGAGTTTTTCGAGGAGACCGGCCTGCGGGTGGACGTCGGCCCGCTGGTCTACGTGCGCGAATTCGCCGAACCCGCCGCCGGGCGCTTCCACATGGAGCTGTTCTACCGCATCGACGCCTGGCGTGGCGAGCCGACCCTGGCCAACCTGAAGGGCCTGGGCGGCGACGAGTTCGATATCCGCGAGGTCGGCTGGATCGCCCGCGACGAACTGCCTGGCCTGCCGTCGTTCTATCCGGCCGAACTGGCCGACGACGTCTGGTCGCGCCTGGACGCGCCGACGCCGTCGATCCGCCACCTCGGCCTGCAGCGCTAGACGCTCACTGCACCGGATCGCTGGTGGGGTTCTCGAGGATCGCCTTCAGCTCCGCGGTCATGGGAAACTCCAGGTTCAACCCCTTGGGCGGGATCGGCTGCTGGAACCAGCGCTGGTAGATGCCCTGTATCTCGCCCGAGCGATACAGCCCGGCCAGGGTCTCGTTGACCAGGGCAAGGAACTGCGGGTCGTCCTTGCGCACCATGCAGCTGTAGATCTCCCGCGATTGCGGCTCGCCGACCACCACCCAGTCGTGCGGCTGGCGCGCCTTGGCGCGTTCGCCGTAGAGCAGCGCATCGTCCATGTAGAAGGCCACCGCGCGACCCGATTGCAGCATCTGGAAGGCTTCGCCGTGGTCCTTGGCGCTGACCACGTTCATCCCCAGCTTGTGTTCGGCGTTGTAGTTCTTCAGGTAGCGCTCGTTGGTGGTGCCGGCGGTGGTCACCACGTTCTTGCCCTTGAGGTCGTCGAAGTGGGCGATGCCGCTGTCCTTGCGGGTCAGCAACTGGCCCTTGACGTAGATGAAGCCGTAGGAGAACGCCACCTGTTTCTGCCGCTCGGCGGTGACCCCGGTGGAGCCGCACTCCAGGTCGACGGTGCCATTCTGCACCAGAGGGATACGGGTCTGCGAAGTGACCAGGTTGTACTTCACCTTGAGTTCCGGCTTGCCGAGGGTGCTTTTGAGCCGCTCCACCACCTTGTCGGCCAGTTCCACCGAATAGCCCATGGGCTGGCCGCTGTTATCGCCAAGGTAGGAGAAAGGCACCGAGGCATCGCGATAACCCAGGGTTATCGTGCCGTTGTCGGCAACCTTCTTCAGGGTGCCGCTGAGTTCCTCGGCCTGCGCGGCGCCGATGGCGAGCGACAGGGAGAGTGCGAGAGTGCTGGATACAAGGATTTTCATCGGAGGTTCTGCCTCTTTTTTCTTATGGCTATGGAAAGTAAGTCAGCCCCTGGCCGCCACCACGGTGATCTCCACCAGCACCGACGGACGCGCCAGCTCCGCCTGGACGGTGGTCCGGCTGGGCGCCTGGCCGGTCGGCAACCACTGGGTCCAGACCTCGTTCAGGGCGGCGAAATCGCGGGCGATGTCCTTCAGGTAGATGGTCGCGCTGAGGATACGCTCCTTGCGCGACCCGGCCTCGGCCAGCAGCGCGTCGATCTTCGCCAGCACCTCGCGGGTCTGGCCATGGATATCCTCGGCCTGGCCCGGCACCTGGCCGGAAAGAAATACCAGGGCGTCGAAGCAGACCGCGGCGGACAGGCGGTCGTTGGTGGCGATACGGGTCGGTTCCATGGGAGTGCTCCAGGTCGAGGGGAATTCAGCCAGCCAGCGCGCCGCGCGGAAGCAGGCCAGAGGTATCGATGCTCGGCGGGCGGCGGCCGATCTGCTCGGCCAGCAGGCGCCCGCTGCCGCAGGCCAGGGTGAAGCCGAGCGCGCCGTGGCCGAGGTTGAGCCAGAGGTTGCGGTAGCCGCCGTTGCCCACCAGCGGTACCCCGGTGGGCGTGGCCGGGCGCATGCCGGCCCATTCGACGGCGGCGTCGAAATCGCCGCCCTGCGGGAACGTGTCTCGCGCCTGCTGGCGCAGCAGTGCCAGGCGCGCGGGCTCGAGGCCGGGGTCGAAGCCGACGATGTCGACCATCGCGGCGATCCGCAGCCGCTCGCCGATTCGCGCGTAGACGATCTTGCGGTCGTAATCGGTGATGCTGGTATCCGGCGCGCGGTGCTGCGCGCCGACCGGCAGGGTCAGGCTATAGCCCTTGAGCGGGTATAGCGGCAGGCGCAGGCCCGGCAGCATCAATTCAGCGCTGCGGTAGCCGGCGGCCAGCACCACATGATCGGCCTCGATGAGATCGCCGCCGACCTCGACGCCACGCACCGCCGCGCCGCCCTCGACGATCTTCGTCACCCTGCGGCCATGCAGTTGCCGGCAATGTCCGGAAGCCTGCAAGCGCTCGGCAAGTTGCACGCAGAAGGCATGGCAGTCGGCGACCTCCTCGTCCGGCGTGTGGATGCCGCCGACGAAGGGCGCGTCGGACAGGGCCGGCTCCAACTCGCGGCACTCGGCGGTGGACAGGACGAATTGCGCCGAGGGATCGGCCAGGCCCTGGCGGGCCCGCGCAAAGCTGGCCGGTTGGCGAAACGCCACCAGCTTGCCGTTGCGCCGCCAGTCGAAGCCATCGAGGCCATCCTCCTCGCGCCAGTCCTGCAGGGTGCGCTGGCTGAGCAATGCCAGGCGCAGCAGGTGCGCGGCATTGCGGCGGTTCAGCGAGCCGCGGCAGGCCGCGAGGAAGCCCAGCAGCCAGCGCCACTGCGCCGGATCAAGACGCGGCCGCAGGCGCAACGGCGCATCGTTGCGCAGCAGCCAGCCGAGCGCCTGGGCCGGCACGCCGCTGTCGGCCAATGGCGCCACGTAGCGATAGGACAACTGCCCGCCATTGGCGTAGCTGGTTTCCAGCCCGCCCCGCTCGCGCGCTTCCACCAGGGTCACGTCGAATCCTTCGCGAACCAGGGCGTAGGCCGTGGCCAGGCCGACCACGCCGGCGCCGATGATGCAAACCCGCTGAGCCATGACAATCGTTATCCAGGTGTTTTCCAGGGCTTCGACGATAGGCGCGGATGACAGCGGTAGGACAATGAATAAAGATGGCCAGGGTATAAATCCAGGTTATGGGATCGCGCCGATGAAGCTCCGCCATATCGAAGTGTTCCAGGCGATCCGCCAGGCTGGCTCGGTCAGCGGCGCCGCACAGTTGCTGCATGTGTCCCAACCGGCGGTGAGCAAGGTCCTGCAGCACGCCGAGCAGCAACTGGGCTTCCCGCTGTTCTTGCGAGTGCGCGGCAAGCTGCTGGCGACTCCGGAAGCGCTGGAACTGGAGCGCGAAGTGGCCAAGCTCAGCGATAGCCTGCAGGCGGTGCGGCGCCTGGCGCAGAACCTGCGGCGCCAGCCGGGCCACAGCCTGCGCATCGGCGCCACCCCGGCCCTGGCGCTGTCGCTGCTGCCGCGGGCGATCGGCGAATGGAGCGCGCGCTATCCGCAGAGCGGCTGCGAACTGGCCACCTTGCATTCGCGCGAGCTGGTGCAGGGCCTGCTGATGCGCGAACTGGACCTGGCCCTGAGCCTGAAGCAGCCGGAACACCCCGGCCTGCGCGGCGAAGCCATCGCCAGCGGCGTATTGGTGGCCCTGGCGCCGCGCGAACACTGGCCCGAAGCGGAACGCCGGCAGCCGCTGAGCCTGGCCGGGCTGGCCGGCGAAGCGCTGATCGGGCTGTCCACCGCCGACCCGCTGTTCGCCCGCCTGGAGGATTACCTCAGCGCCGTGGAGCCACCGCCGCAGGTGAAGATCGCCGTGCAGACCTACGCCCTCGCCCGCGCCCTGGTGGAGGCTGGGGCGGGCCTGGCGCTGGTCGATCCCTTCACCGCCCTCGGCGCCGACCCGCACAGCACCGCGATCCGCCCATTAAGCCCGGCCTTCCCGGTCACCCTCTACGCCATCACCCGCGCCGACGAAACCCCGCCGCACACCCTCGCTCCGCTGCTGCGGATGCTCGCCCGCCAGGCCGAGGAGCGTTTGCGGGCCGTGCAGATGTAGCATTTGCCGCCTGGCCTGCCGCTGGAAACCTTGGACGTCGTTCTGGCCCACGCCTCGCGTACTTACCGCTCCGGCTTCCAGTCTGGGTGGTCCGCGTCGTAGCCCTGGGTGGGGTGAGGAGGCAGAGGATGGTCTTCTATCAGATGGGGGAAACGTAAGTCAGGGTCGGCCTCAAGCTTTTTGTAGATTGAATAATACGCTTCTTGCAACTTTTCGTCGGGGGCGTACCACATTGCACTTGCAGGAGGAGTCTCACTTCCGAAGACTCGTGATAGGAAAAAAGCCGCGCTCTTGCCCCCCTGAGAGACTGACGCCTGATAATAAACCAGTGCCTTTGGGAAATTGTGCTCCACTATCTTGTAATACGCTCCCAACTCATAATTAGCCGGCGCATAGCCCTGGCTAGCAGCACAGTGAGTATACGCCAACCCCAAATCCTTTTTTTTGGCCACATATATATAAAGCTTACCTAGTTCGGTTAGCGCCGGCGGATTTCCTAGGCTAGCAGCCTTATCAAGAAAAGTAAGTCCGTCAGTTGCAGGATTCTTGACCCCGGCACGATTACCGATCATTGCCCCCATATTATAGAAACCTTGAGGAATCTTCAGATCGATCATTTTCTGGTAAAGGTCTAGAGCTTTCTGAGTGTCCTTCTCCACACCTCCCGGCCAACCGGTACGATAGAGGTTCGCCAAGTTATGCATGGCCTTCCAGTGGCCACGCTCCACTGCCTTGCTGTAAAGCTCGACGATACGGCCCCAGGGCCGCAGAGTATCGGGCTTGGCCAAGGCGGCTGCTTCGCGGTACCA